>NZ_JBSHNT010000158.1:0-227279 GCF_053601615.1 Pontimicrobium sp. MEBiC06410
AATGACCTTGCTCTACTTCTTCAACTATTTGAAGTTTAAAAGAGAGCGAGTAATCTTTTTGGGTGCGCTTGGTGTACCCATTGTTTTCTGATGTTTTCATTACACTAAGATTTTAGTGTATCGCTATTTTAGGACGGGACATAGGTATAGTTTTTGTTACTATCGCAAAGAAACACCCTCATAATCAATCAAAAAACAATAAATCAGTATGAAAATTTTAAAATTACTTATAACGTTGTGTATATGCACAAGTTTATATGCACAAAATAGCTCTAAAACAGAGTATTATAGACATTTAAGATACAATCATGTCTCACCGTATGTAGAATTAGCAGGAATTTACCCTATAGATCAAGCAACTGCACAATTGACCTCTCACTATATCTTTAAGTATGATGACTCTAACAGAGTTATTGAAATATTAAACAAGCATTACCATACAGAAAAACAGCATCCTTTAGCATCATTAGGGGTTTATAAAGTAGTAATAACCTACTCAAAAAATAAAGAGATAAGAACATTTTATGATAAAAATGGAAAATACATCACTAATAATAGAGCAGTCTTTAAAGAGGTATATAGCTATAACAAAAATGGGTTAAAATCTAAACTCCAATTTTATAATCTAGACAATGAACCTATGCTGTCTAATTGGGGAATTTATGAATACCAATGGAAAAAACACAAGAAGTTAATTATTGAAAAACGTTTTAATTTAAAACAAGAAACGGTTGCACTTTCTCCGTATTTTCAATTTGGTACCACAGGTATATTATTAACAAAAAAAAGGCTCCCAAAAGCTCACTATAATTTAGATGAAAATTTAAATATTATTAATAACGATAAAGGAACAGCCTCGTATCAAGATGTATATGATGAGTTAGGGAATCATACCATCTATAGTTATCATGATGCAGAAAACAACCTTGTTTTAAACCAATGGGGGTTTGCCTATGGAGAGAAAAAATATGATGCTATTGGAAACCAAATTGGGTTAGAACAATTTGATACTACTAATAAAAAAATACGTGAAAGACCAATATACTCAAATACAAAAGCAGAGTTAGCATCTATAGCTACACAAAAAGATTCTATAGCTATTAAGAAAAAAGCTTTAGGTTATTTAATTGCTTTACAGGACTTAAAGCCCGAATTAATGAATAGCGTCATTAACGATAGTTTAAATAAAGTTACCATTGGCTACGACAGGCAATTAAAAAAAGAGTATGCTAGAGCAACTATAAAAGATCAAATGATTGATTTTGCTACATCATGGAACAAATCAAATACTAAATTTCCATTTACCCCTAATAATAAAATAGAAATATTAGATATTTATAATCGCATAGCTAACGTAAAGTTGGTTTCTGATAATTGGGTAGAATACCTACACTTAATAAAATTAGATGGTGAATGGACAGTTATCAATATTATCTGGCAACATAAAGACATAAACCGTTACCCCAAAGAGTAAGAGACACAAAAAGTCGTTTCATATTACTAAAAAACAATTATTTGGTAAACCAGAAACTTAGAACCCGATACCATATTACATTAGTAACGATAAAAATAGTAGAGGCAATAGTTAGAATATAGTAGTACGGTTTAACTACATATCTATTAAAAAAAGGAATAGTTTTACAAGACATCAAGTAATATTAAAGCAAAACAACTGAAGTTTATACTTCTACCGTTATAAAAAAGTTTAAAAACTTAAAAGATTTATTAGATTAGTTTCTCATATAAGAAATATATAGTTGTTATATATTTCTTTAGGTGTGTGCAAGTGTTAAAAACAAAAAACCGATTACAATATGCCTCTTAAACATTTAATACTGAAAGCTAAATTGAATCCAAAAAAACTCTTTTTAATTGATGGATTTGGAACAATTTTATCTGCCTTTTTATTAGGAGTAATACTTGTTAAATTTGAAATTATATTTGGAATTCCTATTTCGGTGTTATATATCCTTGCTATAATACCGATATTCTTCGCTGCCTATGATTTCTATTGTTATCGAAAAAGAAATCGCAATACTGAATTTAATGTACTGTTTTACATCATTAGGATTGATATTTTATCACTTTAATACAATTAAGGTTTTAGGTTGGACATATATTTTAGTAGAAATTGTAATAGTATTCTCTCTTGCAATAATTGAATTTAGAGTAGGAGAAAAAATAATGAAAGACAGTACACAACAAGAACTGGAGCAAAAAACAAATAAAAATTATTAATGCATTACTAGTACTCTCCTACTTAAAAATTTCTGCAGGTTTTTTTAATATTAAGTAATAGCTATTCAATCAAAACTTTCTTGGATAACTTTCCTTTTCCCGTTTTTAACTCTAAAACATAATTACCAGTTGCTATAGCTTTTGTTTTAAGTTCTATATAATGTTCTATTTTAATATTATTAAACGTTACCACAGACTGCCCTAGCGTGTTATATAATGTTACACATTCTATATCCTCCAATTTAGGATTTCCAATAACTATAGACGCATTAGTATTAGCAAAATAAAATTCAATATTACTACTATCTACTTCATCTACACTTAAAATATTGTCGGTTGAGAAGCGTAACTCAAAACGGTCTAAGTACTCCCCTGCTTCTAAATGTATAGAAAAGGGATTGGTTTTAATATCATGATAGAGTTCTGTTAAAGTATCATAAACATAAACTTCAAAGTTATTAGGGACATTGATAAGCTCGTCTATTTTAAAAGTATTTACACCACTGGAACTTGTATGTATGCCTAAAGGTAGTATTGTAGTAGAAGCTTCAATAGTATCAATACCTTGTATTACATACCTTTTATCGTTCATTATCCAATACATATCGTCTATTTGTACTTCAGTTTGCTCACCATCGTAACCATAATCAAACCCTAAACTAGCATTAGGAGCTACTGTTACTAGCAACTGTCTGTTTATTGCATTTACAGATTGAAATCCTAAACGAATTTTTAATCTTTCGTCTATAGCTTCAGTAATATTAGAGGTATTTGCTCCATTCTTTATAAATACAGAATTAGCGCCTTCTTTTTCAAATACACGTTGTCCGTTATTAAAAATTATATCTCCAGTAATTTCTCCACTAACAAAAAACCCTTGAGAAACAGGAATATAACGTCCTGGCAACTTTGTTGGCACACCTCCATTACCTAGTGTACTTGTTCCAAGAGTAGCAGTAGGCACTGCTCCAGATAAATTATACGTAGCATACCCACCTTGGTAGTTTGTAGTAATATGAGAACCGCCTCCCCAATGTTCCCAAAAATATAATGTTCCAGAAGTTGCTCCGGCACTTTCTATAATTGGTGCATTATCCAAAATAAACTGGTGTGCATCTATTGCAGATGCATAAGGATTACCAACTAAGTATACATTTCCTGCAGTAATAGGTAAAGTAATGGTACCGTTATTAGGCTTCCCTTGAAATGTATAGTTTTGTTCTAATGTAACATTTCCATTAGTATTATTAACCCCTTTCATAGAAAACCCTTCGCCTGCTAATAATGTTCCTGTGCTTTTTATATGTTGCCAATTATAATAATTTGTAGCATCATTACTATATTTCCAAATCCAATAATCTGCTATACTAATTGGGGTTCCTAATGCTCCATCGTAACCAGTAGTAAGAAAATTAATAGCTGTTGGATTTGCTGGATTGGTTCCATCTTTTAATACCTCTGGCACAGTATAACTATTATTATTAGTTGTTGTATTATTTGCTCCTACTGGAGATGCCCAATAATTATAAGTATATAAATCTTGGGTTCCCTGTTGGTCTCGTTCTAAAATCCCAATACTGTTTACATCTAGGTCACTATTTACAGTTTGAATAAATTGCGATTCGCCTTGTAAATCTATTTTACCATCTAACTTAACATAATTAGTATTCTTTAGTAATTGATCATTTTGTACTTCTATTTCTGCTCCAGAGTTTACTAATAAGCCTAGTAAAGTACGACTATTTACAGTTGTTAGTTTTGCATTATTAACAACTTGAACAATAGCCCAATCTTTATTTGTTGCATTTGCAATATCCCAAACTGTTCCGTTTTCCCACACACTAACATCAGACCAATTTCCTGATGTAGATGCTACATAAGGCATTGGCGCATTTTGTTCTTCTACAGTAGTTATATTGTTAAGTATTCCATCTCGACCAAAGGAAGATTGATCTATTACTCTACCCAATTCTATTGGATCCATTTTATAATACAACTTTAAACTTGATGAAGGCACGCCTATTATATCTTTAGGAATGACTAAACCACGTATTCCAGAACCATTAACTTCTATTTCTTGATAAACTTGTTCTTGTAATTGCGCATTAGACAGTGCCATATCATACACTCTAGTGTCGTCTATAAATGCATTAATATATTCTGTTCCTAAAATAGATCTACCTATTTCATAATCGCCTGAAGCAGCTATTAAACTTCCTGAGGCAGCTACATTTGCCTCCTCTTCCCCATTAATAAATAGTTTTAATTTTGTTCCATTATATATTATAGCAACATGAGTCCAAATATCTTTAGCAATAACCGTAGATGTTGTTGCTGTAAAAGTTCCGTTTACAGTAACCACCGATCCGCTAAACCTTCTATTGGCATCTAACCATAGCTTCACATTATTCTGCTCCATAATAGTAGAAACACTATTAAATGAAGGGTTTAATCTTAACCATGCCATTTGACTTGTTGAATTGGTCCCTCCTATAAAAGAGGATAAATTTATATAATCATCAACCCCATCAAAATCTATTGTTTCTGGGGTTTCACAACAGCCTCCTGTTCCTGTATAAGCATTTATTCTTAGGGCCGCATCTCCTTTTAGTGGTTCTTCAAAAATAGCCTCATTAGAGAAATGTTGCTTTACAGTTCGTAATAAAGACAACCAGTCGTATCTGTAACTTATAGTAGTAGGCGTTGAAGAAGGTGCTTGACCTTTTAAAATATTAAATGCAGCTTGTAATGTAGTCATTATCTCTTGTCTTACAACTAAATCACTCATTTCAAAATGCTTTAGTAACCCTCCTTTTCCTTGTGCATTTACAGTTCCTCCTTCTCCTAAGAAAAAACGCTCTATTGTTGGCCAATCAATTTGATAATCCCAAAGCGGAATAGATAAATCTGTATTAGCATCTTCAGCTCTTTGTACAATAGCCTCAGCAACTTCTGTAATATGTATTCTGTAGGAACTATTTCCTTCTGGTAAGAGGTCTCTTGCATTTGGATCGTCTCTAGTTGTCGCAAAATTATATTTATTCATTGTAACAGCAACGGGGTCTGTTGCAAACATTCCTAAGTTATAGGCTACAGCTAATGCCCCAAGCCCGTAGTAAGGATCCGCAGGTGCTTCTATTATTTTAGACCAACATAAATCTTCTGCATAACTATAAAAATTATAAATACTAAAAAAATTAATAAGGCTTAACATATAAGCATTTACAACAGGAGATTCATCTAACATCGTTGGGTCTATCCCTATATAATCATCCATTAAATTTAATGGATCAATACCAGACGTAGTGCCATCCAGAGCTGCTTCTAACTGAGTTTGATATTCAGGAAAAAAACTTGGATATGATATCGCTCTATCTAAACCTGTATATAACTCTACTTCAAATGGTCCATAAGCACCTTCCAAATTTGTATTGAATGGCGGGCCAGCAAAAGGAGTTCCTGAAAAGGTTTCTTTAGCTCCAAACCCCATCATAAACTGCATATCTACATTCATATATTCTTGCCCCATTGCCATGGTCATCCAATACATATAATTACTAGCATTACTTACAATTTCTGTATTTGTTAAATTAACAGTAATTGGTAAATTGTTATAAGGAAACATTATTTGTGTTTCTCCAAGCCAAGTATCTAAAAATCCACCTGAATGTAAACCTCCTCTTGTTCCTAAACCATCTTCGTATCTATGATTTACATCATAAAACTCTGGTGTAAGAATTAAATTAGAAAGTTCTGTTAGTGTAATTGAAGTTTCGTCTTCTGGTTTTTCAGAAATGTTACAATTAGATTGTGAGTAGGTAAATGATATAAAGAATATACCAATGATACAAAACGAAAGTTTAATCATTATTTTGAGGGAATTAAGGGGTTTAATTAAGTGACTAAAATAGTAAAAAAACAATTAGTTTTATAACCAGATTAGAATTCTTCGATAAACGGATCTCTATTTTATTTTACTAAAATTCAAAAGTTTAACAAGCTTAATTAGAAAAATAAGGGAATACAAGAGTTTATAAATACAATAAATAAGTTCAAAAAAACATGTTAAAAAATATTACTCTTCTATAAAATTAAATATTAGTAACTTATCTTCGGGGCAGTTATTTTATTTATATAGATAATAATACCTTTAAAAAAGACAACATAAGTTATAGAATAAAGCTTTAAAAACATGCAAGTACTTCAAAAAATGAAACCTATAAACAAAAAAGAAATTATATTATATCATCTATTATTTTTGGTCTCTTTTTCTTTATTTTCACAAGGGTTGCTTTCCGATAAAAATAACTTTACAAAGCAAGATACACTACGTGGATCTATAACTCCAGAACGAGAATGGTGGGACTTAGGATATTATCATTTAGATATTTCTGTAGACCCAGATAATAAATTTATTAAAGGAAAAAATACTATTAAATATACCGTATTAGAATCGAAATCAATTATGCAAATCGATCTACAAGAACCTTTAAAGATTACTAAAGCACTTCAAAATAATAAAGAATTAAATGTTCGTAAAGAAGGAAATGCCCATTTTATTACACTTATAGACCATCAAATTAAAGGCAATATTAATAGTATAGACGTATATTATGAAGGGCACCCAAAAGAAGCAGTTCGCGCACCGTGGGATGGAGGGATCTCATGGAAAAAAGACAAAAATGGTAATCATTTTATTGCATCGTCTTGTCAAGGTTTAGGCGCTAGTGTATGGTGGCCAAATAAAGACCATATGTATGATGAGGTTGACAGTATGGATATTAGTGTAAACGTACCTAGCAAACTAATGAATATATCCAACGGTAGACTTAAAAAAATTGAACCGAAAACGAATAACACAACAACATACCATTGGACTGTAAAAAACCCAATAAACAATTACGGTGTAAATATAAACATTGGAGACTACGTAAATTTTTCTGAAGTATACAAAGGAGAAAAAGGAGATTTAGATTTAAATTATTATGTACTTAAATATAATCTAGAAAAAGCTAAAAAACACTTTACAGATGCTCCAAAAATGATGAAAGCCTTTGAACATTGGTTTGGCCCTTATCCTTTTTATGAAGATAGCTTTAAATTAGTAGAAGTACCATATTTAGGAATGGAGCACCAAAGCTCTGTAACATACGGAAACAAATACCTTAAAGGTTACTTAGGTAGTGATTTATCTGGAACAGGATGGGGCTTAAAATTCGACTTTATAATTATACATGAAGCTGGGCACGAGTGGTTTGCTAATAACATTACTAATATAGATATTGCAGATATGTGGATTCATGAAAGCTTTACAGCTTATTCCGAAAACCTGTTTTTAGATTATTATTACGGTAAAAAAGCTTCAGCAGAATATGTTATTGGAACACGCAGAAGCATCCAAAACGATCGCCCAATAATTGGTACATACAATGTTAACTCTGAAGGTTCTGGAGACATGTACTATAAAGGTGCTAATATGTTACACACCATAAGACAACTAGTAAATAATGATAAAAAATGGAGAACTATACTAAGAGGGCTCAATAAAGAATTTTATCATAAAACTGTAACTACAGAACAAATAGAAAACTATATGTCAAATAAATCTGGAATAAAATTGAAACCTATTTTCGACCAGTACCTTAGAGATATTAGAATTCCGGTTTTAGAATACAGCATAAAAAAAAGAAAGTTAGAGTATAAATGGACCAATGTTGTAGATAAATTTAAAATGCCTATACAAATTACTATAGATGGAAAACAACGTTGGATAAAACCAACAAAAAAATATAAAACATTAAAATTACCTTCTAAAGATTCAAAAATTGAAGTAGATAAAGACTTTTATGTAAAAGTAAAAAAAGGATAAAAGTTATGGAAGTACCCGAACTTTATTTTAAAACCAATGTAGAATGGAGAGAATGGCTGCATAATAATCATGCTATATCTAATGGAGTATATCTTATTTTTTATAAAGTTGAAAACCCAGAACCCTCCATGCGTTGGGAAGACGCCGTAAAAGTTGCACTTTGTTACGGTTGGATAGACTCTACTGTTAAAAGTTTAGGCAACGGAAAACGCAGACAATATTTTTGTAAAAGAAACCCTAAAAGTGTTTGGAGTGCATTAAACAAACGCTATATAAAAGAGTTAACAAAAGCTAAACTAATGCAAAAAAGCGGTTTAGCAATAATAGAAATTGGCAAAACAAATGGTTCATGGACAGCCTTAGATGAGGTTGAGAAAGGAGTTATTCCACCAGAATTACAACATGCTTTTGATAAAAATCCAGTAGCATACACTAATTATAAAAACTTCGCTCCATCGTATCGTAAACATTATTTATACTGGTTAAATCAAGCAAAAAGAGAGGAAACCAGACAAAAAAGAATAGTAGAAATCATAGAATTTTGTGAAGCAAACATTAAATCCAGAAGTACTAGATAATTGATTTTCATACACATATAAATAAATAATTCTCATTTTTTTAGCAAAAAAGAAGTAAATTAGATATCTAATTTGCTAAAAACATGAAAAAAACGTTACGTTTATTATTTCTTATTCTTGTTTTTCTTCCCTTATTTACATGCCAAAAAGAATCCTGCTTAACAAAAAACCAAAAAGAATACTTATCGCAAAACCCCAATTTGGTTATAGCGCTTTTTATTTACTACCCGCCCTATCAATTTGTAAATGATGATGGCCATGTAGATGGCATTCTTGTTGATTACTTGCGAACACTTGAAGAAAAAATTGAATATAAATTTAAAAAGAAGGTCTTTACTAATTGGCAAACTCTAATGAGTGAAGCAGAACAAGGGAATATTGATTTAATACTAGAAATTCAAAATACGCCAGAGCGCCAAAATTATTTAACGTTTACGAAACCTATATTTTTTAATGACCATGTTATAGTCTCAAAAAAAGGGAGTGGTTTTAAAAATTTAAACGATTTAAAAGGAAAAAAAATAGCTGTAGGAGACGAACACTCTATAGAAGAATACTTAAGAAATAAATACCCAGAGCTAGTTTTAGTTCCTTTGGTTGATGAAAAAGCAAGTTTAAAAGCGCTATCTTCTGGAAATGTTGATGGATTTATTGGACTTAAATCTGTAGTGAATTATACTATTAAAAAAGAAAATCTAACAAATATTGAAATTAACTCCTCTATAAATTTCAAGTACAAATTAAGTATGGGCATCAATAAAAAGAAACCCACACTAGCAAAAATTATAAAGAAAGGAAGTAATGCTATAAGCATAAACGAAAAAAATGAAATATTAGATAAATGGCTTTTTAATATTGTAAAACCAATACATAAAAAACCTATTTTCTGGAAGATATTATTAAGCGCTTTACTCTCTATTTTATTAGCTCTTTTTCTTTTTAATCGATACTTAAAAAGTATAGTAAAGAAAAAAACAAGAGAATTAAGAGTCGCTAAGTTAAAAGCAGAAAAAAGAAGCAACTTAAAAACCTTGTTTTTACAAAATATTTCTCACGAAGTAAGAACACCGTTAAACAGTATAATTGGTTTTAGTAATCTTTTAAAAGAAGGTAAAGTTACTAAAACCGATTATATAGAGACTATAACCCAAGAGAGTAATAAACTTACTAACATATTAAATAATATAATTGAAATATCTGAATTAACAACAGATAAAAAAAAACCAATACTTCATGCCTTTTCACTACATAAAGCATTAAATATTATATCAGAAATATATGACTCTAAAGCAAAGCACAAAGGCTTAAATTTTCAATTTAATAACAACCTTGCTGTAGATGAAGACTATATTATATCTAACAAGTCTAGAGTTGTTAAAGCCATAAGTAACGTATTAGACAATGCCGTAAAATTTACTAACACTGGGCATATTACATTTACAGTTAGCGTTAAAAATAATACCATACATATCATTATCACAGATACTGGCATTGGAATAAAACCAGAATTATCTAAAATTGTTTTTCGTGAATTTTATCAAGAAGAAAAAGAGTTGTCTAAAAAATATGATGGATTAGGAATAGGACTTTCTATAGCTAATGAAAATATAAAATCTCTTGGAGGCAATATTAGTTTAGTTTCTACAGAAAAAAAAGGAGCTACATTTATAATTACATTACCATTTAAACCAACTATAATACCAGAAAGAGAAATAATAAAACCAATTAATAGTACTTTAAAAATTCTCATTGCTGAAGATATGAGACTAAATTATTTAGTTCTTGAAAAAACATTAGACCAAATTATCCCAGATAATAAAGAAATTATCTGGACTAAAAATGGAAAAGAAGCCGTAGAAAAAGTAAAAAAATCAAGGTTCGACATCGTTTTAATGGATATAAAAATGCCTATTTTAGATGGATACGAAGCAACAAAACAAATCAAGCAAATAAAACCTACCCTTCCAGTAATTGCACAAACCGCTTACGCTCATGAAGAAGATTATAATAAAGCTATTACTATTGGGTTTGATGGCTATTTAACAAAGCCCATAAGTTTAAAAGCCTTAAAAAGAGCACTTCAAGACTTTTTTGTAATTCCTTAATTTGTTTACGACCAATATAAACATGAACATAAAAAAAGTAACATTTTTAAATAGTGAAGGCTTACAACTTACTGGCAGATTAGAACTACCTGTAAACCAACACCCACACAATTTTGTAATATTTGCACATTGTTTTACGTGCAACAAAAACTTATCGGCAGTAAAAAATATTAGTCGAGCACTAACCGCTAATGGTTTTGGTGTATTGCGATTTGATTTTACTGGACTAGGAGAAAGCGACGGCCATTTTGAAGACACTAATTTCTCGGGTAATGTTGATGATTTACTACAAGCTTCAAATTTCTTAAAAGAAAATTATAAAGCACCTTCCCTACTTATTGGGCACTCTTTAGGAGGTGCCGCTGTTATTTTTGCAGGTTCTAAAATAGAATCCGTTAAGGCCATTGCTACTATTGGAGCGCCATCGAACCCAAAACATGTTCAACATTTATTACACAATAGTATTGAAGATATTAAAGCTACAGGTAAAGCTTCTGTAAATATTGGAGGTCGTAATTTTACCATTAAAAAACAGTTTCTAGACGATATTGAAGCACAATCACTTCCCAAAGTTGCTAAAAACTTACGCAAAGCTTTATTAGTAATGCATTCCCCGCAAGACACTACAGTAGGTATTAAAAATGCAGAGGAAATATATATCGCTGCACATCATCCAAAAAGTTTTGTATCTATAGATGGAGCCGATCATTTATTAATGAATGCTAATGATTCTGTCTATGTAGGTAATGTAATAGCCAATTGGGCACAACGCTATGTAAATAAGCCAAAAACAGAGTCATTAAAAACTCAACATCAAGTTATAGCTAGTTTAAATACCGAAGATGGGTTTACCACACAAATAAAAGTTGGGAACCATTACTTAACTGCGGACGAGCCTACAAGTTATGGTGGTAACGATTTTGGTCCTTCTCCATACGAGTTGGTTTCTGCCGGTTTATCTGCTTGTACAGCAATGACTATACAAATGTATGTAAAGCATAAAGGTTGGGATTTACAAAATGTAGAAGTCCACACGAGTTATGGAAAACATCACGCCGTAGATTGCGAAGATTGCGATAATACCTCAGCTAGAATAGACACTTTTAATCGTGAAATACAATTAACTGGTAATTTAGACGACAAACAAATAACACGTATTCTTCAAATAGCAGATAAATGTCCAGTACATAAAACATTACATAACGAGATACAGGTAGTTACTAAATTAGTTAAGTAAGCAATGTTTCTTAAACTATATTTATAAGGATTTAACTTTTAACGTCACTTCGAGTGATTTCGAGGTACGAGAAATTGTATCGAGAAGCTTTACAACTCGAATAATTCTAGATACAAAATTCCTAAAAAGAAATTTCACTCGAACTGACGATAGAACTATTAAATACTATTATCATCTACTGTACCATCAACAATACGCTCAAATATTTTTAAAACATCTTTCGGTAATTTTGCTGAAGCATAAAACTCATCGCCACGTGGCTCTAAATCTTTATCTATAACTATGCGAATACATTCTTGTATAATATACCACGCCATATCTTGATTTTTGAAATCTAAAACGGGTTTGGCTGTATAGGGTAAAGCTGTAAAGTCACCTAAATTATTTTCTTCTGTAGTCCATTTACAATAATTGAGAATAATAGGAATTATTTTAAAATTAGAATCTGTTTTCTTTCTCTCGAAAGCTTTTGCCACTTCGTAATCTAAAATATAGTCTGTTTTCATAAAATTAGGACTCACTATAAAACATACAATATCCGCGCTATCAAAATGCTCTTGTATTTCGGTGTCCCATTCTGTTCCAGCTTCTAAAGCACTACAATACCAATGCGATACTTTCCCATCTCGTTGTAAAGCCGATAAATGATTTATAAATGTATTGACGTGTTTTAAATCGTCTTTAGAATACGAGATAAAAATCTTTTTCATTTGTTTAATATTGGTATTGTTCGTAAAATTCTTGTACAATGTAACGTGTTGCGCTTTGGGTTTAGACTCGTCAATTTCGCCATCCACTAACGGATAAGTAATAACGCTTGTTTTAGAATCTTCTAAAGTTTCTAAGGTTTTATGGTGTACAAAGTAATTTTCGTCTACAGACAGATACATATCGTCTGGACTATTGTAGTCGTTATTTTCTAAAATTATTTTTTTAGAGGAAACCTTTTCTTTAAATACTTTTGCTCCCAATCCGTCATCGTGATAGTCTCGCTTCGACTCCATGTAATCATAATCCCCAGGTCTATCTATTGTAGCTTCTTCTTTAGGCGAATACTCTATTTCTATAACCTCATCTTCATTATTGTACAGTTTTAAAATAATACCAAACAATTCTTCTTCTAAAGCCGCGGGTTTGTTTTGTTGTATAAATACGGATATTTGTAAGGTGTTAAAATCTAACTTTATAAACACTTTTGCATCATTATAGGTGAATATTAGTTGGTCTCTCCAGAAAGCCTTGTGATAAGGATTGTCACCAAACTTGCAGGTTAATTGATTTATAATTCCAAAAGGAATAAAGTATTTAAACTTGAGCGTGAAATTGGGTTTTAAAAAACCGAATTTTAATAACTCATAACGTTTATCCTCTTTGGATAATGCTAAATAATTAGGAATAATATACTGCTTATCGTGCTTGTCGTAAAACACAACTTTTTCTTTTATTAACAGGCGTTCTATATTTTTTAAATCACAGATTGTTTCCCATTCTTCAATCGTTAGAATCCCTTTATTTTCTGTAATTAACTCATGTGATAATATAGTATTATGGATATGCTCCACTGTTTCAGAAGGGTTTAACCAAGCGACATCTTTTAATTCTTTATCTTCTTTGTAGTATAAAATCATACCCTTTAAGGCCAATTGCTGTAAATCTTCTCTTAAAAAAGAGAGTTTTTGGTCTTTACTTAGTTTTGTTCTTTTGTATTGATTTATAATAACATCAAGAGGTGTACTTGTATGGGGCTTGTTATCTAAGATATAAGTTAAAAAGGTTTTATACCAAACAGGTTTGTCTTCTGGTTTTTGTTTTTGTTCTATAGCATCTATAACACTTTCTTTTAAATAATTTAAACTCGCTGTGTTTACTTTTGTTTTTAAAGCAACATCTTTGTGTAGCGACACATAAAACTCATTGGTAACTTGTTGTATTTCTTTTTTATTTTCCCAAGTTATTTTATTGTCTTTGTCAGCGTGTGTTTGTATTAAAAAAGTAGGTTCTTCACTCGCTCCGGTATGGTACTTTCTCTCTTTTTTAAACGCATAGTGTAATTGTGCTAACCAATAGCCTTTTTTAAAATCGCGAGTATATATGTTATTACTGTCTTTTCGAATATCATTGTTATCTGTAGCTGCATTCCATAATAATAAGTTAACAGTATCTAAAGAAAAGAAAGCTTGGTAAAGCCCATGGTAATAATCTTGGCCTCCAAAATCATAAATGATAGCCTGTGGTAATTTGTCTTTTTCAGTTTCTCTAGGATAGTCTTCTATTTTTAAAATAGGTGTACTCTTACTTATATTTTTAATGTTTCCTGATTGTAGATACTCTAAAAAAGTAGATTTTCCTGCAGCATGGTTTCCTAGAAGCATCACTTTAGCAGGTAACGTAATCTTTGTTATATTTTCCTCTAGCTCTTTTAATTTGGATAGAATGAGTTGTAAATGATTTTCTACATTCTTAAGTTTTAAATCTGAACCTTCAACAAAAGGGTTATTATTAATACTTAAGTAGTCTATTTTTTCTAATTTAGTTATTACTTTTAGTTCTTCAATATGTTCAATTTTATTACCACTTAAATATAAACTTTGAAGACTTTTAAGCCCTTCTAATGATTCTAGATTTGATATTTGATTACCAATTAAATATAAACTTTGAAGACTTTTAAGCCCTTCTAATGATTCTAGATTTGATATTTGATTACCACTTAAATATAAACTTTGAAGACTTTTAAGCCCTTCTAATGATTCTAGATTTGATATTTGATTACCACTTAAATCTAAACTTTGAAGACTTTTAAGCCCTTCTAATGATTCTAGATTTGATCTTTGATTATAACTTAAATTTAAAGCTACAATGTTAGTCGCTTCATCTAAACTATAACTATTTCTTTTCTTCCAGAAATCTTCTTCATTGAACTCTACTTCTTCCAAAGTAATATCATAAATCTTTTCTAACTCTAAAATTTCTGTAGGTTTTTTAGTCATGAAGTCAATGGTTTTGTTAATAGCTATAGTAGTAATTTACTACGGGCTTAAATTAGTTAATTTATTACAGGTTTGCAATAAATAAAGGGATTAGAAATATGGTGTTAGGCTTTGTAAAGTCGCATCATTAAGCTTTAATCTCGAGCTTTTAAACAGGTTGCAAAGTCCCACACACCCTATCAATAGTGAAGCCGCCTGAGTAAGTACTTCAAAAATCAGAAATCAAAATTCGTTAATCGTTAATCTTAAAACAGATTGCTACAGCTACGTTCTTTCAAGGACGGTATATCTATTTTACGTAAAACTTACTCTTGTTTTCAACGACATTATAGATTCCTGTTTTCACAGGAATTTAAAAAGGCTAAAAACGAAACACGTTTTTAGCCTTTTTTAATGTAAAATTATATGCTATAGTTTATAAACCACTTATAAAACTTCCATAAGGATCTTTAAACTGTGTACCTTCAGTATAACGGTATTTACTTAGTAGTTTAAATTGTACTAAGCCCCACAATACAAACTCTTTAACAAAGTAGCTTTCTTCTTTTAATAGTTTGGGTTGGTATGCTCCTAATAAATCGTCTAGCGGTGTTATGGCATCTAAAAGTGCTTTGTATTCTTTGTCTCTTAAATCGTCTAACAACTCGAAACCTTCACTATTATTAAAAAACCAAGACACGATATCGTCATAAGGACTTTCATCACCTTGCTTTTGCAGTTTTTCAATTTTAGGAAAGAATTCTGGAAACAGACTTTGTACTGCCTCCCCTATTAAATTGTGTGCTACTTTGGCTGCGCCTTCTTGTTCGCCTTCGTAAACTAATTCTACTTTTCCTGTTATAGAAGGTATAATCCCTACAAAATCGCTAAGTCGTACCATCGTTTTATTGTCTCCTGCTTTTAAGGCACGGCGCTCGGCGGTACTTAATAGGTTTTGATAGGCCGTTATACTTAATCGTGCACTCACTCCACTTTTAGCGTCTATGTACTCGCTTTCTCTCGCTTCAAATACAATTTGTTCTAATAGGTCTTTAGCTAATTCTGGTATAACTACGGCTTCTTCTTGGCGTGTGTCTAATTTCGCTTCTTGTGCTGTAATTATTTTAGCGGTTTCTATGTCTTGCGGATAGTGCGTTAATATCTGTGAGCCAATTCTATCTTTTAATGGTGTTACAATGCTTCCACGATTGGTATAATCTTCTGGATTTGCTGTAAATACAAATTGCATATCTAAAGGTAAACGTAGTTTAAAGCCTCGTATTTGTATATCGCCTTCTTGTAAAATATTAAATAAGGCTACTTGTATTCTGGCTTGTAAATCTGGTAATTCGTTTATTACAAAAATACAACGGTTTGCACGCGGAATCATACCGTAATGTATTACACGGTCGTCTGCGTAGCTTAGTTTTAAATTGGCCGCTTTTATTGGGTCTACATCTCCTATAATATCGGCTACTGTTACATCTGGAGTTGCTAGTTTTTCGGCAAAACGCTCACTTCTATGTAACCATGTTATTGGGGTATCGTCTCCTTTTTCTTTGATGAGTTCTATAGCATAACGCGAAATAGGGTTTAAAGGGTCGTCATTAATTTCGGAGCCTTCTACCACGGGAATGTACTCGTCTAATAAATTTAACATTAAACGTGCTAATCGCGTTTTTGCTTGTCCGCGTAAGCCTAAAAGGTTTATATTATGTCTGGATAGTATGGCACGTTCTAATTCTGGTATTACAGTATTTTCATAACCATGTACGCCAGTAAATGTGGTTTCTTTTTGTTTTATTTTATCTATTAAATTATCTCTTAATTCATCTTTTATCGATTTACTTTGGTATCCTTGCTTTTTTAAATCGCCTAATGTTTTTAGTGTTTCTATATTCATTTTATAGCTTTTGGCTATTTGCTTTTGGCTATTAGCAGATCTTCCTAGACATGGCTAATAACTAAAGGCTAATAGCTAATTAATTATCCTCTAATTCGTTTTTTTCTATTGGTTTCGTAATCTTCAAAAATCATTTCTCCCAGCCCTTTTAAGCCTGTGTAAAAAGCTTTGCCTTGGTTTGCTCTTGTAAACTCTTGTACAAACTGCATTAAATAGCGGTCTTGTGCTATCATAAATGTTGTTATTGGTATGTGCAGTTTACGTGCTTGTTGTGCCATAGCGTAACACTTATTGGTTATATGCGGGTTTAATCCATTACTGTCTTTATAATACGTACCATCTGGTAAACGCAAACAACTTGGTTTTCCATCTGTAATCATAAAAATTTGTTTGTTGGTATTTCGTTTACGTCGTAGTAAGTCCATTGCTAATTGTAAACCTGCTACGGTATTGGTATGATAAGGCCCAACGTTTAAATACGGTAAGTCTTTAATTTTAATCGCCCAAGCATCGTTACCAAATACCAGAATATCTAAGGTATCTTTTGGGTAACGTGTGGTTATTAATTCGGCCAAAGCCATGGCTACTTTTTTAGCGGGTGTAATACGGTCTTCGCCATAGAGAATCATACTATGGCTAATATCTATCATTAAAACCGTACTCATTTGCGATTTATGCATGGTTTCTTCTACCACCAAATCGTCTTCGGTTAAGTTAAAATTATCAATACCATTATTTACCTGTGCATTGCGTAAACTCTCTGTTATAGACACTTTATCTAAAGCGTCACCAAACTGGTAGTTTCTAAAATCGCCTGTATGCTCATCGCCTATTCCTGGCGATTTACTTTTATGCTGTCCTGAACCATTTCGTTTTATGTTTCCGAATATTTGCTCTAATGCAGATTGCCTAATGGCACGTTCCGTTTTGGCAGTAATGCCCATCCCCCCTTTTCCATCTGGTTTTATTTCTTCTCTAATGTAGCCTTTGGCTTTTAAGTCTTCTATAAAGTCTTCAATAGTATATTCTGGTGTTGTTAATTGATATTCCTTATCCAATTCCCGAAGCCAATCTATAGCTTCATCGAAATCTCCAGATGTATGTGTAATTAATTCTTTAAAAATATCGAATAGTTTTTCAAAAGGGGATTGAGAAGGCGCTTCATACGGCTTAAAAACGAATCCTTTTCTTTTCTGTTTGTTGTTTTCCATACTAGTATAAAAATACAATATTTTATGCTAGCATAGCTTTTTTATTAACATCTCTTTAAGATTTATGTTTAATGGTTTTAGTACTTTTATTTTCTAACTAATTTTACCATTTAATGAAGCATTTTTTATCCTCCTTATGTTTACTTTTTGTTTTTACTATATCTGCACAGGATTTCTCTATGGATTTAGTAAAAAATATGAAACCTCGTAATATTGGTCCAGGCGGAATGTCTGGTCGTGTAACTGCTATAGATGCTGTACATAGTAATCCCGACATTATGTATGTAGGTACTGCTTCTGGCGGTTTATGGAAATCGACTTCTGGCGGCATAAAATGGGAGCCTATTTTTGAAAAAGAGGTAACTGCTTCGGTTGGTGCAGTTGCTATACAGCAATCTAACCCAAGTGTTATTTGGGTAGGCACAGGAGAAGGTAACCCACGTAATAGTTTAAATGGCGGTTATGGTATTTATAAATCTTTAGATGGCGGTAAAAACTGGATGGCTATGGGATTAGAAAAAACACGCCATATCCATCGTATTATTGTAGACCCTACAAATCCAGATATTGTTTATGTTGCTGCAATAGGTTCGCCATGGGGAGAACATCCAGAGCGCGGTGTGTTTAAAACTACAGATGGCGGAAAAACATGGAATAAAATTTTATATGCCAATATTAAAACGGGCGCTGCCGACTTGGTTATGGATCCTACCAATCCTAATAAATTAATTGCAACCTTATGGGAACACAAACGTGAACCTTGGTTTTTTAATTCTGGTGGAAAAGGCTCTGGACTACATATTACACACGATGGCGGTGCAACTTGGAAAAAGGTTACAGATAAAGAAGGTTTACCTAAAGGCGATTTAGGACGTATTGGTGTAGCAATTGCTAGAAATAAACCAAATATTGTTTATGCGCTTGTTGAAGCTAAAAAGAATGCGCTTTACAAAAGTGAAGATGGTGGTGTTAAATGGAAAAAAATTAACGCTAAAAGCGATATTGGTAACAGACCTTTTTACTATTCTGAAATTTATGTAGATCCGCAAAACGAAAACCGCGTGTATTCGGTTTTTACCTATGTAAATGTTAGTGAAGATGGCGGAAAGAATTTTAAACAACTCATGCCTGCTTATGGTGTAAGCAATGGCATACATCCAGATCATCATGCTTGGTGGATACACCCAGAAAATGGTAATTTTATGATAGATGGTAACGATGGTGGCTTAAACATTACAAAAGATGGTGGTAAAAACTGGCGTTTTGTTGGTAATTTACCTGTAGCACAATTTTATCATATAAATGTAGATAATGAGATCCCATATAACGTTTATGGTGGTATGCAAGACAATGGGTCTTGGAGAGGCCCAGCTTATGTTTGGCGTGCTCAAGGCATTAGAAACTCGTATTGGCAAGAAATTTCTTTTGGAGATGGGTTTGATGTTATTGCAGACAGAGACGATTCTAGATATGGTTGGACTATGAGCCAACAAGGCTACGTAAGTCGTTACGATTGGCAAACTGGAAACAACTATAATGTACAACCAACACATCCCGATCCAGACATTTTGTTACGTTTTAATTGGAATGCAGCCATTAACCTAGATCCTTTTAACAATAGTACCGTATATTTTGGGAGTCAGTTTGTACATAAATCGACAGACAAAGGTGATACTTGGGACATTATTTCGCCAGATTTAACAACTAATGACCCTGAAAAACAAAAACAACGCGATAGTGGCGGATTAACCATTGATGCTACTGGTGCAGAAAACCATTGTACTATTTTAGTTATTGAACCTTCGCCTGTAGAACAAAACATGCTTTGGGTAGGTACAGATGATGGTCGTGTGCATGTTACTCAAAATGGAGGAAGTACTTGGACAGATGTTTCTAAAAACATTAAGGAATTGCCTAAAGGTAGTTGGATAGTTCAAATAAAAGCTTCTAATAAAAATAAAGGTGAAGCGCTATTAGTCGCTAACGATTACCGCCGTTTTAATTTTACGCCCTATGCTTTTAGAACAACTAACTACGGAAAAACATGGCAACGTATCGTAGATGAAAACGATGTAAAAAGTTATGCTTTATGTATTATTGAAGATATTGAAGAACCAAACCTTTTATTTTTAGGAACAGATGATGGTTTATACATCTCTACAAACGCTGGTGAACAATGGACAAAATGGACTGAAGGTTTCCCAACTGTTTCTGTAAAGGATTTAGTAATTCAGCCAAGAGAACACGATTTAGTTATTGGTACGTTTGGTCGTGCTGCTTGGGTATTAGATGATATTCGTCCGTTACGAGCTATTGCCAAAAACAAGCAAATACTAAATAAAAACATAGAGTTATTTACTCCTCCTACAGCTTACAAAGCCGCTTATGCGCAACCTACAGGAAGTCGTTTTGGTGGTGATGCTATGTATCATGGAGATAATCGTGGTGGCGGTGCTAGATTAGCGTATTATTTAAAAGTAAAAAAATCAGGTAAAGCAGATGCTAACAAAGACAAAAAGAAAACCGAAGCTAAAAAAGATTCTACAGAAGCAGATAAAAACGTTATAAAATGGGATTCTATTACTATGATGGTTTACGATAACGATCGTTTAATTCGTACATTAAAACGTAAGGCTCCTAAAGAAACAGGTATACATAAATGGACTTGGTATATGCGTGAAAAAGGTGTACAACGTGCCTCTAAAAGTATTAGAAAAAGTACTAGAGAACCAGGAGGTGTTTCTGTAAAACCTGGAACGTATCGTGTGGTTATGCACTACGGAAATCAAACAACAGAGTCTAGAATTACTGTAAAAGATGACCCAAGACTAGACGTGTCTTCTGCCAACACTAGTGCTGTATACACCACATTAAAAGACATGGAAAACATGCAGGAAATTGCTGCAGATGCCATGAAGCAATTAGTAGAAAGCAAAACGACAGCTTCAACATTTCAGAAACGTTTAAAAACATTAGACTCTAAAAAATATAAAGCAGAAATTAAAGCATCTAAGGATATTGTAGCGAAAATAGACACTATAATGGCCTTGTATTTTGGTAAAGTAGATAAACGTCAAGGCATTACCAGAAGTCCATTACCAACCGTTAGCTCTAGAATAAGTAAAGCCAGAAGTTATGTAGGTTCAAGACAGCATGGTATTACTAAAACAGAAACGACGTTGATACAGCAAGCAAAAGAAAGTTTAAACGATTTTCTAGATGAAGTGAATACTTTTTTAAATGACGATTGGAAACCGTATCGTACCACTATTGAAGCATTAAAAACTTCAGAATTTAAAGAGACTAAAACTTTTAGTTTAGATTAAACACTATTCCTTATGCAAAGCGAATTGTTTAATATAACATTAACTGATAAATATAGTGTCGTTATACCTAACCGTATAGCGACATTATTTTTAGAAGCCAACCAAAAACGCGTTAAAGTAAAAGCCTCTCATAAAGACCATAACTTAAATTTCTATGCAGCTTTAAAAAAAGAAAAAACAGGACTTTGCCGCATTTATTTTAGTAATGCCAAACAGAAAGAATTACAATTGGAGATTGGCGACACCTTTTCTATGCAACTATTTGAAGACACTTCTAAGTATGGTGTAGACATGCCCGAAGCTTTAGAAGCTGTTTTATTAAGCGATTATGAAGCCTTTTCTATTTTTGAAGGCTTTACCGCAGGAAAACAACGTAGTATTATTTATGCTATTAAACGCTATAAAAATATACAAACTCAGGTAGATAAATCTCTTATAATGACCGAAAATTTAAAACGTGGCATTCATGATTTAAAACTAATTTTAAAGGCGAATTAGCAGTAGTTTCTTGCAAAAGGGTAAATATCTACTTAACTTCGAACTCAATAAACCAAAAACAAAAAATCATGAAAAAAATAACCTTATTTATATTAGTACTCTCCCTAGTTTTTACTGTGAGTTGTAAAGAAGAAACTAAAAAAGAACCAGAAACAGAAGTTAAAGCAGCAGAGAATTTTGTTGTAAAAGCAGAAGCTACTTCTGTAAAATGGACGGCTTATAAAACAACTGCAAAAAAAGGTGTTGGAGGAGAATTTAAGACTTTAAGATTCGATAATAAATCTGGAGAAACAGCTCAAGACGCTTTAAATAATCTAAGTTTTTCTATACCAATTAGTAGCTTATTTACTAAAGATGAAGGAAGAGATGCTAAGATTAAAGAATCTTTCTTTGGAGCCATGTTAGACACCGATTTAATTTCTGGAACTATTAAGTATAAAGACAATAAATGTGTAGCATCTTTAACAATGAATGGTGTTACAAACGATTTACCTTTAGAAGTTGAAATTACAGATGAAAGGCGTGTTAGCATGAAAGGAACCATGTTATTAAAAGATTGGAACGCTTTAGGAGCATTAGAAGCTTTAAACAAGGTTTGTTTCGATTTACACAAAGGAGAAGATGGTGTAAGCAAAACTTGGGATGATGTTGCTATAGAAGTTAATACTTATTTAAGGAAAAACTAAAATGAAAAAAATAACTTTATTATTTACCATTGCTTTAACTTTTGGGCTTATAAGTTGTAAACAAGAGCCCAAAACGTCTGTAATAGATACAGTAGAGTCTACCAAAGAAAACGTTAAAACAGAAACGGAAGTAAAAGCAGACCTTAAAATAGTTAGTATTAGCGTTCCAATGTTACCTAAAAGCGATAGTAAAGTTTCTGGAAAGGTTATTTTTTCTCAACATGACGATACCGTAAGTATGGTTGCAAATTTTACAGGTTTAACTACTGGCATGCATGCTATACATTTACATGAAAAAGCAGATTGTTCTTCGGCAGATGGTAAATCTACAGGAGGTCACTGGAACCCTACAGCAGAACAGCATGGTAAATGGGGAGATGCGACAGGATACCATAAAGGAGACATTGGTAATTTTACAGCTAAAGTAGATGGTACTGGTGCCGCAAAGTTTTCTACAAACGAGTGGTGTATTGGCTGTGGAGACCCCAAAAAAGACATTTTAGGCAAAGCCGTTATTGTACACCAAGGAACAGACGATTTTAAATCGCAACCAAGCGGTGCCGCTGGTAGCAGAGTTAGCTGTGGTGGAGTTATTAAATAATGACCGTATTATATAGTCGCTATCTATTTATAACCATTTATTTTAAACTATTACTATTTTGATTCCATTAGACACACTTATTACCAAATTTAAACAAAAGGACGAAAGTGCTTTTAAAACATTATACGATATGTATAGTGAGAGTATGCATGGCGTAATTTATAATATTGTTAGAGATCATGATATTGCCGAAGAGCTAATGCAAGATGTCTTCATTAAAGCTTGGCATAAATCGGATTCTTACGATTCTAAAAAAGGCCGTTTCTTTACATGGATACTTAATATTGCTAGAAATGCAGCCATTGATAAAACACGATCTAAAAGTTTTAAGAATGCTTCAAAAAACCTTGATGCACAATTTTTCGTAGATATCTTACCAACGCAAGATAGCTTAGATAATAAAACCGATGCTATAGGCATTTCAAAATACGTAAGTAAGCTTGCTGAAAAATGTATTAAGGTTATCGAGTTGCTTTACTTTAAAGGATATACACAAAAGGAAGCTTCCGAAACGTTGGAGATGCCAATTGGCACGATTAAAACACGAAATAGAAACTGTATTAACGACCTAAGACAAATGGTCTTACAATAAAACAATGGATAGTAAAACATACATAGAATCTGGAATCTTAGAGCTTTATGTTGCTGGATCACTTTCTGAAGAAGAAAATGAAGCCGTTTACAAAATGATGCAGCAATATCCTGAAGTTACAGAAGAAGTTATAGCTATTGAAGCGGCTATAATAAAACTAACTGCTGGTGTAGCACCTAACACTTCTAGCACTGTTATTTATAATTCTGTAAAAGATAAATTAGAACTTTTAAATAGCGATACAAAAGACACTAAAGTAATACCAATGACGTCTAAAAAGACCAATTGGTTTGCTTATACTGGTTGGGCTGCCTCAATTATTTTAGGAGGAAGCTTACTTTGGATGGTTAACCAAAATAACACCTTAGAATCTCAAATACAAACAGCCGAAATTGATAAAGACTTCTTAGAAATACAAATAGAAAACAGTAAATTGGATTTAGCGGATACTAAAAAGTTGCTAAATGTACTTAGAGATAAAGACGTTATCTCTGTACCTCTTGCAGGTCAAGCCGTATACCCTGAAGCCTATGCTAAAGCGTATTGGAATAAAAAAGACCAAACCGTTTATTTCGATTTACAGGGGTTACCAGAACCTCCTGAGGGTAAAGTATACCAAGTTTGGTCGTTAACTTTAAACCCTTTAACACCAACGAGTTTGGGTACTATAGATAATTTTAAAACGGATGATAATAAAATTTTCAATCTAGAAAACACTAACGAGTCGCAAGCCTTTGGTATTACCTTAGAGCCAGCTGGTGGTAGTGAAAGCCCTACTCTAGAGCAATTATATACTTTGGGTGCTATTGATTCTTAGAAACAATCTAATAGGTATAATATTAAAAAGACAGACTGTTTGGTCTGTCTTTTTTGTTATGCATTGGCGTGATTATAATTGTTATTAATCTTTGAGTATTATAGAATAGATAATTAAGCAAAGGCTTCTACTATTGAAATTTCTTGCTTGTAATCTGCCACAAAAGCATCTATTTGTTCTTTTTTAATGCCTGGCACACATATAATATGCGCTATATCCCCTTCACTTGCTAATTGATACTTTTTACAAAGCTTAGCAGATGGTTTTGGCAAAACTACAGTTAATGCATCGTTATTTCTCCAAGCCTTAACTCCTATTGCGTTTAGCTGTATCTCTGTATAGGCAGCAAGTCTTTGTGAGCTATGTACTCTTTTTTGTAGCCCTTCTATGCCATGTTTTTGTATAAACGACCATAAAAACAAGGGCGTGAGCCCATTTCTTGAACCTGTTATAGTTGTATCTAATGTGCCCACGTACGATACAGAATTTACAATACGGTTACGGTGTTTTCGTTGTGTAAGCACCACACCACATGGAATTGGTCCGCCAATAAACTTGTGCCCAGAAATAGAAATACTATCTATATCTTCGGCAAAATCAAATTTAGGTTTTGGGTTAGCAAAGGGTGCCACCGTGCCCAAAAATGCTGCATCGCAATGAATATAATAATCTTTAATAGCGTATTTATTAATAATGCTTTTAACCTCATCAATATTATCTACCGCTTCTGTCATTGTAGTACCAATATTTAAAAAGAAAATAGCGGGTTTATCACGGTGTAAAGTAATTAGTGAATTTAAATCGTTATAGTCCATTTCTCCATTGTCTTGGCTTCTTACAACTATACTTTTTAAGTTAAGTAAATGCAAGTTTTTCTTTACACTGTAATGTGTAGATTCGCTATAATAAACTATAGGGTTATTAAAACTCTCTCTTGCAAGATAAAGCCCATAAAGATTCCCCTCTGTTCCACCATTTGTTACATACCCCCAAACATCCTTTATAGATGATGAAAGCATTTCTGCAAAAAAAGAAATCACCTTTTGCTCTACATCCTTTGTATCTATTGCTAATGTTGAAGGAGATTCTGGATCTCCCACATTATTTATACATATATTTAAAAAGGGAGCAAAGGCTTTTAAATCAAAATCCTTGGCTAAAGGATAACCAAGAAAGTTATCTGCATTTTCGCTAATACGACTGTATATTTCTTCTATTTTCATTTTAAGTTATTTTATGCTACAAATTTACACTTACATAAAATAATAATCTATTTAAAATATTAATATGGTAAATTATACTACTATATCAACATAAATTAGTTTAATAAAACTTTATAAAGTAAATTTATGGTTTCAAAAAGAAAAAATATATGGTAGAGTTAGATAAAATAGATAAGGAAATTATTAATTTACTACAGGAAGATGGTAAAATGACTATTAAACAACTAGCTAGTAGCGTTAATTTATCCATAACACCAACTTACGAACGTTTAAAAAAAATTGAGAGTACAGGAATTATTAATAAGTATGTCGCTTTAGTAAATCCTAAAATGGTTGAAAAGAACCTCATTGTTTATTGTCAAGTTACCTTAATTAAGCATCAAGAAAAATATTTTGAGCGTTTTGAGGCTTATACTAAAACCATTGATGAAATTATTGAAGTTTCCTACATTGCTGGTAATTATGACATATTGCTAAAAGTTATACTTAAAGATATGAGCGAATATCAAGTTTTTGTTATGAATAAATTATCTAACTTAGATATTGTAAGTAACATACAAAGTTCTTTTATTATTAAGCAGTTTAAAAATGAAACAAAAATTACCTTAAAGTAATTTTAAGCTAGGGTATTACAAAAAAGAAAGCCCCTATTCAACTAAACCATTTAAGTTAAACAAGTGACTTTCGGGAGTTACCAACAAATAAACAAACTAAAAAACTCTATTTAAATCAATAAAGTAAAAACTAATAATGTTGGTTATCTTTTTTTTCTATTAAACTTTTTCCTCTTTATTTAGATTTTTGCATTTAGACTTTATTAAGTTTATTAACCTTGTTTGAGGCAGCAAAAAGGGCAAAGAGGATAACAGCAAATTAAAATGTATACGTGATATTTGCTTTTGCGTTAAATGGTGTTCCTGGTGTAAAGTGAATTTCTTCTACAGGAGCTGTTTCGTTTTGTAAACGTGATTCCGTTAAAAACTGCGTTTCATTCCACTCCGTATTAAATATATTTTCTATAGCTATACCAATACTTAAATTTTTATTTAATTTATAATTAAAATTAAAATCGGTAACAAAATAGCCTTCTGCCGTTACAGAGTAATCTTCGTTTGCTGCTCTATCGTCTAAAAAACGGTAACGTAAACCTCCTGAAAACCCTTTATAGCCTTGTAACGCTAATCCTCCAACTAGGGTAAAACTTGGCGCTAATGGTATATAATCTTCACCATCGTTATCTTCTACACTTCTGGCTTTAGTTAGTGTGGCGTCGGTATCAAAATACAAGTGCTTACTTAACTGGTAACGTAAGCCTAAATCTAATCCTAAACGTTCTGTTTTTCCGCTAGGTTCTACTATTCCGGCATCGCCTACATACACAAATTCTTGTTCTAAGAATAAATACCAAGCGGTTGCGTTTAGTGCTAGTTTTGGTAAGGGTTTCCAAACACTTCCTAAATCTACGCCATAAGCTTTTGGTAAAATGTCTTCGCCTTGTTGTGCTACCACTACTCTAGCATCGTTAGAGTGAAAGCCTATTCCTGTTTTAAAGAACCATTGTAAATTATCGTTTTGGTTATATTGTACTTGTAATTTTGGTAAAATGGCTGTTTTACGTTCTGATTGTGTTTGGTATATATCTGATAAGGCATCGTTATATAAAAACTTAAAATATTCTAAACGTACTCCTGGTGTTACAGTAAGTTTTCCAAAATCGAATTCAGCATCATAATACGCAAAGGCATTAGTTTGGTTAACGTCTCCTAATTGTATAAAGTCTAAAGTGGTATTGCGGTTTAATGTTTTAGATAATTCAACATCCTCAATATTATCATATCTTAATCCTGCTCCAGCTGTTGTTTCAACTTTTGTTTCTCCAAGAGTATATTGTGTACTTAGAGCTGTATTAAATCCGTAAGTGTTTCTAACTTCTTTTTGTTTGATTTGGTCTCCGTTAGTTGGGTCATCTAAAAAGAACGTAAAGTTAGAGTATAGTTCAAAATCGTAATACGTGTAAAAGGCATTTCCTTTAAATGTAGTATTGTCATTAACAGTAGTATTATATTCTGCATTTATTAGCGAACGGCTAGTGTTTCCACCTTCGGTATCGTCTATGGCTCCAAAACGGTCTATTAATCCACTTTCTACAGCTCTATTTGGTATTTGTCCTGAGGCGTCCCAACGACTTTTAAAATGAGAAGCTGTTAAGGACAAGCGATCTTTATCGCTAAAGTAGGTTGTGTATTTACCTATTAAATTTACTCTATTAAAATTTTGGGAGGTATTAAAAGGGCCATCTGTTTCTATGTATTCCATACCAAAATAGGCACTTTCACTTTTCTTTTGGTCTAATAAATTAAACAGTCCTAAGGTTCTAATGGTATTAAATTGCCCATAGGATAGTTTTATTGTGTTATTATCTAATCTGTTTTTAGTTTTAAAATCAATGTAACCTGCTGTTGTAAAATCTTTTGCATTAGCGTAATACGGTCCTTTTCCAAAATTAATATTATTAATGGTTTCTGGTATTACAAAGTGTAAATCGCTATAACCTTGCCCGTGCGCGTGCGATACGTTATTTACTGGTATACCATCTACGTTTATAGACACGTCTGTACCATGGTCTATATCGAAGCCTCGTAAAAAAATCTGCTCGGCTTTACCGCCTCCTGCATGTTGTCCAATAATTAACCCAGGTACTTTTCGTAATATTTCCTGAGATGAGTTTATAGGGTTGGTTTCTAAATCTAACTTTGCAAAAGTGTTTAGTACGTTTACTTCTTCTGCTATAACAATTTCATCTAGCTTAAAGATATTATTTTCTAATGCTATTTGTATTCCATTTTTTAAATCATCTGCTCTTAAAACTAGAGTTTGTTTTTTAAACCCCAATTGTCCTATAGTTATAGTATCTCCAACCGTATTATTATCTAATACAAAATAGCCATTCTCTGATGTATGTGCATGACTCTTACTATTTAGGTTATATAGATAGGCCGCCCCTAATGGTTGTGTGTATGTATCATAAACATACCCTTTTAATTGTTGTGCATTAGTAGTTTTAAAACTTAGAAGGCAACTAAAAAGCAGTACTATTCCTACTATTTTCTGTAATCTCTTCATGTTTTATAGTTGTTGTATTTTTGTTTCCATTACTGGTCCTAGTTCGTATGTAGCTTCTATTAATTCTGCTTTTAAGCTATTTACTGCTTCTGGTTTATTGTTGGCTTTGTATATTTCTGCTATATGATATAATACTTCTGGTTCGAAAGTTTTTCCTTTTACATGTTTTTCTACAATGCTTAAAGCCGCTTTGTTGTTTCCGTTATTGTAATACGCCCAAGCTAATAAATCGTAAGATTGTGCTGTTGGTCGGTTTTTAATTTCTTCTTTAGCTATGGCTATTGCCTCTGCTTTTTCTGTATTTGTTTCTACCATTAATTTAGCATTATATGCATTGTACATAACACCATAAGCTCTATTTTGTACTGCTTCTTTATATTGTTTTATGTACTTATTCTTTGCGTTTTCATCGTTTAAGTATTCTGATAATTCTGCTTTTAACAAGTAATAATCTGGTGCATTGTATGTTTCTGTTATGGTATTTAAAATGCGTAGTGCTTCTTCTGGATTACGCTCATAAGAGTATACAATCCACGCAATTCCTTTTTTAGCGTAAGCATCATTAGGGTTTAGTGTTAAAGCTTTAAGGTAGTAGTTATACGATTTTTCTATTTGCCCATCATGACCATAAAAATCGGCAATGTTTGTATAGCTCCATTGCATTAATTCTCTGTTTTTTGAAGATTCTGCTTTTGCTAAAGCCTTTTCCATGTATTTTATTGCTCCGTTTAGGTTTCCTACATGATCATTCCATTTTGCTGTTCGTATTAAAAAATCGAAGCTGTTATAATCGGTTACTTTTTCTAAATACTGTTTAGCTTTTGTATCGTTTCCTAATTCTAAATGCACGTCAAATAACATTTTTTGTGTACTCTTTAAATCTTCGGCTAGGATTTCGGCTTGTTCTAAAAGCGACAAGGCTTCTTTAAAACGGTGCTGAGAGATGTAATTTCTTGCTAAACGCCTTAAATGACTAGACTTTTTATAGTTAGTTTTTTCATTTAACGTTATTAAATATGTTTCGGCTTTAATTAAATGTTCTATGGTTCCTGTAGCGTTAAATAGTTGTGATTCTGCGGCAGCTAATTTAGATAAATAAGGGTATTGTTCTGGTGTCTTTTCTAATTTATTTGTCCAAAATTGATGCTCTGCTTTTGCTTTTTCAAAATTACTTTTTTCTGCCGATAAAAATTCAGCATAATCTAATGTATTTGTTATTGTTTTAGTGTTTTCTGTTTTGCAACTAAAAAGTAATATAAGGGCTAAAAGTGAATATATGGTTTTCATGGTTTGTTGTTTGTTTGTTTTATTATTTACTTTTAATTAAAAAGCTAGAGTGTCTTTGGGTAAACACCCTAGCGTTTTTATCTTACCAAGGCGATGCTAGGTAAGGAAAGGTATTTAGAAATGGCTTATCATTTGCACTTACATTATCATCTGATAATCCTGGGTTTTCGGACATTGTTAATCCTGTTTCTCCTCCAAAGATTAATATCAGTTCTACAGTAATAACATCGTCTGCCAATGCTCGTCCTGTTAATAGATTTGTTCCATCGTAAAAAGATGTTGTACCATCTAATGATAGGTTTAAAACATCTGTTGCTAATAATCCTGTAAAGGTTGCTGCATCTTGTCCTAAGGCATTTTGATCTCCTGGATTAGCATAAGCTGGGCTTAAAGCTGTTAAGTTTGTTTGAAACATGCTTTGAAACGCTGCATTTTGTTCTGAAGGTATTGTTGTGTTAAATGTATTTTTAGAGCTTGCAGATACAAATACTGTATTTACTGCTGGTCTACCCATTTGGTCATTTTGTGTATAGGTTCCTGAAAAGTCTGGACCGCTTGGTGTTGGAGTGCTTCCATCATCATCGTTAGAGCAGTTAAAAGACAGGGCTGATGCTAAAATGGTTAGCATTACTATTTTTATAGTTTTCATAATTTTATGTTTAAATGTTGATTATTATTATTTAGACTTAGATTCTACCCAAGTATTTACAGTTCCGCTTCCTCCTACTAATGCTTTTGGCACTTCTATTACAATAGACATTACGTTAGTTCCTGCAAACGTATCTGTTCCTGGAGAGTTAAAACTTGTAGCGGTACCTCCAATAATTTCTCCATAACGTGCAAAATCCATAAAAAATGGGTCGTCTCTTGGTCCTGCAAAGGCTTTAATTCCTCCATTTGTTGTAATTTCTGGGCTCGCCCCGTAAGCAGTAATGTCTACTACAGTTTGCGTTGCCGACGTTTGTATTGTACTATTTAATCCTGTTTGAGATGGTGCTACTGGACCAAAAAAGTACATTTTACCGTCTCTAGGTATAGCTTGTATTACTAAATCTTCTACATTATCGCCTGTGGTGTCTATATTAAACTCTACTAGTACGTTTTCATCAAACATAGCACTGCCTGTTGTTGTTGGGCTTAATAAGCCTTGAACGTTTGCGACAAAAACAACATTATCTGTGTCTTGTGCTTGAAATGCGTAGAAATCTGTAATATCGCTACTTCCTCCTGATACTGCTGGTGCATCAATGTGATCTGCTGCTACCATAAAGAAACCTGCGATACCTAGTACTGCTGTTCCTAATAAAATTTTAATTTTCTTCATAATGTTTTGAGATTTTGTTTATTAATTTTTGGTTCTCAGTTCTACCTACGCAATAAAACAGAAGTCGGTTTTGTTAAAATTATGTTAACACAAAAAAATCGCATATGTTATTGTAAAAAAGTTAACTTTGTTTTACTAAAAATAAAACCGTGAACGCATCTGCAAGTGGCTGGATAAAAAAGCTTCTTAAAACCCTGGACTCTCTTACACTTTCTACTACAGTATTAGAGCTGTATAGTGGGCTAAGGTATTCTGGATATATTTATGGTAGTAACACTTGTATTGTAAATAATTATATAGAAAAATCTGACTTTACTCCTGAAGAGATTTGCAAAATAAATCATGTTATAGCGTTATACATTTGTTACAAAGAAAAAAATACTTCGAGGGATTTTGTAGAAGATGTTATTTCATTTTACACAAAAATAAATGCTTATAAATCTTCTTTTTTATCAGATATATTAGGGGCAAAACAAGACATTTCGCTCTTAGAAAAGATAATACACAAACGCATACAAATAGATGATAATTTAATAGATAAGAGTTTTAACTACTTTATTACTAATGCACTTTTATTTATAGATATTCTGGCCTTTAGAACTTATTTAAATACAGGAATTATTTCTGAAAAAGATATTCAACAAAAGGAATCTGTAATAGAAACTGTTGTATTAAACACTTTAAATGCTAAAGTTGAAAAAACAAAGTACGATACTAGTTTAATAAACTTTTTTGAACAATCTCTTAGATACCAAAAGCAAGATAAATTAAATTATACAGAGGCTATTTCTCTTTTAAAATCTAAACTGGACTCTTATTACATTATAGATCTAGCTTGCATGTCTACATGGAGTGATAAAACAATAGACGACAACGAACGTTATTTTTTATTACAGTTAGGTAATGATTTAAACTTGACCAAACACCACATAAATGATGCTATTGAAGCCATAAAAACTTTTTTTAAGGAACATGAAAAAGACATTGTTTTATTGGGTTCTAAAAATATTGTAAAAACTTTTTACGACAATTCTAGCAAAATGGTTAGCAAGCTTATTTCTAGAAATAGTAAACGTTTATTACGTGAGTTACAGCAAAGTAAAGAGTTAATGTTTTTAATTACACAGTCTACCATTAGAGATTTAACACCTGAAGAGCAAAAACAGGTACAAGAACAATTACTTGATATTTTTAAATCTATTCCTAGTTTGGCTATTTTTATATTACCAGGTGGTGCTTTGCTATTGCCATTAGTTATTAAATTTATTCCTAAACTATTACCCTCTGGTTTTGATGATAATAGAATTGAGGATTAGTTTTTTCTGTTTTATTACGAACTTACTTACAAAAAACAACTAAATTATATTTTTTTAATTTACTGTAAACTATAGTAATAGCTCTTTCACTCAATAAAAAGGCGAGTTTACTCAATATAGATTTTAAAATATATAGATAATAAATACTTTAACATAGCCATTACCCACTAAATAAGTTGGCGTTCATTTAAAAAAATGAGGTTATTTGATTGTAGTTTTCATCATTTTCAAATTGTTCATAACAGTTTGAGTACATTTAAAAGTTACCCTTGATAACTTTTGATTTAAGTTTTAAGTCATTTCTGAAATATTGATCAGAAAGAAATCTATTATTCAGATAACCTCATCTTTTAACTTAGTAATAAAATTATAACTTAAATATTACTAGAAATTATCCATAAAATATATTACTAGTATTATAGACGCTTCTTATTTATAGATACAGAATATACCTATAGTTAAAATGGGGTTATTTGATATGTAGCCGAAGAATTAAAATTAATTGTTAAATCTATAAATATTGTACTAAAGGCATTAGATATATTTATATCTGTTCCATTATGCTCAAGAGAACCGTCAGCTAAATTATCGCCATAAAAAACAGAACCTACTCTGAAAGAATTAGCAACTGAATTCCAAGTATTTGTTGTTAACAAAAAAACATTAGGAGTACCACTATAAATCATTGTTTGATTACTATTAAAACTAACATTTATAGAATCGATATTAAAATATAATACAAAAGTAGAAGGTCCTGTTTGTTGTTCTGAGACTGTTACTCTATAAAACCCATCATTAGGTATTGTTATAGCACTTCCTCCTTCAGTTATTTCGCCACTTAATCCGTTACCGCCATAAACAATATTTTCATTTTGAGCTGCTAAAAACTTTATTTCTGTTCCAGCGGTAAAGTATTTCATTCCAATAAATTGATTATCGTAAGGAGGTATATCGTATCCAAATTGTAATGCACTAGTGGCATCCCAGTTATTAAAGCTGCCATATAAATATAAGCTTGTAGGAATATTTGCAGATTGATTTGATGTTGGTAACGACAATTCTCCATCGTCATTAACTGTTACTTCATACTCTGTTCCATTAGGAGAAGTTAGCACTATGGATGTACTTATTTCAGCTTTCTTAGCTTGTAAGGCATAAGGGACGCTAAGTAATTCGTTAGTACCTATTACATTATAATTAGTACCATTAGAGAGATCTACTCCTACTTGAAGAAAATATGGTCCTGTTTCCCAATTGATATTTGAAAAGTCATCTGATGTTGTTCCTGTACCTATTTTTGCATTAACTAGTCCTTCGTTACTAGTAGTTAAACTTTGCGTTTCTGAATAAACTACCGTACCAGAAATTGTACCTTGTAATAGATTAAACTGAAATCCCACATCTGAATTCGAAATTAGATCTCCCGAGTTATCTCTTACCACTGCTTGATAATTTAAAGATTCTGGAGTTTGAGAAAAAAGACTATTGACGACTAATAATAAAATGTAGAGACACTTTTTCATTGATTGATTGATTTTTATCAAATATAATTGTTAAGCTCCAAAACTCAATAATCTACTTTAATAATTTGTAGTTTTTCCAAATTAAAAATAGCGATCTCCCTTTAATTGCAGATATTCACTACTTATTAAACTCTATTATAGACTACAAATTGTTTATAATTACTACTTGTAACCCGTTCCCTCATTCAAAAGCTAATCTCCCTAAATGAAACTACCTGTTCACTCATTTATGATTTAATTAACATTTACAAACACTTAACTTACTACTAGTCAATTTATTAATCAACAAAAAAACGTATTATGAAAAAGATTATTTTATTATTGGTGTTTCTTACTTGTTATGTAGGAAATACACAAACAGTTTCTACATTTTTTAGTGATGCAAATGCTATAATAGATGATGCCATGGTATTTGATTCTCAGGGCAACTTATATGGTTCCAATTTTGCTGGAGATTCGGTTTACAAAATTGCTCCAGATGGTACTTATTCAACATTTGTTTCTGGGCTAGCAAATCCTAATGGATTAGCATTTGATTCTCAAGATCATCTTTATGTTGTTGAATACTCTGGGCAAAACATTCATAAGTATGCTCTAGATGGTACTTTATTACAGACTTTTAATATAACAGATGGGTTTCCTTCAAATATTATAAAAGCACATAATAGTGATGCCATGATTTTTACTAATGTTAGCGACCAAAGTATTAATAAACTAGAGCCAAATGGTACTATTACTAAACTGTTTACAGGAGCGCCATTGAATACTCCTGTAGGTTTAACTTACGATAACCAAGGGAGATTATATGTTGGTAACTATATTGGTAGAGAAATTTACAGACTAAAAAATAATGGTACTGTAAAGTACATTGCTACCATTCCAGATTCTGGCACCAACTTTCCTTATCTAGCATTTATTACTTATGCCAATAACTTATTGTGGGCAACTAATTACGGAGAACAAAAAATTTATACGGTGAGGCCAAATAAATTAGATGATGTGGCTATATTTTCTGGAAGTACTATTGGCACAATGGATGGGGATTATACAGAAGCAACTTATACTTATCCTGCTGGTATTATTTATAATGCAGATGAAGATGCGCTATACGTAAATCAATATTTTAATGGGAGTATTAGAAAAATTTCTGATATCTCAGATTACGAAAGGCCTAAATTAAAGTTCAAACTTTTTCCTAACCCTACACATTTTGTTACTTTTATAAAAGGAAAATTGCCAGCTCCAGGAGATTATAATATTTCAATTTTTGACTTTTCGGGACAATTAGTCTACGAAAGTAATAACACTGCTTATGGTACTATTATTTTTAAAAGTATCCAAATTAGCGATTTCAATACAACAAACACAAGTGGTACTTATGTTGTAAAAGTAAGTACAGGTACTTTTAGCATGTCTAAATTATTAGTCGTCAATTAATCATTTTACATTAAAACTTGAAGGTGTTTGAAATCTATTTTTAAGCACCTTTTTTATTCTAACCACTGTTTAAAATCTTTTACGCGTTCTCTTGCCACAATAATATCTTGCTCATTGTAAGTGTTTAACTTTATTTGCAAACGCGAATTTGTGTAACTCACCATATCTTTAATGGCTTGGATATTAACAAAAAACTTACGATTAATTCTAAAAAAAGCTTGCGGCTCCAATTCTTCTTCTAACTGATCTAAGGTATTATCCAACAAATAGTTTCGGCCTTCTTTTGTATATAAATAAGTGCCTTTGTTTTCGCTGTAAAAACATTCAATATCGTCTATATTTATTAACTTTAAATGTTGTCCTACTTTTACCGAAAATCGCTTTTTATATTCACGTTCTATAGGATTAATAAGCAACTTTTTTATATCATTAAAATCTAAAGTTACGCTTTGCTTTTGTGGTAATCTTGTTTTAAATTTAGAAACTGCGGCTTCTAAATCATCATCGTCTATAGGTTTTAATAAATAATCTATACTATTTAACTTAAAGGCTTGTAATGCGTACTCATCGTAGGCCGTAGTAAATATAATAGCCGATTTAACCTCTACTGCATCAAAGATTTCAAAAGACAAGCCATCACTTAACTGAATGTCTAGAAAAATTAAATCGGGATGCTCATTATTTTGAAACCAAGCTATAGATTCCTCTACAGAATGTAATAATGTTTCTGCTTCCATATCTAAAGCTTGTAACATTCTCTGCAAGCGTCTTGCTGATGGTTTTTCGTCTTCTATTATTATTACTCTCATTATATGTTTTTGAATCTTCTTTATTTAATTTAAGTTCTAGAATACTTGAATTATAAGTATTATTACTGTTATAGTGTCCTTTTTTTTGATAAAATTATTATTCCCAGCGTTTTCTTTCTTTCTCCATATACTCTGCTATTTTACGTTCTTCCCATTCTTTCTTAAATAGAAAATTCTTTCCAAAAACGCCCAAAGCATGAAATGCCAACCCTATACCCCAAAAAAAGGCTGTAGAGAAAGTACCAAAACTCCAAAAATCTTCTCCAGAATGTCTTGCTATCATAATGATGATAAAAGCATTTACAATAATGTAAGATGCTAAATGCCAATAAAACCCCATTATTTTTTCTACTTTCTTTTTTGCTCTTAAATACGCTTCTTCTCTCTCAAAATGGCCATGAGATTCTTTCTCTTTATATTGTTCTATATTATAATTCTTCATAATACTAGGTTTTTAATTCCAACGGTTATTTTTTTCTTCTTCCATAAATTTCTCAATTTTACGTCGCTCCCAATCACGCCCTAAAATACCATCGTTTACAAACACTTTATAGGCGTGAAAAGATAAGCCTATTCCCCAACCTATTGCAGAGAACCAAAACCACTTAAACTCCCAATAGGTTCTGTAATTAATAAATATTAAAAAAGGAATCACTAGGCAATATGAAATAACATTGTAATAAAATCCTTTTAATTCTTCTACATGTTTACGTGCTCTTACATATGTATCATCAAATTCTTTTTCTATTTTTTGTTTCATCACTGTTATTTGTTTAGTAAGCATAGGGATAGCCACTTTAAAGGTGTCTTTAGTCTCGTATATACTTACTTGTTTGTTTGTTAATAATTGATAGCGTTGTTTAATATTACTAAGTCCTACTCCGCTACTTTTTTTAAGGACTTGTTTTGCTTGCAAATTATTTTCTACTATTAGCATGCCTTTATCTTCATATATTTTTATACGCAACGGCTTGCTAGAGGTAACGATATTATGCTTAACAGCATTTTCTAATAGTAATTGTAAGGATAATGGTACTACTTTAGTTTCTGGATTTACAGATTGCTCTGGAATATCAAAAACAATACTATCTTCAAATCTCATTTTTAATAAAGACATGTATGTTTTTGCAAATTTTAATTCTTCGTCTACTGTTACTAAATCCTTATTTTTCTGTTCTAATACGTAACGATATACTTTAGATAAACTTGTGGTAAACTTTTGTGCATTTTCTGGATGCTCTTCAATTAAACTAGTTAATACATTAAGGCTATTAAATAGAAAATGCGGATCTAATTGATTTTTTAAAGCATCGAACTTTGCACTTGCTGTACCTGCTATTACTTTTTGTTCTTTTACTTTATTTTCTTGTCTAGATTTATAGTAATAAAATATATAAAAGGCAGCCGTTACTGTTATCGATATGGTTAACGAAAACCAGTAGTGCAACATTTTTTCGTTAGCTACAAACTCTACTGTTGGTGTTCCATAAATAATAACTTTTATAAAATAGCGCATTATAAAAATGGCCACTACAGAAATAATAACAGAAAATAATGCTGCTAGCAATAAATATTTAATTTCAAAGAGCCTGCTTTTATAGTGCCGTAATAAATATGTTAATACATATGCATTAGCCATATACAACACAATAGCATACATTTGGTTGTAAACAAAGTCTAAATAAAAATCTTCATTAATTTCTATATTAACACCATTAATATACATGATGAGTCCTCTAATTAAGAACACAATCACACCAATGGTAAATGCTTTGCCCAGGTCTTTAAAAAATTGTAACATTTAGTTTGCTTTACATGTTTTTAGTACTTCTTCTGCTCGTTCTTTTCCCCAATTTGGATGGAATGACGTTTCTGGTTTAAAGTTAGCGAAAAGTTCTACAGCTTTTTCTATGTCTTTACAAAATGGTGCAGTGTCTTTGCCAAAATATTTTGCTGCCCCCATATCCCACTCGGCTTTATTAAGAACTACTCTAGGGTTTTTAGGGTCTATTTTATAAGCTGTAGCATACAAGTTTGCTATTTTACCAGATAATAACATTCCATAAGTAGCGCCATCGCTAGCAACATAAACAGTATGTAATAATGCTTGTAAAACCATTATTTCTGGGTTATCTTTAGATATTGATGTTGCTTCATCTAAAAAGGCTTGTGCTCGTTTTAACTGTGCTTCCAGTTTTTCTTTGTCTTTTAAAATAGTAAAACCATCTAAAATAAGCACTTCTGCTGCATAATACGGGGGCAACCAATTGTCTTGTTCTGCACTCGAAATACGTTCAAACAGGTTAACTGCTTCGTCTGTTTTTTGTGCCTCCCATAAATCGAATGCCTTTTGCATTCCTTTTTCGTAATTAGTTTGTGCTGGTAAGTATGATGCAATCATAAATACAATAAAAAAAGCTAATCTATACATAATATTATATTTGTTTTAGTTACACTGCAAATATCTACCAGAATAGCCTCCTTTAAAAAAGTGCATTACCGAATTGTCATTTTTTATAGCTGAATTGTAATTCGTGAATACGTTGTTAGGTTACAGGGAATGTAATCATAGATAACACTTTCCCATCATTTCTATTTTCTAGCTTAAAATTAAAGTTATTTCCAAATAAGGTTTTTAAGCGTTCGTGGGTTGTTTTTAAACCTGTTCCCTTTTCTAGTAGTTTATTAAAATTGTCTTCTAAAGGGATACCATTATTTACTATTTCTATGGTAAGGTTATTTTCTGTTTTGTATATGGATAGCTTGATTTCTAATTCTGTAATATTATAACCATAACCATGTTTTATTGCATTTTCTATTATAGGCTGCATTAATAAACTAGGTACTAAATAATTTTCTACGCCTTGTTCTATGGTTTTAGTAAACGTTAAATGATCTGAAAACCGCACAGATATAATATCCATATATTTATCTAAAAACTCTAACGATTTTTTTAAAGGAATCATGTGGGTTTCATTATAAGCAATAAATTCTCTAAACAAATCTCCAAAATCTGCAATAAGGTTTTGAGAGCGTTCTATATCTACCTCCATTAACGACGATATACTATTAAGCGTATTAAACATGAAATGCGGGTGTAATTGCGATTTTAGCATATTCAATTTTGTTGTCGCTAATTGCGTTTCTAATTGCGATTTTTGAAGCTCAATATTTTTTATTTTATTCGTATAAAAGTATACTGTAATAATACCTATTAAAGAAAAGTACACCAAAAAATTTAAGTGTACTACACTCATAAAATGATTTAAAGACAGGTTAACTAGAATAGACTGTAGTGGCGATCCATTAATTAAAACAACAATTAATCCTGAGATAAAAAATATAAAATAGCCCATAAAAAAAGAGAAAAACAAATGCACTAATATAATACGTGTCCAGCTTAATTGTTTTTCGAACATTCGTTTTATAAGACGACTCATTAATATCATAAAAGCTATAACAATAAGCCAGTCTAATATTATATCGTAGGTAAATAAGCCAAACCAACTTATGGTTTTATAGTATAAGCCTGTAGATTTTAAATACACCTTTCGTATTAACCCTATTAATACGGTAAACGTGTAAAAAAGGGCTATATATTTTAATAATCTAGGGTCTATTATATATTTAAGTTTCATTATCCTCCAATAATTTCTAAAAAGTCCTTTTTATAACTCTGGCTTACTCTAAATCGTTTACCATCTTTCATTTTCACATCTATTTCACCATAATCTGACTGTATTATTTTATCCAAAAAATTTAAATTAATTACGGTAGAGCGGTGAATACGAATAAAACTAGGATTTTTTATATCTAATAAAACATGACCTAAAGACTGTCTTAAAACATGCGTTTTTTCTATTGTTTGTATATCTATATAACTTCCTGAAGCTTCTATATATTTTATTTGTTCGGTTTCTACAAATGAAATGGTTTTACCCGTTTTTACAGGCAACTTATTTTTAAAATAGTCTTGTTTGTTAGGAGTATTACTCACTTGTTTTAATAAGCTGTTTAACGTGTTATTAAAATCGATATTTTTTCCTTGTTTTCGTTGTTTAACAATCCTATTTACGCAAGACACAAAACGTTCTTTTTTAAAAGGCTTTAATAAATAGTCAAAAGCCAATACATCAAAAGCTTTTACTGCGTAATGATTAAAAGCTGTAACAAATACTACAAAAGGTGGTTTTACTGTTAATTCATGTAAAACATCAAAACCAGAAATGTCTTTCATCTGGATATCTAAAAAAATAAGCTCTGGTTTTAGCTTACGAATCATCTCTATAGCCATCTTACCCGTTTTAGCTTCACCTAGCACATTTAATTCTACAATATCTTTAGTTAAATTTAATATACGCTGCCTTGCTAGTGGCTCATCGTCTATAATTAAACAGGTTATTTCCATATATAACTTTTGGTTAAAATTACTAAAAATAAATAAGCATCTGCTTAGTTTTATATACCATCAAACCATTATAAAAGAGATTCACATCACGTATTTAGTTATTCATAACAACATCACAGGAGCTTGCCTCATTATTAAGTTTTACGGCGCAACTAGAAAGTAACTTTGGTAAAAACTTTTTTTTATATGAAAACAACTTTACTTTTTAGTTTACTAAGCATAGGTTATAGTTTTACTGTAGCCTCACAATCTTTTGAAGCCACTAACATTACCGACCTTACTACAACAGCTTCGGGCTCAAGAAGCGCTAATTTTGTGGATGTTAATGGAGATGGATGGGATGATATTTTTATCTCTAACGGACCATCAGGCGGGCAAAACAATATGTTATATCTTAATAATGGAGACAACACATTTACTACGGTTGTTGACGACGATATTGTTATGGATGGTAGTAGTTCTGACGGTACCAGTTTTGCCGATGTAGATAACGATGGTGACTTAGATGCTTTTGTTGTTACATGGGCTTCAGGAACCGCTGGAAAAAACTTCTTTTACAGAAATAACGGCAATGGTACATTTACTAATGAGCCCGACACACCACTTACTAACCTATATACTTTTTCTGAAATGGCAACATGGGTAGATATTAATAACGACCAATTTCTGGATCTTTATTTTACAAATAGTCTTGGAGCTGCTGCAAATCGGTATTTTGAAAATCAAACCGATGGTACTTTTAGCGCAGTTACCAACCTACCTATTACCAGTGAAGTTCTAGGTACACGCTCTGTAGACTGGATAGATTATGATAACGATGGCGATTGCGACCTTTTTTTAACCAATGAAAACAACACTAAAAACTCGTTGTTTAGAAACGATGGCCCTAATAACTTTACACAAATAATAGATTTAGCTATAGTACAGGATATGAAGAGTTCTGGAGGTAGCTCTTGGGGAGATATAGATAATGATGGTGATTTCGATTTATTTGTTGCTAACTGGCAAAACCAAAATAACCAATTATTTATTAATAATGGAGGTACGTTTACTGAACAAACCTCATCTGTTATTGCTACAGGCGGAGGTCATTCGTTCGGTTCTTCGTTTGCAGATATAGATAATGATGGCGATTTAGATCTTTTTGTATGCAATGCCTTTTTAGCAAGTCAGACTAATAATTTTGTATATATAAATGATGGCACAGGTAATTTTACTCAAGATACATCTAGCGTTTTAGCAACACAAAACGGTTGGACTTTTGGTTGTGCTTTTGGAGATTATAATAACGATGGTTGGCTAGACTTAGTTTTGGCAAACACACTAAATGAAAGTCAAAACAATAGCTTATTTAAAAACACAGGAACTGGTAATAATTGGGTTAAATTTAATTGTACAGGAACAAATTCTAACACCTCGGCTGTAGGTACAAAAATAAGACTTAAAGCAACTATAAATGGTAATACAATATGGCAAACTAGAAAAATCACTGCATCCTCAGGTTATAATAGTCAAAATAGTTATGCTGTGCATTTTGGTTTAGGCAATGCTACTATTATAGATGAATTAGAGATTACTTGGCCAATAGGTACAGTAGAAACGTTTAACAACATTTCTATTAACACCATTCATACACTTATTGAAGGTACTGGGCTTAGCGTACCAGAGTTTAACAATAACACACATTTTAGCCTATTTCCTAATCCTGCACAGGATACCATTAATTTAAAATTAGCACCTATGGTTAACGATAACTACACCAATATATCTCTAAAAATAGTAGATAGTAGAGGCAGACACGTTGCGCTTTATAAGCATTTAAATTTTGAGCTAAATACAACATTACCTATTAGTATAGCTAAACTAACACCAGGCTTGTATTTTTATAGCATATCTACCGCCAAAAATCGTACTCTAACTTCCGGTAAAATTATTAAGTTATAACACTAAACATTTAACTGCAAAACAGGTAAAAACACGTGTTTCTTATCCTTCTTATTTATTTACTTTTAATGCAATAAAAATAAAGTACAATAATTATGAAACATTATATTTTTGGTTACGGCTCTTTAATAGAAACAGAATCTAGATTACGAGCTGCACCAATGGCTAAAGTAGCATTTCCTGCTATTGCTCACGGATTTCAACGTGGTTGGTATGCGCAAATGCCAGAAACATTAGCCAGTATTTCGCCAACTTATTTAGGTTGTTTCCCTGACAAAGCTACACACGTTAACGGTGTTATTTACGAAGTTACCGAAGCAGAATTAAAAGCAACAGACGAAAGAGAAATGGGATACATTAGGAAAAAAGTAGAACATTGCGAAGAGTACTATCAAGTTACAGAACCAGAAGATACGGTTTGGATTTATGTTAACGATTTCCCTAATGTTGTCCCTCCACCAAGTGTTTACCCTTCAAAAACATTTCCTATAGTGCAATCGTATGTAGATATTTGTATTAATGGTTGTTTAGAAATAGAAAATAGTTTCCCTAAAGCTAAGGAAGACTTTTTTACTATAGATTTTATACGCTCTACTATTGGCTGGAGCGAGTTTTGGGCTAACGACCGTATTTACCCAAGACGTCCCTTCATGTATCGTAAAAATGCTTTTACAATAGATGCTATTTTAAAAGAACATTTACCTGATTATTATAGCAAAATTTATATTGAATAATGAAGTGTTTCCTTAACATAACTGATAAAAAAATACGTAGTTCTACGTATTTTTTTTGTTTGGTATTTACTGTAATTTGTTGGCCCGTAAAATTCCCCTAGCTGCTTTACGGAAAACCTCAAGGAAGCTGTTTGTTTTTTGGGGTTATTTGATATTAAAATGAACTATATTAATATAAATAAATTGCTCTTTTTTATTTACAAACTATGACAGAAAGAACAAAAATATCTTCTATTTTAAATGACTCTCCAAGTGTTGAACTTTTACGATTGAGAAATAGGGAATTAATCTTTGATTTTTTTTTGACAACTTTTAATAAAGATAGAAGTAATATCTCTTTTGAAAATATTTTATTATTACTAACTGATTTTATGTCACATCATAACGTAAGTTTAGAAGAAAAAGAAATTAATACAATAGACACTTTTGAGATTAAAGCAAAAAATAGAATTAGAGAATGGACAAACAAAGGTTTTCTTACCAACTACAAAAATGAAAATGGTGATATATTTTATGAGCTATCACCACATACAAACAAAACAATTAATTGGGTTTATAGCCTTGAAAAAAAAGAATTTGTAGGTGCAGAATCAAAATTCAAAGATATTTTTAATAAACTTAAAGAGTTGGTAGAATTTACAAATGAGGACATTGAAAAACGAATAGAAATACTTGAAAATAAAAAATTAAGTATTGAACAAGAAATACAACAACTTAAAATCGGTGAAAATATAAAGATATTTGAGGAACATGAAATAATCCCAAGGTTTCAACAACTTACGTTCACTGCAAAAGAACTTCTCTCCGACTTTAAAGAAGTTGAAGATAATTTCAAAAATATAACTAAAGACATTTATCAAAAACACACGGATGAAAACTTAACTAAAAGTGATATTTTAACATTCACATTTGATGCTCTTGATGACTTAAAAGAAAGCTATCAAGGAAAAAGTTTTTATGCCTTTTGGAGGTTCTTAATGGATAGAAACCTTCAAGAAGAATGGAATATTTTAACTGAAGAACTTTATCAAACATTATCAGAGAAAAACATCCAAATAAATGACACTTTTTTAAAAGGCATGAAGAATTATCTTCACATTTCTGGAAATAAAGTATATCAAGCCAATGATAAAATGGCTGAGAAATTAAGCCGGATAATTAGAGAAAATGATAATTCCGAAAAAAAACTATCGAAAAAAGTTATTCAAGAAATTAAAAACTATTTAACAGAAATTAGTAAAAATAAAACAAGACCTGATTTATCAATTGAAGTTGAAGTAATTAATAAAATAGACATCCCTTTTGATAAGCGTTTAACTTTTAAACCAAAAGAAGAAGTAATTTATAATAAAAAGCCGAAACTCGCGGAAAACGATATTTCTCAATCAAATCAATTGTCTAAAATCTTTAAAGAAAATATTATAGATAAAAACCTTTTAAAGAATCGAATAAAAGAAATGCTAAAATCAAAATCTCAGACAACACTTAATGAGGTTATAGAACATAATGGAGGCATAAAAAAAGGGCTCCCTGAACTATTTGGTTATTTTGGAATAGTAAAAGATTTTACGCATAGTTTTAATCCAGAAAAAGAACAAAAAATAATATTTGACAAAACCAATAATAAGTCCATTAAAGTCCCTGAAATAATTTTAATCAAATGAACTCATTACAAGAAAATATAAAGCCATACTCAAAAGCAATAGTTAAATTATTGAAAAGAACAATTAATAAAAGTGATTTTGTCTGGAATGACATATTAAATTATCAAAACGAAATTCAAGAATATATTAGTAAAATTGGATTAGAATTAATTGTAAAAGAAAATGATGGGTTTGCATTCCTTAAACAATTTGAAATTGATAATGAGAACAATACAATAGGAATTGCTTCAAGAAGACAAGTAGGTTTTGAAACAAGCATTGTATTGGTTATTCTAAGACAAATAATAGAAGAGTTTGAAAGTGACCCAACAGACTTTACTGTTACAGAAAAATACATAACAGAATCAGAATTGAAAGAACAAATTGCATTCTATCTTCCTGAAAAATTCAATAAGGTTAAGTTTATAGATGACTTAAAAAAATACATTGAAAATGTTGAAAAGTTAGGTTACCTAAAAGAAAGTGGAACTAGCGGAAATGAAAAAAAATACAAAATTCATAAAATAATCAAAGAAAAAGTCACGCTTGACATTTTAAATGAATTTAAAGAAAACTTAAAACAATATGTGGAGTCTATTTAGTACAAGTTCATATACATCAGGATTTAGGCTTCAATATATGGAAATCTATAATTGGGGAACATTTGACAATCAAATATTTAAAATTGAACCCAAAGGGAATAATTCATTATTAACTGGTGCAAATGGATCTGGTAAAACGACTTTTATAGATGCATTGCTTACCCTCTTAGTTCCATTAAAAAATGATAGATTTTACAATCAATCTTCTGGAGTTCAAAAGAAAGGAGACCGTAATGAAGAAAGTTATGTCCTTGGACATTACGGAGATATTCAGAAAGAAGGAGATTTAAGTGCTACAACTCAAAAACTGAGAGATAAAACAACCTATTCCGTTCTTTTGGCTTCTTTTTCAAATACAGACGAAAAAATAATAACTCTATTTCAAGTTAGAAGTTTTACAAATGGGGCAATGAAAGTTACATTTGGAATTGCTTACAAAACACTAAATATACAAACTGATTTTAGCAATTTTGATTCAATAGGTAATTTAAAAAGAAGACTCTATAAAATTCATAACGAAACCAATAAAAAATGGATTGAATATTTTGATGGCCCAAGCAAATATGCTGAAAGATTACGTGAACGATTCGGTATGTCTAAAAATGCTTTAAGTCTTTTCAATCAAGTTGTAGGTATTAAGGTTTTGGGGGATTTAGACGAATTTATTAAGACCAATATGCTTGAAAAGCGTGATGCTGAAAATGAATACAATCAATTAAAAGATAGCTTTATAACATTGATAAATGCCAAAAATGACATTGATAAAGCAAAAGAACAAATAAAACAACTTGAACCGATAAATTCAATTGCTAATCAGCTTGAAGAACTTGATAATAAGTTAGATAAAATAAAAAAAGACAGAGAAGATTCCGTTTATTGGTTTGCACAAAAAGGATTAGAATTAGCAGATACAGAAAGTAAAAAACTAGAAAGTTTAATACAAGAAATTGATGCAAAGCTTAAAACCCTAAAAGAAAATAAAACTGATTTAGAAATAAAGAAAACAAAGCTATCAGTTCAGATAGAAAAAAACGAAGTTACTAGGCAAATTAATGATTTAAAAATTGAGATTGGAAGATTATCAAAATCAAGAGATAATAGAAAATTAAAATTAGACCATTACAATAAGTTAATTGTAAAGCTAGAATTTAAATCTAGTTCTAACGAAAAAGAATTTATTGAAACTAGAAATTTAGCTCAAGAAAAAAAGAAAAATAGTTCTCTTGAAATCGAGAAAGAAAGAGAGGTTTTAAGACTTGCTAAAAACAAAAGTGATGAAATAAAAATAAATATTGAAGATGGTATTGAAACTATAAAATCATTACAGAGTAACAATAATAACATAACTGGAAATCCAGCAAGAATTAGAGAAGAAATACTTAAAAATGTTGGAGCAACCAAAGACGAAATACCCTTTATTGGGGAGCTAATAAAAGTAGATGATTTAGAATGGGAATCTTCTATTGAAAAAGTATTACATAATTTTGCTTTGAGGTTAATAGTTCCTGAAAAGTATTATCAACCAGTAAATAAATACGTAAATAGGACTAACTTAAAAGGAAGAATTATTTATGAACGTTACAAAGAATTCACTTCTTTAAAATCTTTACAAAATTACCCAAACGATAAAAATCTTTTAATCAATAAAATTAGTTTTAGGCCCAATAGTAAATATGTTGATTGGGTTGAGCATAATATAATTAATCAGTTTAACTATATCTGTGCAAATAATCTTTCTGAATTTAACACTTTAGATAAAGCCATTACAAAAGAAGGTTTAATAAAAAGAAAAGGAAGACACGAGAAAGATGATCGAAAAAAAATCACAGATAGAAACAACTATGTATTAGGTTGGGATAATAAAGACAAAATAAACTGGTGGAAAATTGAAATTAAAAAATTACATGAAGAAGAAAAGAAACAGAAGAATTTAGTTAGAGGTATAGAAAAACAAATCAAGTATATAGAGTTATTAAAAGATAATTTATCTCATTTATTCAACAGTTTTACAAAATTTGATGAAATTGATTGGAAAACTTATGCTAAAAAAATTCAAGAAAAAGAAGAACAAAAAAAAATACTTGAAAACACAAATGATGAGGCTAAAGCACTTCAAGAACAATTAGAAAAAGTTCAAAGTAACTTAAATAAAAATGAAGAGGAAATTGACTCTAAAAAAGATTTAAGAAGAATTGAAAATGGTAAATGGGAATCTGCCAAATTATTAATAACCTCTCATTCTGCTTTCTTAAATCAATTCTCAGAAAACAAACCTGACTTGATTGATTTCGAACAAGACAACGAGATACTAAATGAAATAAATTACAGCAATTTCTCATCTACTCAAAAGACCTTTCAAGACAATATAGAAACACTAAATAAAGATTTAAAAGACAAAAAAAATGACTTAACTATAAAAGTAAGTTCTAAAATAAACGCCTTCAAAAACCCTCCGGAAAATATTTTAATCAAATATAAATCCTGGCGTTCTGATGTACATCAACTTCCTACTTCATTAGAATTTATAAGTGAATATCAAAAGAAGTATAATGATTTAATTGAAGAGGGTTTACCAAGTTTTGAGGAAAAATTTAATAACTATTTACAAGCTACAATTGAGGATAAAGTAGCAAACTTTAAATTCTTTTTTGACAAATGGTCTGATGATATTAAAGAAAACATAGGTTCATTAAATGACTCACTTGAAGGCATAGATTTTAGTAGTTACCCCACTACAACATTTATTCAACTTAAAGCAAACACAAAAAGAGAGGATAACATTATAGAATTCAAGCGATTATTACACGATTCAATTCCAAACTTTAAAGAGTTTGAAAACTCTATAGATGCGCAAAAGAATCATTTTAATAATAATATTGAACCTTTTATTCGTCTACTTGAAAATGAAAAATGGCGTGAAAAAATTATGGATGTTCGCTCTTGGTTTGAGTACAACGCAGAAGAAATCAGCAGAGAAACTAATCAAAGAACAAAAACTTACACAGGGATGGGGCAACTTTCTGGAGGAGAAAAAGCACAATTAACATATACAATACTAGGTTCTGCAATAGCTTATCAATTTGGATTAACTAAAGAAGGAATGCAAACTAATTCTTTCCGTTTTATTGCAATAGATGAAGCCTTTAAAGCCCAAGACGAAGAAAAAGCAAAATACCTTATTAATTTATGCAAACAACTTCACCTACAGTTATTAGTCGTAACACCAAGTGACAATATTCATATTGTCGAAAACGACATTTCATTTGTTCATTACGTAGAAAGAAGAAATGACAAAATTTCTTGGCTTTATGATATGACGATTGAACAATTTCTTGAGGAAAAATCAAAATATATTACCGAATGATAAGTCCTAACGAAATAAAATTAAAAGCTAAAAGAAAATACAAAAGTTATCTTCAAGCGATAATAAACCAAAAAGATATTTTTCCTTTTCCTATTATTGGTAATAAAAAGCCCAGTAAATCAATTCCTGAATTCAAAAAAGAACTAAATGAGCTTATTAGTTTTTCTAAAGAAAAAAAAGGCTATGGTTATAGTATTAACTACTTAGAAAGGAAAACAAAAAATCTGGGGACTCAAAGTTTTCCTTCAAGTATATATTTTGAAACTAAACAAGATTTTGAAAAATACCTTAAAGTAGAAAAAGAAGTTCAACAATTTATAACCGATTATAATGATATAAGTGACACCTTTCCCGAAATCAACCAATGGTTAAAAAAATATCCAAACAAAGTAATTGCTAATTCGGATAATTGGACCGATATTTTGAAAGTATGTAAATACTTTAAATCCAATCCAAAACCGAATTTATATATCAGAGAATTACCAATATCTGTTCATACCAAGTTTATTGAATCAAATGCATCTATTTTAAGAGAATTACTTGATATTATAATTGAGCCTTTTACAGTAAAAGACCAAACTAAATTTGAAAAACGTTTCAACTTAAAATATAGTCAACCTCTAATAAGATTCAAAGTTCTCGATTCTAAACTAAGTGAGACTTATTTTTTTGGAATAAATGATATTTCAATTCCAATCAATCAATTTAACGCTTTGAATTTAAATTTTGAAAAGATAATTATTGTAGAGAATAAAACAAATTTACACACCATTGCATTAACACTTCCTGAAATGAAAAAAACAATTACAATTTTTGGTAGTGGCTTTAAGGTTGAGAACTTAAAAAACGCTGAATGGTTGAGTGCATTAGAAATTTTGTACTGGGGAGATTTGGATGTTCAAGGTTTTGAAATCTTATCACAAATGCGAAAATATTTCAAACAAACTAGAAGTTTTCTAATGGATGAGGCTACATTTAATAAGTTCTTCGAGAATGATAATGGAACTTTATCTAATGTAAACAGTCAACTAAACCTGACTAAAGCAGAAATGAATCTTTACGAAAAGATTAAGAAAAATAATTGGAGATTAGAACAAGAGAAAATCCCTCTAGAATATGTTAAAGTGCAATTGAATAAAGTATTTGATAAATATTAAAGCTATTTAATAGTGAACTAAATTTATTTTTTTTAGACAAAGATAGTTTACAACTATTCCCCAGCACATCTACCCAAGAATTTTTACAATAATACCCCAAGTCATTAACAATTTAAATGTATAGATTTGCCAACTCGTAATTATACAAAGTCTCCTAATCCATGTAGCAAAACAAAACACCACTAACCGAAGCGCAACTTAAATTCCTTAACACCCATAAAGGCAAAAAGAACAAACAACTATTAAAAGAGATTTTATATGTTAATACACAACAATTAGAAGAATTAGAACACATACGTTCTAACACATCTAAATTGGTATGGTGGTTGGTTGGCAATTCCAGCAATCTGTATCTTTTTAATAGCTATACTTGGAGGCTTTAGCTCCTTATTTTAATATTTATTATATTTAATCCATTCATCAATACAATACAAAATGAAACGCATCACTCTACTCCTACTAACGCTTAGTTTTTCTATAATTGCATCAGCACAAAATACCACAGACGAAGACCAAGTAAAAGCATTAATAACTGGATCTTTTAATGACGTTTGGGCAGGTTTAGATGCTAGCAAAATAAAAGACTACCATACAGACAATTTTATACTATTAGAACATGGAGAAGTTTGGAACAACCAAATGATTGCCGATTATACAAAACGTGCAAAAACACAACCCCCATTACAAACACGCCACAACCGTTTTGAATTTATAAGTGTAAAAATAGAAGGCAACATGGCTTGGTTAGCCTACCATAATTTTGCGCATTGGACACTAGAAGGCAAAGAAACAGGAAAAATGCAGTGGTTAGAAAGTGCTACCGCTATAAAAACAAAAGACGGTTGGCGATTAGAGCTGTTACATTCTACAAGAGTAAACAACAAACACTAAAACAATGCGACACTATATTATAATACTATGCTGCGCTATAAGCGCTTTAAGTTTTGCGCAACACGACGAAAAACAATCTACAATAGATTTTGTTGAAATAATAGACAACAATACCGAAGAAGCACTGTTTTACTATCAAAATAACTGGCAACTATTACGTGAAAAAGCAAAGAAAAAAGGATACATTCATTCCTACCAAATGCTACAAACAGAAAGTACACCAGAAGCACCATATCACTTAATTTTAATTACTACCTACGCTAATAAAACACAATATGAAGCTAGAGAAGAGCATTTTAATGAGATAATAGCCTCTAGCGGCGGACTTAAACTGTTAAACGATAAAAAAACTACTGATTTTAGAAAAGTAGTTGGAGGGAAAGATAATGTAAAACATTTACACTAATCTCAGAACTAAAAATAATTAAAAAATACGTATTTATACGTATTTTTTTTGGTTGTAGAAATCCCTAATTTTAAAATCTAATCAAACCAATACTTATACTTTATGAAAAGCCTCTACAACGATAAACAACGAGAAGATGGTAAAAAAGACCGAAGTCTTACCTCAAAAGATGCCAAGTATTACAACACCACATGCAGTTGCGATGATCCTATAGATTGTTTAGAACACATGTTTTGTACCATGACGCAAGAACGACGCGTTGTTATGGAAGGACAATGCCCAGCAAGGCGTCCTGTGTTTTTAAGGACACACGGCATTATAGAAGGAGAAATAAACATTCTAGAAAACGATAAAATTTGTAATAGCTACAAACACGGTATTTTTAAAAACCCATCTAAACATCCTGTATATGTACGCTATTCATCAGATCTAGCAGATGGAAGACCAGATTGGAAAAGTACCATTGGTATAGGTATAAAAATATTTAACATAGACAGTACAGAACCTGCCGAAAAAGGAAAGAAAGCAAAAAAATCGGATACTGCCGATTTACTACTACAAAACGTCCCTAACTTTTTTGTAGATACCGCTAGCGATATGTGTAATTTTACTAAAGCTAGTTTTGAAGGTTGGGGTAACGAATGGATACAAGACAATGCCCCAAACACCAATCAATTACTAGACGACATGGCAAAACCTATTCGCTCTGTCTTTGACACCTCTTTATGGAGTGTAGTCCCCTTTAAGTTAGGAGATGGTTATTGTAAGTATATTTTAAGACCAGGTACCTCAACTTTTTTTGAAGAGCCAGATATTAACGACCCCGATTTTTTAGCAAAAGATTTAGCAGGACGTATGGCAAAAGGCCCTGCTACTTTAGACATCTATATCCAAAAACGCCCAACAACAAAAGATGGATTTAGCCAAACCTATATAGATGAGCATTTTCCTTTAGATAAAGCGACTGTTGTATGGGATGAAAAAGAAGCCGTTCCAGTAAAAGTGGCAACTATAAAAATGAAAAAGCAAAACATTACTAAACAAGAGCAAGAAATATATGGAGATTGGTTAGCTTTTAATATTGGTAGAACTGCAGAAGAAAACAAACCTGCTAAAGAAAGTAGCGTAGCACAAGCTCGTGTACGCGTTTACCAAACCAGCGCAAACTACAGACGTAAAATGAACCAACAGTCAGTAGAAGAACCAACCGCGCCAGGAAAACCAGAAATAAAAAACCCAAAATGTCCGTTTAGCGGAGTTAACCCACAACCAGAAGAAGAACAACCAAAAGCCTTAACCCAAGAACAAATAGATGCCATTACGCATGTACGCATTCATCCAGGAATAGGTATTGCTCGTGTAGGTAATAGTACAAAAGACTACTATATAGGGCCAGAAGTGTCTAACCCTGAGCCAACAAAATTTGGATCAACACGAGATAAAACAGGAGCCATAAAACGCCAAGCTGCGCGCTTTAGAGTCTATGGCTATGATAAAAACGGAAATGTCGTTGCAGAAGTGCAACAATCGGAAAACACACAAGTAGAATGGTCTGTGCATGTTGCTAATAAAAAATCGGCTTGGTACGAGTTTAATGCGGCAATGGATATTCCTGCAACAGTAAGCTTAACTGTTCCATTAAGAAACCCAGATGTTAAAGGTAGTGACAGAGCAGCTTTAGCAATAGATCCTGGAGAAAAGAAAATAATGGGGCTAAACATGAACGATTCTAGCTATAATTTAAACGGAAACTTTCAAGGCACTCCTGTTATGTTAGGACAATTACGTACCGACTCTGTAGGACGATTACTATTTATGCCTGGCTTTGGAGTTTCTGCAAGCCCACAAAACAAACCCGTATTTAATCCGCTAAAACCAAGCACATTTAATAACCCTGCAGGATGGTACGATGACATTGCTGATGGTCCTGTACGAGCAAAAGTAACAGTAGGCGATAAAGATTTTGATGCAGATGCCGCTTGGGTAGCGTCTGCCCCACCAAACTATGCACCAGATATTGTGGGTTGGAGAAACATGAACGATTTAATGCAAAACGTATATATGGCGTCTGGTATGTTAGCACTACCAACTCGCGTGTCGTTTAAAAAGCATGTAAAACCTATTTTAACACGTTTAAGTGAATTACAATGGGTAAACAAAGGCTTTTTATCTATGTTTGGAGCTGGGGCGCCTATGAATTTTAATGATAAAGACTTGCTAAAAAAGCTATCTACAGCGCCAGTAAGTATGAAATATCCAGATCCAAATGGAGAGTTGCGTAGAACTATATACAATAGTTTTAGAGCTAAGGATGTAAAATCTGTTGAAGAAGGCGCTTGGCCTTGGATTTACGGAGATGCATTTGGTTATACCAATCCAGATCCAACAGTAGCACCATCGGCAGATACCTATTTACAATTACCAGCATTTTACGATTATGTGCTATCGGCATGGGTAAAAGGGGATTTTATTAGTGATTACGACCCAACGGAAAGTACTCATCAAACTTTCGACAAAGTAAATTTACAACAGCAACCCAATACACTTGATGAGGCCAATATGCATTTCTGTATAGCCGATGCTTTTCATCCAGGAGCAGAATTAACATGGCCAATGCGTAATGCTTCCATGTATCGCGCGCCTTACCGTATTAGAATGCGTGCAGCTGGAAAAGACGACCCTACTTACGGTTCTACACTAACTACAGAAGAAGTAGCAGCTATGAATGGCCCATTATACGATCAAGGCCCTGGAGATTTAACTCGCTGGATGGCGGTACCATGGCAAGGAGATACTGCATTTTGCCGTTCGGGGTACGATATGGAATACGATCCCTATTTACCAACATTTTGGCCAGCAAGAGTACCTAATCAAGTACTAACACGTATTGACTACCGTACACTTATGGATACTTCTAAAACCAATGAAGAACGTATTGCTGCATTTCAAAACCGACCAAGTTGGTTACGTCAATTACCTGGATCAAATCCCGTTGCAGAACAAATGCAATATATGATTGATCATTTTGGTGAAATGGGAATTGTAGAAGCCATGCCATCTCCAAACAAAGACAAAGGATTTGAATGGATGCCAGATACATTATATGTAGAAAACTTAACGCCTGTTAAAGGTGCCGAATTAGATGAGGCGCATAAATTATTCCTTGAGAATTATGGTGCTATGAGCGATACAGATCGTGCATTAACTGAAGCGGGATGGTTTAGCGAAGAACAACGAAACGAATTCGAAACCATTAAACGTAGAGGAAATTAATGAACATACCACATTACGATGTTGTTATTGCTGGAGCCGGCCCTGCGGGTTGCGCTGCAGCAATACGATTACGTCAACTTAATATTACTGTATGCTTAGTAGATGATGCTAAGGATACAGTATTAAAAGTTGGGGAATCCTTACCAGGAGCCGCTATACGGTTACTAAATCGTTTAGGCATAACAGACATCAACCAAATATTATCAAAAACCGATTATTCTATTTGCATAGCTAATGTATCGGCATGGGGTATGGATAATTGGACCTATAATGATGCTATTAAAAACCCCGAAAATGGCGGATGGCATATTTTACGACATAAGTTTGATGCCGCACTGCGAGAATTAGCATTAAAAAATGGCGTCGTTTTTTATAAAGCCAAAATAGGAAAAATAATAGCCAACGAAACAAGGCAAACACCAAAAAAAGCTAACTATACGCTTGCTTTTAAAACACAAGAGCAGCACTTGCCTAGTGCTATTTCTGCACAATGGATTATGGATGCTACTGGTAGAGTTGGTAGTTTAATTAAACAATTACAAATAGAACGTTTAAATTTTGAGGAACAATTATCTGCTATTGTATGGTTAAAATCCAGTGACAAAAATCCTGATAGTACTACCCGAATAAAATCTGTTGAAAATGGCTGGTGGTACAGTGCTAAATTACCAGATAACACAAGAGTAATTGCTTTTTATGGGCTAGCCAATACTGTTTCTAAAATGGTAAAAACACCTTCCCTATTTATAGAAGACGCTAACGCAAGTCGTCTCTTAGAAGATTCCATTACCGAAAATGATATAGCAGAAGGCGTTACCGCTCGTAATGCTGCGACTTCTTTTGCCAAAGAAGTTATTGGAGACTCGTGGATTGCCATTGGAGATTCGGCTTTATCCTTAGACCCCATTTCTTCTCAAGGTATGTTTTTTGCTTTATATAGTGGTATTAGAGGTGCCGAAACTATTGCATCTGTAATGGAAGACCAAAACGATGTAAGTAATATTCGTAATGCTTATAAACAGAAAATAGAATCTGTGTTTGTAGCGAATCAAAACTCTAGAAAACATTTTTATACTTCAGAGTTGCGCTATACTAAACACCCCTATTGGCAACAGTATTTAAAATAACTACAACTTATACATTACACCAAAGTACATAGTAAATGGCTGTAAGTAATCGAAAGTAAAAGTACTATAATCTTCACTATACAATCGAGATCTTTGGTTTTCAGAATCCAAAATATTGTTTATAGAAAAATAACTAATAAGTGTATTATCTTTTACTTTAAACACTTTATTAAGCGTTACATTTATACTATTGTAAGCATTAAGAGATTCGCTATTAACACCATTAGAATATGTAGGACTAAAAGCATTTGCATTAGTATTAAATGTACTAGTTTCTATGGGTGTAAATCGTGTTCCTGAGCGCCCAATATAACTTAATGCAACATTTACATATTTAGGATTGGTATACGATAGTGTCCCTTTTACAAAATAATTTAAATCATCTGCAGCATTTACAAACGTATTATTAACTCTAATATCTTTATCTATTATGGTATTAGACACTGCAACTGTAAAAGCGTCGTTAATAAAGTATTGGGCAGCAAATTCTAATCCAAATATTTTTGTTTTATCGAAAGCAATGAACTCACTAGTTACTAAATCACCGCCTTCATCTTTATAATACACTGCGGCATTTATGGTATAGTCTTTCTTTGTAAACTCATAATCTAATGCGACTTGATAACTCTTTAATAAGTTGTAATTTGTATTAAAAAATACTGGTAATGAATAATTGTAATATTTACCAGAACTTAGTAAAAATGAATGCTTACTATTAGCATTGTATCGTAGGTTAAACTGATAGCTTACATTAGTGCTTTGGTTAGTTGTTGGAATATTAATTCTACCTCCAATAGAGCCCGTTAATTTACCTGATAGTTTTTGAGTATCGTATAGGTATAATTCCGTAACATGATTTGAAATGTTATCTCCAATACTTAACGATGGTGCTGTAGGGGCTTGTGCAAAGAAAAATTCGGGTATTGTACTTGTAAAATTATAGGTATTGTATGTTGATGTTGCACCTATTTGCAATGTGTTTCCGTCGAAAATTTTGTTTTTATAATTAACGGCAGCATAGAATTGTTGTTCTTTTACATCTGAATTTATATTACCAAAATTAAACTTTCGTTTAGCTAAATCTATACCTCCGTTTATAGTTAAATAACCTTTATCATATTTTTTTTTGAAGTTCAAAACATTAAAATAACGGGTATTAGATGTTTCTTGTGTTCCTAAATAAGTAAAACTCTGTTGCTCTGCACTGTACGATTCATCAATAATATAATTAAAGACGTTAAATGACGTATCTTCACCTATTTTATGATAGTAATTAACACCAACATCTTTATTTCTAAAGTAATTAATGGCTTCAAAACCTGAAGCATTTAAACCTGTAAACAGTTTAGAAAATTGCCAATTCCCGTAGAGTTGTATAAAATTATCTTCTGTTGTTTTTTGAGATAAGAAGAATCCTAGATTAGCTAATCCTGCAGACAAGCTTAATTGATTTTCTTTTAATCTATTAATAGACTCTATTTCTATTAACCCCGCACTAGAATTCCCGTAAGTTAATGGCGGGTTACTTGCATAAACATATTGTTTATCTATAAGTTCTGTATTAAACAAACTAAAACTCCCAACACTATTAACTTGACTATTTTTTATAGGATTAGCTACAGGAACGCCATTTAACACCACTAAAGATCTTGAAGCACTGCTTCCTCTTAGTGCTGGACTGGAATTTTCGTTTACGTTTGTTGATGACGGTAATCCAGTAATAGCTTTTAAGGGGTCACCATTAGACAAAGGATCTAAATAGATGTCTAGTTTTTCTAATTTGTTTACCGAAAATTGCTCAGATATTGGTGATTTATAATTTAATAAAACTTCTTCTAATTTACTTTCTGCCGTATTAATTATAATGGTATTAACCTTATCTGTTACTAATGTTTTTATTTTTTTATAAACTGTTTCGTAGCCTATGGAAGAAATGACTAGAGTATCTTCTTTATTCGATAAAATAGACATAGGCAGGTTAAATTTCCCATCAAAATCTGTAGTTGTTCCAATAGTTGTATCGCTCTTTAAATAGACATTAGCTGCGAAAACTGGAATACGCTCTTCATCTAAAACAACCCCATTAATTCTTGTTTGGGCAAACCCTATAGCGCAGTATAATATAAAACAAATTACAACAATACTATTTTTAATCATTCTTACACTTCCAATCACTTCAATCTATTAGTTTTACTGCTAATGATTTTATAGAATAGTTATCTGGATATAATGCTATCGCTTCTTTAAAGTATTTTTTAGCTTCTGCTATATCGCCTTCTTTAATAAATGCTTCAATAAGCATTACATAGCTTGAATCTTTTCCCCAAGAGGGTAAGTATTTATTTTTAACTGGTTGTTCGGGTAATGCTATTGCTTTTAATAAATGTTTTTTAAGCACTTTACCTCCTCCAAATTCTTTTGGTGTATAAAAATCATTACTTGCAGCTACATAATGTGCTCTAACATTCTTGCTATCTAATTTTAATGCTTTTTCTATATTTTTTTTAGTTTTAACAGAATACACGCCTTTCCTTAAATTTGGCACATATTGTATTGCAAAGCCTTGAAGCATTCCTAAAAGGGCATAGTCTTCTGCATTTTTAGGGCTTAATTCTTCCATAATTTTCACCCCAATGTTTATAGCTTTCTCACTATTTGCCCTATCTTTATTTTGCATATAGTAAACTGATTTATAATAAAATAAATAGGCTTGCCAATATTTAATAATATTTTGCGGGTGCTTTTTAACCAATGCTTCCAACTTATCTTCAATACGCTCTATACTTTCTACATTTTTAGAGGTCACAGCAGTTACAAAGGCTTGGTATATTTTTTCTTGTATATTCTCTAGTATAGTATTATTTACATTAAACTGTAATGTGGTTTCTGCATAAGCAATTTCTGCATTTGTTTTAGAGTTTTCACACCCAGTAGTTAACGTAATGAATAGAATGGCTAATATGTATAATGTTTTCATGTTTATTTAATTAAATGTTAGAAATCTTTGAAATCCAAAAGGACTAAAAAAGAGAAAGATTAAAACCACCCAAAAAATAAAATAGAGTTTTCTTTTCCCTTTAACACTAAAGTTGAACTTACCATAATCGTTAGAATCTACATTTACTAAAAAAATATCTGAGTAAAACGGATTTAACTCTATAATAAGTTCTATTGCAAAAGCATAATACAGCATTTTATAAGATAAAAAACCATTAAACAGGCAAATTAATAAAAGGGTAACCGTCATTGCTATTCCTGAATAAAAAAAGATATACCGGTGTAATTTATTCTCTGTATTCTCTACTTTAACATAAGGATGCGGATATGGAAGCATAGTTATGCCTACACTAAAAATACGCAACTTTAAAAATAGTGCACTAATAACATGCCCTAACTCGTGAAGAACAGTTAATGTTAATAGGCCAGCAAATAAATATAAAATACTCATACTCTATGTAATGCTTTTCTTTTAAATAAATACATAAATAGTAATGCGAAAACTGCAAAAAAGGCAAACATCATTAATAATGCATAACCAATATTTTCTTCTCTATAAAAGTTTAATAAATATGTTAGTGGAAAAAACTTGTTAAGGGTTGATATAAAACTATTTAACTCACTAACTGGATAAAAACAATCACAGAGAAAAATCATTAAAAAGTATACGATATTTCCAATTTCTTTTCCTGCATCTTCTGTGTTTCTAAAATTTCCAGAAAAGCTAATAATTAGCCCCATAAAAGAGAATAATATTAAACCAAAAATAGATCCTGAAACAAGTAATATAAGTTGTGTAAGTGTTACTGTATACCCAAAGAATAAAAACGCTATAAGTGTTAGCATTAAAATACTTGCAATAACAACTAAAGCTCTACAAATAACCATACCTAAAAAGTAGTTAAACACATTCATAGGAAGCCCTTTTAGAAACTTAATAATGTTGTCTTGGTAATATTGTTTTATTACTGCACCTGTAGAATAAATGCCTTGACTTACTACATTCATTGCTACAACTCCAGACAGTAAAAAGTATATATATTCTGGATCAGATATGCCCCAAATACTACCAAAAATAACAAATAGTAACGTAGGAAATATAAAGGTAAAAAACAGGGCTACCTTAATACGGTAATACATTAGCAAATTATATTTAATAGAGGTTATAAGTGATTTCATTAGTTGTTTTTTGAAATTAAATAATGATAAATATCTTCTAGTCCTTTTTCTAACAGAGAATATTTATTAATACTTTGTTGTACAATCCCTAAAGTGTTTTTAAAGTCTTCACTAAAGATATGGTGTTGCTCATCGTAGGTTACCACTGTGGCATTGGATAACTTATCTTTAATATCATTAGTAGCGTCTACTACAATTTTTTTAGTTCCAGCTATATATTTGTCAGACAGATAATTTGCAACGGTGTCGCTTTCTAACAGCTGTTTTCCTTCGCTTATAAAAACTACTTTATCTGCGTACTGCTCTGCTTCTTCCCAAATATGGGTGGTAAATAACACTGTTAAATCTTTTCTGTTAAATAAAATCTTCCAGTATTTACTCCGCATGGAAGGGTCTAAAAAAGAAGTGGGTTCGTCTGCAATAAATAGTGATGGCGAATGTATTAAAGACAATATAATACCTACTTTTTTGCGTTCGCCTTTAGACAAAGCATAAAAAAGACTGTTATTAATTTTCTCTATACCTAAACTTTCTTTTAACTGATTTACAACACTGTTTTCTTCTTTTATTTCATGAATATCTGTTGCAAACGAAATAAGTTCTTTAACTTTTAACGCTGGGAAAAAAGGACTATTATCATATAAAACACCAATGTCTTTTTTACGTTTTTTAAACGTGTTATTATAGACTTTTACTTCTCCAGAGGTTGGCGAAAAATTGTCTGCTATAATATCTATAATCGTACTTTTTCCAGAACCGTTGCTACCTAATAAGGCTACTTTTTCGTTTTCTTGTATACTAAAATTTATTCCACTTAGAATCTCTTTTTTTTCAATAGTATAATGTAAATCTGAAATAGTTATTACATCCATATAGTTATAAAGTCTATTTTATTATTTTGTATCTTTTTGTTTTACTTCTTCTACTTTTTCTTTACCAATTACTAGAATATTCTGAATGGTTTCCCCCACGCCGTTAACTTCTAGTAATTCATTTATTTTATCATCGTAATAAAACCCAACCATACAGGAGGCTAAATTGATATGTTCGCAAACAAGATTAATGTTCTGTGCTACAAAACCCGTTTCCATTAATATAAATCTATAGGCACGCTCACCGTATTTAATCATCTGCCTTTCAAATACAGATGTTGTTAATACTACACAAGATGCATTTTCTATATCTACCCAGGGTTTAGATCCTGAATAGTCTGCTAAATAATCTGTAAAATCACCTTCTTTAATTAAGGATAGTGCATTTTTAATTGGGCTATAATGGTATAGTCCTTTGCGTATATCTCCATTTAGTACTACTACATATAATTCTAGAGGATATAATCCTCCAGCTGAAGGTACATGCCTAAACGACCAATTTACTGTTTCGCTAACTTGACTTGTTTTTGAAATACCATAAGAGTAAAACAGTATTTTATGCAACTCGAATAGCGAGATTTTATAGTCTCCATCAAAGTTTCTTCCACTGTGGCGATTTTCTATCGTTTTATAAAAATCTGATTTTTCGCCCTGTATAGCATAGTCTTCTAAATCATGAGTTTCTATTTGATAATAGTTTTTATAGGGCTGACTTGATTTTGCTACCACATAAGGATTCTCGAACATACTTATTTGAGAAATCTGCTTTCTAGCTATTATCTTGTTTACTTTAGAATTCTCATGGTAAAGCATAGCCATGGTATTTCCTAGAGTGTGCACACTCGTCATTTCCATATCTAAGCGGTCGTATTTTCTTTTTATATTTTCAATATTCATCTAATGTCGTTTTTAGTTTATGGAAAAGGATAAGGATAACGTGAAATTTCTTCGTATGTTCTTGCGGGATAACCTAATGCTGGTGGTACTTCGTACAAACGTTTACCTCCCCAAAAATAGAAAGGGTAACCACCTGCCATTTGTACTAACTGAGGAATATATATTTTTATAGAATAAAAACCTGCTTGATTAACATCTACAGTGGTTACATCTTTAAAGAGTACATTATAGCCTTTCTTTTTAAAGACTTTAAGCATACTTTGTATTTCTTCTATATCTGTAGTTTGCCTTACTTCATTAAAATCGATTTCTTTAGTTGGTTCCTTATCTATCCATTTATCGAATACTTTCATTTCTTCTTTATGGACATTATAATAGAGCGAATGGTCTTCAAAATCTCTTAAATCCATTTTTTCTTTATTCCAATCTGGATTTTTATTAAAAGTATGTCGTAAGTACGAAACGGCTTGTCCGCACTCCATGATTACTTTTTTAATAGCTTCTGCATATGTTCCTCTAGTTGAAGAGCCCACAGTTATAAACTTACCATAATCGCTTTCTCCTACACAAAAACCAAATACTGATGGTTTTTCTAAATCTAGTGTGACGTCTAGTAAATGAAATTTAAAGTTTTTAGGATAATATTGGTCTATGTAGTCTTGCATTTCTTGAGTAATCCTAATCTTAGGCACATCTAAATGGTGAGACCATGTAATTACAAATGAGTCTCGCTCTATACATTCGTACATGCCTCCTAAAACCGCTTTATAGAAATTGGAATGCGCTGCTAACCCTGTAGAGGTGTTAAACATAATATAATACGGGTCTTCAAAGAAGGGCATATACACTAATGTTGCAGGAATACATGCTTCTTCACCATCTGTAAGATCGGTACATTTTACCCAATGCAGCTCTAAATCTTCGGTTAGAGGTTTTATTGGTAATTCATTTTTTTGATATAGAATATGCTGGTTTTCGTGGTATATGGCATATTCTGAAGGATGAATCTTCTTTCCTACATTTAAATCGTTATATGTAGTTTTTATAAATTCGTCTTTTTTGTAAAATACAGGTGCGTAACGTTCTGAAATTTCACCCAATGTGGTAAGCATAGCGCCTTCCCAAGAATATGCACAACCACTTCCTCGTCCAGGAAATGAGGTTGTACCTAGCATAGATGTTTCTGATGGTATAACTCCAAAAGCTATTAGTTTAGGATCTCCATTCTGAATTGGTAATCGAGAAACTCTTTTTAATATGCCTGTTTCATCTGAAATTATACAAGAACACTTATCTAAAGTTTGAGGTGTATACATATATAGAAGTGGTTTTTAATTATTTTAAAGCAATATTGGCTATCCATGGCGATAGGTTGTATTCCAATTCTGGTTTACAAGTGCCACACAGAGGATTCTTTAATAATTTATGCTTCTCTGTTGTTAACGACGGTAAAAAATTTACAATGTTATTGTACGTTTCTGGCACGTCCCACTCTGTTAAAAACTTTAGACCATCGAATATTGCTGCCGATGCTATAATTTCATGAAAACCTGTTGGAGCCCAATCTGGTTGTGCAGATTTATCTTCTTCTTTTAAATGCTTCTCGTATGCTAAGAAATATTGTAAATGTTCTATATTACTTTTTACTCTCGCTGACAAACACTCGTAACAGCCCGTTTCTTTACCGTAAAATAGAGGGCCTATACTTCCATAACCTCTCCACATTCCTCGAACTAGCATCCAAGGTTTATTTTGTATTAATGCTATTTGGTTTACTTTTTCTAAAAAATTAGGGTTCCATCGGTTGTTTTCTACAATAACCAAATCCGACCGTTTAAACGCCTTTTCTAGTAGTGCTTCATTATTTTTATTTCCAATTTTAGTAAAATTAAGAGAACCAAAATCACCTTTATTAGTGATTTTTTTAAAGGCGTCAAAGAGTTCTCCAGAGCCTATTACCTCTAACGTTTTCTCTGTTTTTAATCTAGAAAAATCTTGTTTACCTAGTAATCCTAATGCTAAACCTTTAACATCTTTTTTAGGATTAGTGTAGTAGTCATTGAAAATACCACTTTCCTTTAATTCGTTAATTACAGGCATTACTTTAGATTCTTCAAACTTACTTTTTAAAGCTTTCATTAAATCTTTAAACGAGTAGTTTTTCTCTCTAGTGATTTTTATAATATGAAGGAAAATTTCTTTTTTCTCGTCTCCTTCAAAACGAACTAAAAAGACATCTCCCTTAGTTCTTATTTGATAAACATTATTCTCTTTATCTTCGAAAATATCATAATTACTGAGCATATATTTTTCTTAATTTATAGTTTTAGTGAATAAAAAAGTCTGTGTACATAATTATACACAGACTTAACAATACTTTAGAGTGATGCTTCTGCAGAGAAGATACTAAAGTTACAACAGCAACAACAGTTACAGTTACATCCAGCTGCAACCATAAATTTGTCGCTAGCTCCTAATGTCGATGATAATCTTTCAATTTTCATGATAATGAATATTTAATTAATTATGTCTACTCTATTATAGCTTTTCGACTTACGCTATACTACTCTAAACGAGCAATTAAGTCAAAACTACAGATAAAACTTTCTAACCAAATAACCATTAAGCATATTTAAAGTAAGGGAAAACCTTACTTTAAATTAATTGTAATTAACTACTTTTTAAGGAGTTACAAATCAAGCAAATTCTATTTTTATAAATTATTTAATTGGTTATCGTTACCCTTTTCACTAATAGTCCAAAAGAAACCTACAAAGAAAAACTGGTCTAGTGCTGGACGTAAAGCACGCCTAGAGAAGTTATTATTTACATCGGGTGTGGCTGCATATTGGTATCCATTTATATTTTTAATACCTAATACATTATTTACAGAGAAATACAGTATTTTTTGTTGGGTTAATAAATAGGCCCAGTTTACACTTAAACTATTAAAACTTTTAGTTTTTGCATTTAAAAAACCTACTTGGTTAGGGTCTGTATACGTTCTGCCTGACGCATAAGTATAACTTAGTCCTATTTGGCTTTTCCATTGGTCTACCCAATATTTTCCTACTACAGATAAATTATGTGTATTTGCAAAATTGGGCTGTGCTGCTACTGGGTAATTTCTATAGTCGCGTTCTGTGTCTAGATACGAGTAACTTAACCAATAATCTACATTTTTTATACTCTTACTGTCTCTCCAAAATAGGTCTAATCCTTTAGCAAAAGCACTTCCGTTACTGTTAAAATCACTATCTAATTGTGTAAATTCGGTATCGTACTTCACTAGATTATTATAGTTTTTATAATAGGCTTCTGCTCTAAATATTTTACCATCGTTATTTAACTGGTAATTTAAAATATAGTGTTGTGTTTTTTGCGCTGTTAAGTCTTGATTAAATTTTAAAACGTCGGCATTAGGGTTCTGGTAAAAATCGCCATAAGCAAAAGATAATTGTCCTTTTCCACTTGTTTTGTAGGCCAAGGAAAGCCTTGGAGCTAGTGTTGCTTCTTTAAATAATTCGCTATACTCAGTTCTTAATCCTGCTTTTAAGGCTAGTTTTTTAGAGAAAAACACATCGGCTTCTGCAAAGGCCGCTGTAATGTTATTATTATAACCATAATTTAAAGGTGCAATAGCTGCATTAGTAAAATCTTCATTAAATTTTGTTGCGAAATATTCTACTCCAAAATTAAGTTTAAAACGACTATTAAAACGACGTTTAAATTTAGCTTTTGCGTGTATTGAATTTTCAGTATTATTTATATCTGTATCTGTTACACCAACTTTATTATTTGCATACGTATAGCTTAAACCTCCAAATACACGCCACACCTCGTTTAGTTCTCCAGAATAGGAACCGTTAAAATAGAGGTTCTTATTGTTTAATTTAAATCGAACACCTTCTGAGACATTAATGTCTTCTTGAATTAAATCGAAACGAGAGGCATCGAATGCAGAATATAATTTATAGATACCTTGGTCTGTTTTATGTCTATATACAGCTTCTCCCGAAGCGCCTTCGTAGGGTTTCTTCCATTCGTTTCTATCATTAAATATAGCATTATATGGTGCTAGATTAATATAAGATGCGTTAACACTTAATGAATTTTTACCCCATATTTGAGTATTTCCTAATGTAGCTCCCACGCTCATAATACCAATGTCTGTTTTTTCTTGATCTGGCACATCTATAGTGTTTAGTAGTAAAACACTGGATAATGCTTGCCCATATTCGGCAGAGTAACCTCCTGTAGAAAAAGTGATTCCATCAAAAAGAAAGGGAGAGTAGCGCCCTCTTGTTGGACTGTTATTAGGGCTTGGTGTGTAAGGTGTAAATACACGAATACCATCTATAAAAATCTGCGTTTCTTCGGCCTCGCCACCTCGTACAAATAATCGCCCGTCTTCTGATACGGTTGTGGTTCCTGGTAAGGTTTGTAATGCGCCTACAAAATCGCCTAAAGCACTAGCTGTTGTAACAACATCTAGTGGTTTTAACACCGATATTTTACTATTATCGCCTGCTGCAAATGTTCCTGCAGATAATACTACCGTATCTAATGCATTAACATCTTCTCGTAAGGTTATATTTATATTTTGTAATGTAGAAACATCGCTCTGTATTTGTTCAGTTTCAAAAGACACAAAAGATATAATTAGTGTTTGTGTTTTTGTTGCTTCTGTTTTAAAAGAAAATGCTCCTTTTTCATTTGTTGTACCTCCATCGTATGTGCCTTCTAAATATACATTGGCTCCTTCTATTGGTGTGTTTTTTGCATCCACAACACGACCACTTATAGTGGTTTGTGCAAAAGCGTTAATTGTTATAAATATTATTAATAAAAATGTTAGGCGTTTCATACTGTTCGTTTGTTTACTTTGTTTACTTTGTTTAACAGTACAAAAGTGCATACACCTCACGGTTTTTAAAACTTAGTCTTACCGAACTGTATTTTTTTTAAGATGAATTGAGTATTTTTACTTTTTACCCAAATAATAACAAAATGGCATCCAAACAGCGTACTTTATTTTTTGTAGTTTTCTTTATTTTAGTTTTTATTGAAACCATAATTGCAAATTTTGAAGGTCTACAGGGCTTACACTATGTTTCTAAGCCGTTAATTGTTGGGTCTTTAATTGTTTATTTTTACAAATACAGTAGGCACCTTAATACGCATACTAGAACATTTACTGGTCTGGCTTTACTATTTTCTTTAATTGGAGATATTTTATTACTATTTGTCTATAAGTCTGAATATTTCTTTATTGCTGGTTTAATTGCATTTTTAACGGCACATATTATGTATTGCCTAGTCTTTTTAAAACAGCGAAATCCGGCAATAAAACCTTATGGATTTGTTATAATACTCTTGGCTTATGCTTTAGGGTTATTTAGTATTTTAAAATCTGGATTAGGCGATTTATTAATACCTGTTATTGTTTACATGTCTATTATTTTATTAATGGCTGTTTCTGCTTTTTTAAGACGCGGCAAAGTCAACACTCCTAGTTTTAATCTGGTGTTTATTGGTGCTCTTGCTTTTATGTTGTCTGACAGTTTATTGGCTGTAAACAAATTCTATGAGCCTTTAGCTTTAGCCGATTTTAGTATTATGTTTACTTATGCTCTGGCTCAATTATTAATAGTTTTTGGACTTTTAAAACAGCAGCATTAAAATTAATCCTGCTTATTAAACGGGCGTATTATTAATCTAGCAGCTTTATCAAAGTTTATATAATTATAAGTCCAGTTAAAAAACACGATTACTCTATTACGAAAGCCTACTAAAGACATTAAGTGTATAAACATCCATACAAACCAAGCGAAGAAGCCTGCAAATTTGTAATATTTTAAATCAACAACGGCTTTGTTGCGTCCAATGGTAGCCATAGAGCCTTTATCTTTATAAATAAATGCTTTTAAGGGTTGTCCTTTTATTAATCGTATTATATTTTTCCCTAACAACTTACCTTGTTGTATCGCTGGTTGTGCTACTTGCGGATGGCCTTTAGGAAAAGCTTCGGTTTCCATTAAAGCTATATCTCCAATAGCAAATATGGAGTTGTAACCTTCTATTTGGTTGTAACGGTTTACTTTATAACGATTAGCACGCTCTAATAATGCTTCGGCTTTTAATCCATTAACGGGTGCTCCTGTAACTCCTGCTGCCCAAATTAGGGTTTTAGACACTAAAGTTAAATCTGTATTTGTATGTGCTATTTCGCCATCGTAATCTTGTACAAATGTGTTACAATGTACTTTTACGCCTAGTTTAACAAGAAACTCTTCTGCTTTTTTAGAGGCATGTTCACTCATTGGTGGTAATACTCTGCTGTTACCTTCTAAAAGATGTATTTGCATCATACTAGCATCTAAATCTCTGTAATCTCTAGGTAATATGTTGTTTTTTAATTCTGCTATAGCACCAGCTAATTCTACACCTGTTGGGCCCCCACCTACTATTACAAAGTTTAAAGCGGCTTTGCGCTCTGACTGCGAATCGCTTACTGCAGCTTTCTCAAAGTTTTGTAAAATTAAGCTACGTATGTTTAAGGCTTGTGGTACTTTTTTCATTGGCATACTATGTTGCTCTATAGCTTTATTACCAAAGTAATTTGTTTTGGTCCCTGTTGCTAGTACCAAATAATCGTATTTAAGATTCCCAATATTGGTTTGTATTTCTTTTTGTTCTGGGAGAATTTGCTCAACTTCTGCTAAACGGAAAAAAGAGGTTTTATGTTTTTTTAAAATTTTACGTAATGGATAGGCTATAGAATCGGGTTCTAGTCCTGCTGAAGATACTTGGTATAATAAAGGTTGAAATGTATGGTAATTGTGTTTATCTAAAACAACAACTTGCACATTTTTATTGGCTAAAGTTTTGGCAATGCTAACACCTGCAAAACCACCGCCAACAATAACAATTCTTGGGGATTTTGTATCTGGAATGTTCATATAAAAAATGGAATAATAATAGTTTTCCAAAGATACAAAACAGTGATTTTAATCCCTAGTTTTATATGGCTTTTAAGTAACAATAATTAAGTCGTTTTAAAAAATAATAGAAGGTTATTAATTTTACATGTAAAATATAATCTGTATTCATTTTTATGTCTTTTAAATCTTACCTTTAAGTAATAATTTTACGACAGCTTGCGTTAAGGATTGAAAAGGTTTGTTTGAGCTCTTTTCATGCTTTTGCACTGTTTATTTTGTAATTAAAGTTTGTTTTAAGTTATAAGGTTAATATAATCTAAAACTAAAAAAAGTGAGCCTTGAAAGCCTGACAATCTGTAGCTTAAGCGAAAGATTGTAACGCCCATTTAATTATTTTATAAAAATTGTGTAACATCTTCTATTTTTACACTACTTATATGCATAACCAAACCATTGATACCAAATAATTGAATAAAGAACTTGAACATAATTTTGTTGAATTGCTAGAGAAGCATCAGAATATTGTACACAAGGTATGCCGTTTGTATACTAATAATTATGATGCGCACAATGATTTATTCCAAGAAATTACGATACAGCTATGGAAGGCGTTTCCAAAATTTCGTGGGGATTCAAAATTTAGTACTTGGATGTATCGTGTGGGGTTAAATACAGCTATTACTTTGTACCGAAAATCGAAACGTTCTGTACAAACTCAGGAATTTGATAGTATTCAGTTTAAGATTTCTGCTGAAGATTATGATGATACCGAAGAGCAACAGCTAAAATTATTATATAAGGCTGTGCAACAATTAAACGACATAGAAAAAGCTCTTGTTTTCTTGTATTTAGAAGACAAAAGCTATAAAGAAATAAGTGAAACAATGGGTATTAGTGAAGTTAACGCTCGTGTTAAAATGAACCGAGTAAAAACAAAATTAAGAACCATATTAAATCCGTAACATTATGGATGAATTAGAATTATTAAAAAAACATTGGCAGAAGGATGTTGTAGATGATAAGCAATTAACGTCTCAACAGATTTATCCTATGCTGTTAAAAAAATCATCATCTATTGTAAAAACATTATTTTACATTAGTATTGCCGAACTCTTATTTTGGTTAGGTCTTAGTTTTTTGCCTTTACTATCTTCCAGTTATCAAGAGAAATTTGAACACAGCTCTGTAAATGGGCCTTTAATGACTGCTCTTACTATATTTACCTTTATAGTTATTTCCTTTTTTATCTTTTTGCTATTTAAAGCACACCGAAATATTTCGGTTACAGATAATGCAAAAAAGCTAATGGAAAGTATTATTAAAACTAGGAAAATAATTAAGTACTACGTATTATATAATTTAATTATGGTACCTATTTCTATGGTATTAGCATTATATTATGTTACTAAACAGGATACGGAATTGGCCGAAAAAATCTCTCATTTTACAACGCCACAACTTATGGTTGGTCTTGCCATTTTTATAATCTTTACTATTGTATTTATTGTAATTATCTGGTTATTCTACAGGCTTATTTATGGCATTTTAATGAAGCGTTTAAATAGAAACTATGAAGAACTTAAAAAACTTCATGACTAAACCCCTATAACTACTATGAAAAGTGTTTCCTTTTTTATTGATAATAATACCATAACTTTTACAAATGATTGGGCAGGAAATGAAACTGTTATTTTAAATGATACTGTTGTTTCTGAAAAATTCTCATGGTTTGGAACCTCGCATGTCTTTACTTTAAAACTCAATGGAGTTTTAGAAACTATAACTATTAAATCTGGTATAAGTTTTAGGCATGGTATTACTGTTAAGCTTTACAAAGCAGATAACTTGATTGAGAAACAATATTTAGGGCTTTGCATAGGTAATTCTGAAACAGCAAGAAACACATATTTAGTTATTGGGGCTGTCTATATTATTTTATCTTTTACAATGCTAGGTTACGCTTTTTTACCAATTGGTTTTGTCTTTTTAATACTAGGGTTAAATAGTAACTCTAAAGCAAAAGCGTCTTGTAGAACAAAAAGAGATGCTAATTAGTAATAAGAAAATTCATTTTTAAAAAGATTACTAATCTAGCCACTCACGTTGTTTGTTTAATTCTTCTTGTGCTGCTAATTCTTTTTTAGAGATTACTTTTAAAAAGGATGGGTGCTGCTCTATAGCATACTCTATTTTTTCTACAATTTCTGCAATAGACTCATTATCGTAATCAATGTCTAAAGGTTTCTTTATTTCGAATGTTTGATAAACATTCTTCTTTTTAATACGTAATCCTTTCTTATCAAACGAACGCCTAAAACCATCTATAACAATAGGTACTACAATGGGTTTATATCGTTTTATAATGTGTGCTGTTCCTTTACGAATAGGTTTAAATGGTGTTGTTGTACCTTGTGGAAAGGTAATAACCCAACCATCGTCTAACGCCTTACTTATGTTAGAGATGTCACTCATTTTAACCTGTCTATTAATATCTTTTCCTTCGCTCCTCCATGTACGTTCTATACTTATTGAACCTACATAAGCTAAAATTTTAGGCAAAAGTCCAGATTTCATAGTTTCCTTTGCTGCCACATAATACATATTAAGCTTAGGATTCCATAAATACCCAACATTTTTAATATTATCATCTCTACCACTTAAACTAGCATTAAATACATGAAACATAGCCACTACATCTGCAAAGTATGTTTGATGGTTAGATATAAACAGTACATTGGTATCTGGTAAGTTCTTTATAATTTCTGAGCCTTCTATCTGTAAATCATTAAAACCACGAAAACGACGATGAGACAAGGCTCCAAGGATTCTAATAAGCCATTTTTTTATAAAAAGATTATGCCCGAAAGGATTTTTTGTAAATAATCCCATAAATATTTTAAATGTATTAATAATTATTCTGCTATCTACTTACTATTCTTATAATAGTATACTTTTCTCACTTCATTATTTTACTAACATTTTAGCTGTAGCAGTTTTGCAAATGTAAAAAAACAGAACTATTTAGCAGGCAGATTTTAACAAGTCTTTTATTTCACTAAGCATCATTGCTGTAGCGCCCCATACTAAATGATTGTTTAAATGGTATGCAGGGACTTCTACCTTAACACCATTAGCTACTGTAACTGTTTTAGTTACCACATTGTCGCTATTTAAAAAATCGCTTAGCTTAACCTCTAAAAGTGCCTCTACTTCTGTCTCTTGTTTTATAAATGCTGGTGTTATATTAGAGATTCCTAAATAAGGCTGTACAAAGAAATTACTAGGCGGAATATATACTTGTGTCATTTCTTTTAAAACGGTTACTGTATTTATGTCCACGCCTACTTCTTCATTTGCTTCTCTTAATGCAGCCTCCATTAATGTTTCATTAGCTTCAAGTTTCCCTCCAGGGAATCCTACTTGTGCAGAGTGTACGCCTTTATAAGTTTTACGTAATATTAAAATAAGGCGGGTTTCGTTAACTTTATCTGGATAAAACAATGCTAACACAGCAGATTGTTTTGCTGTTTTTATACGCTCTTTCTGCTTAGCTATAAGTTTCTCTCTGTAAGGTGGAGACATTTTAAATTGTGATGCTTCTGCTGGAAGCGGTGCTTTTTCTATGCCTGCTATTGCTGTTTTAAATGTATTAAAATTCATTATTTAAGCGCTAATCGATATCTAACGTTATATAAATATACAGATAAACTATCTATTTATTTTAATTAAACTATTACTGTGCAAAGTAACGGTTTTTAATACGAATATCTTACCTGTTTATTTATCTCTAGTAAATTGTTAACGGCTCTTTTTCCTTTAGCTCTAAATAATAAACCTTTTTTTAAACTTATATTCTATTATTGTCTTTTTTATCTTTGCAAATACAAATTCTATATTATGCGCCTACTATTAACACTTTGTTTAATACTTATTTTTTTTAGTTGTAATGACACGAAAACAACACCTAAAAAAGCTCCTATTGTTAAGGCTAAAGTAAAAAAGAAAGAAGCTCCACAAGCGATTACTATAGACAGTTCTAAACTAACTTTAGAAGAGCGTTTTCTACCGCTAAATGATAAGAATGCAATGGATTTTTTTCTAGAGTACCAGAAAGAACATAAAGAAAATAAAGTACGTATTTATACCAGTTTTGGTAATATAGACCTTTTGTTATATGATAAAATAAAATTTCATCGCGCAAATTTTATTTTTCTTGTTAAAAATAAAATTTTTGATGGCACACAGTTTCATCGTGTGGTTAAAGATTTTGTAATACAAGGCGGAAGCTCAGACAATAAAAAAGTGGTTAGAAAAAGAAAAAAGTTTGGTAGTTATTTATTACCTCCAGATGCTAAGCGAGGTTACAAACACCACCGTGGTGTTATCTCTATACCTAGTAGCGAAATAGAAAATGCATATAAACTAGCATCTCCTTACGAGTTTTTTATTACTGTAACCAACCAATACCATTTAGATGGTGAATACACTGTTTTTGGAGAAGTAACTAAAGGCATGGATGTAGTAGATAAAATCTCGCAACAAGAAACTGATGCTGGAGATTGGCCAAAGCATAATATTTATATTACTAAGGTTGAAGTTATAGAATAATATGCAGTTTCTTAAATCTTGGTTATTAAGGCTTATAATTAGTGTAATTGTTGGGCAAACAATAGCTAACCAATTTGAACATTTTAATGATCTTATTTTTATTGGAGCTATAATAGGCACTTATCTTCTTTTAACAGAAATGGCAAAAAAGATGTAACGCCTACAGGTCTTCATATTATACTTTGCTCATAATCCATAATTTATGATTTTGTTATTATCCCTAAAATCTTAAATTCACTATCTTTCAACCTCTAAAAAACCATATTAATTATGAAATCAAAACTATTAATAAGTACCACCCTACTATGTGCTATTATTACTTTTACAGGGTGTAATAACGATAAAAAAACATCACCAAAAGCAGATTCAAAATTAATGAGTGAGACTATTTTACTAAAAGAATGGACCGGCCCTTACGGTGGCGTTCCTGCTTTCGACAAAATGAAAGTTGAAGATATAAAAGAAGCCATGGAAACAGGTATGGCCTTAAGTTTAAAAGATATTGAAGCTATTGCCAATAACGCAGAAGCACCTACGTTTGAAAATACTATTGAAGCTATGGAGCGTTCTGGTAAGGAACTAAATAGAGTGTTTAGCTACTACGGTATACTTAGTAGTAACATGAGTACTCCAGAATTTAGAGCAATAGAAAGTGAATTAGCGCCTAAATTATCGGAATACCGTTCTAAAATAAACCAAAATCCTAAGCTATTTAAACGTATTAAAGCCGTTTACGATGGGTCTAAAGTAACACCTTTAGACCCCGACCAACAACGTGTTGTAGATTTAATTTACAAACGTTTTGAAATGAATGGTGCCGAGCTTAATGATGAAAAAAAAGCCCGTTATGCTGCCATAAACAAAGAACTATCCTCATTATATAGTACGTTTTCTAACAATGTATTACATGATGAAGAAAATTATATTACTTATTTAACTAAGGAGCAATTAGATGGATTATCTGATGGGTTTATAAAATCTGCCGCAAAAATAGCTACAGATAATGGGCAAGATGGCAAATATGCTATTACAAACACCCGTTCATCAATGGATCCGTTTTTAACCTACTCTACCAATCGCGAATTACGTAAACAGGTTTGGACAAACTATTATTCTCGTGGTGATAATAATGACGAGTATGACAATAAAAAACTAATTGCAAACATTTTAAAATTGCGTAGAGAACGTGTAGCATTATTAGGCTATAAAAATTATGCAGAATGGCGTTTACAAGATAGAATGGCAAAAACACCAGAAAATGCTATGCATTTAATGGAAGCTGTTTGGCCAGCTGCTATTGGTAGAGTTGCAGAAGAAGTTGCAGATATGCAAGCTATTGCTAACAAAAACGGAGATAATATTACCATAGAACCTTGGGATTATCGTTTTTATGCCGAGAAAGTACGTAAAGCAAAATACGATTTAAACAGTGACGAAGTAAAGCAGTACTTACAGCTAGACAAATTAACACAGGCCTTATTTTATACAGCAGGACGTTTATTTAATTATAATTTTAAACCCGTTCCAGAAGGCAGTGTTCCTGTGTTTCATGAAGATGTAAAGGTTTGGGAAGTTACCAATAAAGATTCTGGAGAACATATAGGGTTATGGTACTTAGATCCTTTTGCTAGAACAGGAAAACGTTCTGGTGCTTGGGCTACAACCTATAGAAGTCACACCACTTTTGATGGTAAACAAACGGTATTAGCCTCTAACAATTCAAACTTTGTAAAACCTGCACCTGGCGAAGCTGTTTTAGTGTCATGGGATGATGCAGAAACGTTTTTTCACGAGTTTGGTCATGCACTGCACTTTTTCTCTTCTAATGTAAAATACCCAACATTAAATGGAGGTGTTAGAGATTATACCGAGTTTCAATCGCAATTACTAGAGCGTTGGTTATCTACAGACGAAGTGATTAATCAATTTTTAGTACACTATAAAACTGGAGAAGCCATTCCAGAAGCTTTAGTTGCCAAAATTAAAAAAGCAGCAACCTTTAATCAAGGATTTGGTACTACAGAGTATTTAGCTTCTGCTTTAATGGATATGAAATTACACCTAACAGATCCTGAGAATATTGATATCGCTAAATTTGAGCGTGAAACTTTAGCAGAATTAAAAATGCCTAAAGAATTACCTATGCGACACAGAACACCTCATTTTGGACATGTTTTCTCTGGCGAAGGTTATGCTACAGCATATTATGGCTACATGTGGGCAGATGTATTAACAAGTGATGCTTCGGAAGCTTTTAAGGAAGCTCCAAATGGCTTTTATGACAAAGCGGTTGCCGATAAATTAGTAAAGTATTTATTTGCTCCAAGAAACTCTATGGATCCTGCTGAAGCTTACAGAAAATTTAGAGGGCGTGATGCTAAAATTGAAGCTTTAATGAAAGACCGTGGGTTTATAAAATAATAGCTCTGTAAAATGCTGAAAAAAAGCGTTTTCTAATATCTATTAGAAAACGCTTTTTGTTTTATATTTCCGTTTGAGTAAGTATTCTAAAATCAACAAGCGTTAGTTTGAGCTCTATTCTTCAAAATAACGAATATTTAATCGTGTTGATTTATCTAAATGTTTCCCTTCTGTATCTATTATATAAGACTTGATTTCTATCGGGTTTTCTAGCGCATCATAAGTATACTCGTACTCTAGGTCTAGATGCTGTAGTGTCTCATAATCATAATCCTTATAGTAGGACGTCCTCATTTTAATGGTAAATCCATTACTAGTATAATCCACTGTATAGAATTCTGCTTCTTTATTATTTTTTTCTAATTGATGCTTTACTATTCTGTCTTGCACATCATACGCATAGCTCCCTTTTACTTCTTCAAAAAAGACATCTATTAATCCATCTGTACCAAATTTCCATGTTTCAGGTTTTGAATAGACATCTATAGTTTCGGCATAATAACGATTATATACTAGTGTGTAATTGTCTAATTGTCCTTCGTTATTATAGGTATAACTATTCTCTTGTACTTCTACAATATCGGGGTTTGGTGCATAATGTCTATAAGTTGCCATTAGCCCTAATTTATTATAAGCTATTTTGGTGTAAGATGCTACTTCAAACTCTGGAAATAGCATATAGTTTTCATCGACATTGCCATCCTGGTCTGCTTCATATAACCCCATTGAAGTATAATGTATTTTCTCTGTAAGCTTTCCTTTTTTGTATTTAAAAGCAATACTATCCATAACGCCATCGTCTACATTCTGTATTTCTTTTACTATTAACAGCCCTTTTTTATAGGTGTATTTAGTATTGCCATTAGATATTACAGTATCTCTTTTTTCGATTTTAAATGTTGGATTAACAACAAAACTCTCTATTGTCATGTCGTCGTATTCTAAATCGCTTCTATAATCGATAACTGTATGGTTTTTATCTAAGGTATAGCTGTAATGATTTGTATATTCTTCTTTAGAATAAGGCGATTTATGCTGTGTAAACGTTCGCATAACAGTATTTACATTTCCATTTAAATGTAACGGATTTGTTACTTTTTTAGCATCGTAAAGTGTATTAAACTGATCTTGAGGCAAAACTATAAAAGAAGTTTCAGCATCTTCATTCTGTCCATATAAACATTGGATAGTAATTATGGATGCAAATAATAAATAGGCTTTTAATTTCATAGAATAGTAGTTAGTAGTACTTTAAACGATGTACTTACATGTTTATTATAAGCTTTAATATGCTATTAAAAAAACAACACTCATTCTCTTTGTTTAATTAATGTATTGTTCTCGATACAAATTTCACTCATTTTCAATCGTAAAATTTACTCGAACCTACATCATGATTCTAACTAAAACAAAACGTTACTTAGGTTTAAACTAAAGAAAACTTCTAATACTAAACAATACTCAATTAAATAAACGATTACTCTTTATATAAACTTGGCAAGCTAATTTTAAATTTCACAGCTATTAATCGTACAGCTATAACAACTACTCCAGATAGGATAAAGACGATATCGCCTTCTACGGGTAATTTTCTAATTAAAAAATAAGAAAACCCACCTAAAATACAAGCCGTAGCATAAACTTCTTTTCTAAAAATAACGGGAATTTCATTACATAAAATATCGCGAATAACACCTCCAAAACAAGCAGACATAGTACCCAAAGCAATGCAAATAATAGGATGTAATCCTGCAGACAATCCTTTTTCTACACCAACTACAGTATACAAACCAATACCAATAGTATCGAAAAGAAATAACGACGTTCTTAAATAATCAATTTTACTTTTAAATATAATAGCAAAAACGGTAGCTCCAGAAATAACATATACATACGTCATATCTTGCATCCAACCTACTGGTGTTTGCCCTATAAGTACATCTCTTAAAGTTCCGCCTCCAATAGAGGTAACAAAGGCAATAATAAGAATCCCGAATGGGTCCATTTTTTTATCTAATGCAACCAAAACACCCGAAATAGCAAATGCTATGGTACCTAAAATATCTATTGTATAAAACATTACATGCTCTGTGTATAGTAGTTATAATCTTTTAAAACAGTATCAATAAATTCGATATCTGTTCCTTTTTGGTTTTTAATCTCTGCAACCTCCATAATTTTAGTCCTTAGTTTTATTAAGGTTGTATAATCTTTTGCTGCTCTGGCATTATTAAAGGTTTCTTTTATAATACGCGCGTCGTTATCTGATAATTTAATAACGCTTGGATACGTTGGCTTATAATCTGCCTTTAAATCTTCCAAAATAGTATGGTTAATATTTACTTTATCTTTTAAAGAAATTACGGCTGTTCCTGCTGCCATATCTCCAAAACGCTGTGCTTTTTTACTAAATGCAATACTAAAAAAGCCTAATCCAAAGATATAAATGTCTACAATTCTAAAAAACCAACGCACCAAATAATCAGATAATGAGGCTTGGTAACCATCTATTTTAACCACTCTAATTTTTAATGCCTTTTTACCTAGTGTTTGCCCTTCTAGTAAAGCCTCTAATACTAAAGTGTAAAATATAACGGGTAAACTAATCAATGAATTTAATCCTATTTTAGACCATTCATCCATACCATCAAAAACACCAAAAAAGATATTCATAACTGTTAAATATGCAATTTTAATAAGTGTATCTATAATAAAAGCTAAAAGTCGCTCACCAACTCCGGCAGCTTCGAACTTTATTTTTACATTTTGTGTAGTGTTAATTTGTAACTCTGACATTTTATATTTTATTTTATCAAATATATGAGAGAAGTAGCATTTATCAAGCAAAATAAGGAAAAATGGTTAAGTTTTGAAAACGCTATTTTTAATAATGATTTTAAAAATCCAGATGAATTAGCATCTCAATACATCCATTTAATAAACGATTTGGCTTACGCGCAGACTTACTATCCTAAAAGTAAGGTTATTGTGTATTTAAATCAATTAGCCGCTAAAGCCTTTCAAAAAATTTATAAAACAAAACGAGAAGATACCAACAGAATTATTGGGTTTTGGAAAACCGAAGTTCCATTAATATGTTTTCAGTACCGTAAATACATTTATATTGCTTTTTTTATTTTCTCATTGTTTACAGCTATTGGTGTTATCTCTGCTGCAAACGATGGTGAGTTTGTGCGTTCTATTTTAGGAGACGATTATGTAAACATGACTTTAGAGAATATTGCAGCTGGAGACCCTGTGGCAGTGTACAAAAGCGGGAGTAATTGGGGAAGTTTTATTGGTATTACTGTTAATAATTTAAGAGTAGGAATCATTTCCTTTGTTATGGGTATTTTTGGAGGGGCTGGAACCGTTTGGGTATTATTTCAAAACTGTATCATGCTTGGGTCTTTTCAATACTTTTTTTATGAAAAAGGCGTGCTATGGGAAAGCGTTCGTGGGATTTGGATACATGGCGCTATGGAAATTTTTGCAATTGTTATAGAAGCCGCCGCTGGTTTAATTATGGGGTTAAGTATTTTATTCCCCGGCACACATTCTAGATATACCTCTTTTAAACAAGGTGCAAAAACAGGTATAAAAATTTTAATAAGTACATTTCCTTTTACATTTTCGGCAGGTTTTTTAGAAGGTTTTATTACACGATATTCTAATATTATGCCTAATTGGTTATCGGTAGGTATTATTTTAGCCACTTTAAGTTTAATTAGCTATTACTATTTAATTTATCCTTTTAAGGTTCAGAAAAAAGTAACACAAATACCCTTGCCATCTCACTAATCTATGAAACGACGTTATCACGCCTTAAAACTCCTATACGTCTTTTTGATGCTGTTATGTTATCAAAACCTTTCGGCTACAATAATATTGCAAGATCCAGAAAAACAACGTGTTTTCGAGGATGATTTTAAAGACCGCTATTCTGGAAGAAAATACAATTATGAAGGCAAAAAAATTGTTAATAAAACCCCAGCTCGTACAGAAGATTATGCCGATTACGAAGCCAAACGCCGTGAAGAAAAACTAAAAGAACAAGAAGAAAAACAAAACTCTAACGATACTATTAGTTTCGATTTAGGGCCGTTTTCATACATATTTTATATTATCCTTATAGTAGCCGTAATTTACCTTGCTTATATTTTAGTAAATGAAGGGAGTTCGGGGTTATTTTCTAGAAGACAACACCAAAAACTAGAAGACCCTGAAGAGATAACAGCAGAAAACATAGAACGAACAGATATTGAGTATTTAATAGAGTCGGCAGAACAAAACACAGATTACAGGTTGGCTATTCGTTATTACTATTTATCTATATTAAAAGCATTGAGTTTAAAAAAACTTATTAAAATTGAAGACGATAAAACCAATTCAGAATATTTAAGCGAAATTTTTAATACACCACATAAAGATCAGTTTCAATACACCTCTTACCTATACGATTATATTTGGTATGGAGAGTTCCCTTTAGATGCAGAAAAGTATAATACTGCAAAACTTCATTTTCAAAAACTTATAAAACAAATCAAGTAAAATGAAGAAAATTGCACCTATACTTATCATTATTGTCGCCGTTATTATTGCTATCGTTTTTTCTTTAAAGCCTAGAAATAATAAAGTGGTAGATTGGGAAGAAACTTTTGATGAACGCAGTAACAAACCGTATGGAGTAAGTGTTTTGTATAAAGAACTCCCAAAGCTATTTAAAGGTAAAAAAGTACGTACCGTTTACCACACACCATCTAGCTATTTATTTGCAAATTCCGAAGGTAATTATGGAGACCACATTGCAAAGGGAAGTTATATTATTATTGGTAATTCCGATTATTTATATGACGCTTCTATTAAGCAACTATTAGCTTTTACCGAAAGTGGTAATGCACTCTTTATTTCAGATTATGGCTACTTAAATAAATTAACAGACACTTTAAACATAGATGTAAATTATATTGCAAATACCAAGGATAGTATCTCTCATTTTTCTTTTAAAAATAGAGCGTTACAATCTAAAAACGCTAAAATAGATAAAAACGAAGGTGATTTCTTTTTTAGTAGTTTCGATAGCACTTACATTAACATTCTTGGCTACACAAAAACAGATAAAAAACGTGTTAATTTTATAAATGTTCCTTTTGGAGAAGGCAACATTTACCTACACCTAGATCCAAAAGCATTTACCAATTATAATATTTTAAAAGAAGACCGTTATAAATATGTAGAAGGTGTTTTATCTTACCTTCCAGACGATAATGTCTATTTTGACTCTTACACAAAGTTTTCTAGCTCTTACAGCTCATACAACAATGGCAATGTAGAAGAAGACTCTAACCTAAGTTGGTTTCTAGAACAAACAGCTTTTAAGTGGGCATGGTACTTTGCGTTGCTATTACTACTAATATTTATTGTTTTTAATGCCAAACGTAAACAGCGTATTATACGTATTATAAAACCTTTGCAAAATACCACTGTGGCTTTTGTAAAAACAATTTCTAACTTATATTTTGAAACGCAGGATCATAAAAATTTAATAGATAAAAAAATAACGTACTTTCTTGCCAAAATACGTAATGATTATAATATAGATACCTCTGTTTTAAATGAAGACTTTATTTCTAGGTTAGCTTCTAAAGCAGGTAAAAAAGAAGACGATATAAAAACAACAATAGAGTATATTAATTGGTTACGAAGTAAAAACGTATTTTACGAAGACAATTTAATTACTTTAAATAAGTACATAGAAGCATTTTATTCTAAATAATTATGGAAGATTATATAAACGACAACGACAATTTAGGGCATGTTTCGGGGACACCTGAAGAACAAACCCCTAAAGAAGTTAATACCAATGAAACACCAAATGCTGAAAGCATTGAAAACACTTCTGAAACTAATAACGATTTACAATTTAAAAGTCGTCTAGATTTATCCGAATTGCAGAACAGTGTACACAAAATAAAGCAAGAAGTTGGTAAAGTAATCGTTGGCCAAAAAGATATGGTAGACATGCTTATAGCCTCGTTACTTGCAAAAGGACATTCGCTAATAGAAGGTGTACCAGGTGTTGCCAAAACGGTTACAGCAAAATTATTAGCAAAATCGTTAAGTGTAGAGTTTAGTCGTATCCAATTTACTCCAGATTTAATGCCTAGTGATATTTTAGGAACCTCTATCTTTAATTTAAAAGCTTCGGAATTTGAATTTAAAAAAGGCCCTATTTTCTCTAATATGGTACTTATAGATGAAATTAATAGAGCGCCTGCAAAAACACAAGCCGCTTTGTTTGAAGTTATGGAAGAACAGCAAATTACTATAGATGGTAACCGTTACAAACTAGAGGCTCCATTTATGGTTTTAGCTACACAAAACCCTGTAGAGCAAGAAGGAACCTATAGATTACCTGAAGCACAGTTAGACCGTTTTCTTTTTAAAATAGATGTAGGCTATCCAAATCTTGAAGAAGAAATAGAAATTTTATCTAGAGAACATGAGCTAAAAGAAAAAACAAAAACCGAAACAATAACATCATTTTTAACAGCCAAACAAATTGTAGATTACCAAAACTTAGTCACACAAATTTTGGTAGAGTCGCATTTACTTAAATACATAGCCGAATTAATTATAGCGACTAGAAATAATCAGTTTTTATATTTAGGCGCATCGCCAAGAGCCTCTATTGCCATATTAAAAGCAAGTAAAGCCTTTGCAGCAATGTCTGGACGCGATTTTGTAATGCCAGAAGATATTAAACGTGCCGCAATACCAGTATTACACCATAGAGTTATTGTAACACCAGAACGCGAAATGGAAGGTATAACTAGTAAAGAAATTATTAAACAGATTATTGAAACTGTAGAAATACCTAGGTAGTTATGATTTTCGATTCTTTAAATTCTCGAATTATCTAAAAAAATAAAACTAAATCCATGAATAACGCCAAACATTGTGTGCTTTGCGATAACAAAATTGTAGACTACAAAACAGGAGTTATTTGTAGCTTAACAAATAAAAAGCCTGATTTTCAAGAAAAATGTAATGTTATAAAATTAAACAATACGTTTAAGTCGAAAATCACAGAAACAAATATTGAATACGAAGCTGTATTAAAAACAAGAACAGATGTTTATGGAATGTTTATTTTTTACCTAATCATTGCTTTAGCAATTTTTGTTGGTGGTTATTTATTAGGTAAATATATTTTTGAAGCTGGCGTTATTTCAACAATTCCATTAATAATAATGGGAGTAGGAATTATACCTTTAGGCATGGCTTTTGGTCCATTAAATTATTATAAATCCTCTTTAAAAATAGCATCAAAAAGAAAAAAAGAGTTAGACAAAATAGCAAGATTATATGGATACAGTTATAATATTAAAATAGCACACCTTAAAGACAGTTTAGGAAATAAATCTTACGAAACAGATTTAAATCTTAGAAGAATAGCCAATAGTAAAAATTAAAAACACATGAAATTTCTTAAACCCTTTTATATCCAACATCGCTTTTTTTATGCAGGCACAGGCATTGTTGTATTGTTTGGCTTAAGCTATTTTGCACCTATACTATTTAATATAGCTCAGCTTTCTCTATTAGTACTACTCTTATTCTTTTTCTTAGATTTTTTAATTGTTTTTCTTGGTAGAAATAGAATTGAAGGTAAACGTATTTTACCCGAAAAATTTTCTAATGGAGACCCTAATACTATAACAATAGAATTAAAAAACAACTACCCTATTCTTATTAATATAGATATTATTGATGAAATCCCTGAGCAATTTCAAGTAAGAGACTTTAAAATACATAAAAAACTAGCACCAAAAAAAACAGAAATATTACAGTATAATTTACGTCCAACCGAAAGAGGAGAATATCATTTTGGATCGCTTAATATTTACGCCAGTTCTATTTTAGGCTTAGTTGCCAAACGCTTTACATTTAATAGCAACGCTATGGTACCTACTTACCCTAGTTTTAAACAATTAAAAAAATTCGAACTCCTAAATATTAATAAAAACGCTTTAGAGTACGGCGTAAAAAAAGTGCGCAGATTAGGGCACACAATGGAGTTTGAGCAAATTAAAGACTATGTAACTGGAGACGATTTACGTACTATAAATTGGAAAGCCACAGCTAAGCGAAACCAATTAATGGTAAACCAATACCAAGACGAGAAATCGCAACCCATATACTCTATAATAGACAAAGGGCGTGTTATGAAAATGCCTTTTGGAGGCTTAAGCCTTTTAGATTATGCTATAAACGCAACATTGGTTATAAGTAATGTTGCCCTAAAAAAGCATGACAAAGCTGGCATGCTATCATTTTCTAAAAAGGTTGAAAACATAGTTGTAGCAGAACGTAGAAGCTCGCAAATGCGCTTAATTCTAGAATCGCTTTACAATGTTAAAACCGATTTTTTTGAAAGCGATTATAGCAGATTATACGGTAATATAAAGCGTAATATTACCCACAGAAGCCTTATTCTATTATATACCAACTTTGAAACTATGGATGCTTTAAACAGGCAACTCCCCTATTTAAAAGCCATAGCAAAAAGCCACTTATTAGTGGTCATCTTCTTTAAAAACACAGAACTAGACACCATTATAAAAGACAAAGCAGAAACTGTACAACAAGTTTACGATAAGGTAATTGCGGAAAAGTTTGATTTCGAAAAACGCTTAATCGTTAACGAGCTAAAAAAGTATGGTATATATTCTATATTAACTACGCCAGAAAACCTAACCATAAATACTATTAATACGTATTTAGAGATTAAGGCGAGAGGGTTGTTGTAATAAGTACATGTCTTAACTTACTTTTAAACAACTCATCCACAAAAAACCACAACTCGGTAACAACGATTAGTATACACTTTGCTTTTATGTGATATTTGAACCATCAATAACAAACAACACATAAACACTATACTCATGACAACTGCAAACACAAACAACAGCAACACATTAAAATTAATAACACTTAGCATCGCTTTTGCTTTTTGTACTTTACTAGGATTCTCGCAAGACACAAAAACTGAAGGGCAAACCATTACTGTAACTGTAGATAATATAAAGAATAACAATGGAAATGTCATGGTAGCTTTACATAGCGAAGATACTTTTATGAAAGGGCCAGGCTTACAAAACTTAGAAAGCGACATTAAAGATGGTAAAATAACAGTAACATTTAAAAATGTAGCATCTGGTAGTTATGCTATTATGGTGTTACACGATGAAAATAAAAATAAAAGAATGGATTTCGATAACGGTATGCCTAAAGAAAGTTACGGCATGTCTAACAACCCAATAAGCTACGGGCCTCCACAATTTAGTGAAGCTAAGTTTGAAGTAGCAAAAGAAAACTTAGAGTTAAATATTAGGTTTTAATCTACTATAAATAAAAATCACTATTCTCGATATTTCGGCTAATGCTTCAACTCGAATGGACGTGATTTTTATTAATCAACATCAATCAAAAAAACAACAAGCCCCAGTTAAAACAAGTGTTTTAACTGGGGTTTTATCTGTCATTCCTGCGTAGGCAGGAATCTACTTGCACTAGATGAGATTCCCGTCTTCACGGGAATGACTACTAGACATTAAATACTCTCCTCTAACCAAGCACTCATCATCCAAACGGTTTTTTCTTGTTCGGTAATAAAATCGCTCATCATAGAGTTTGTACCTTCATCATTAGCTTCTCCAGCTTTTTCAAGTATTGCTCGCTCTATTTTTAATAACTCTGTTAAAGAGTCAACAATTAAGCGTACAGCTTTATCATCTTTAGAAATGTTTTTTCCAACAGGTACTTTTGTAATGGCGCTGTAATCTTCAAACGTATGTAAAGGGGTTTCACCTAAGGTTAAAATACGTTCTGCTAGTAAGTCTACCTTCATGTTAGCATCGGTGTACAACTCTTCAAACTTAACGTGTAAATCGAAAAAGTTTTTTCCTTTTATATTCCAATGAATTCCTCTTAAATTTTGGTAATAGGTCTGAAAATTAGCTAGTAAATTATTTAAATCGCTTGCTAATTCTTTTGTTATTTCTGTTCCTAATCCTAGGCTATTATATTTCATGTTTGTTATTATTGTTTGTTTTTAAAATCTTACACAAAATTAATTCATAATTAAATATTAAAAACTATAAGTTTTATCGATGATTTTTATATTTTTATAGTCTAAAACTATAAACCAACAATGACAATTACACAATTATCTTACGTACTTGCTGTGGCAGAGCATCAAAACTTTACAAAAGCAGCTGCCAAATGTTTTGTAACACAGCCTACTTTAAGTATGCAGATTCAAAAATTAGAAGATCAATTAGATATTTTAATTTTCGATAGAAGTAAAAAACCTATAGAACTAACAGAAGTTGGTAAAAAAATAGTAACTCAGGCTAGAAATATTGTTAACGAGTCTAATAGAATACAGGATATTGTAGACCAACAAAAAGGATTTATTGGTGGAGAGTTTAAACTAGGTATTATACCTACTATTATGCCTACTTTACTCCCTATGTTTTTAAAAACCTTTATAAAAAAGCATCCAAAAGTAAAGCTTATTATAGAAGAGTTAACTACCGAAGAAATTATTTCTAGAATTAACGATGGACATTTAGATGCCGCCATTGCTGCTACACCTCTAGAGAATGAAACTATTAAAGAACGCGTATTGTATTTTGAGCCTTTTGTGGCTTACATTCCAGACAGTCATAGATTAGCCGATAAGAAAAAAATTGATATCGCTGATTTAGATATTGAAGATATGTTATTATTAGAAGATGGGCATTGCTTTAGAGATGGTGTTATTAATTTGTGTAAAGTGTTTAAAGACCATACAGACGATTCGTTTCAATTAGAAAGCGGAAGTATAGAAACGCTTATGAAACTGTCTAATGAAGGGTTAGGTATGACTTTATTGCCTTACCTGCACACTTTAGATGTTAACGATAAAACCAAAGCAAACATTCGCCACTTTAATAGTCCTTCTCCAGCTAGAGAAGTAAGTATTATTTACCATAAAAGTGAGCTAAAAATGCAAATTATCGAAGCCATGCAAGATGTTATCTCTGGAATTATAAGAGGTGCCATTGCTTTTCAAAACGTAGAAATTATTAGTCCTTTGGCTAAATAATACCACTTGTTTTATACCTTATAAAAATGCTATGTAAAATATATTTTACATAGCATTTTAGTTAATAATAATTAGGGAGACTATTTTATTTTATTAGTTATTTGGTATTGGGTGTAATAACACAGCTCCTGCTGCTAATATCGCTGCTGGTCCTCCAGGAAGCGCTGCAACTATTGCCGCCCATTGTAACCATGTTATAGGAAAGTGTACACCATTACCTCGGTTAACAATTTTCATTTGTGCAATTTTAATAGCGAAAATAGCAGCTATACCTCCACCAATTACTGTAGCGGCTCCTCCTGTAATAACACCTGCTCCTCCTAAGGCTGTTGCAACAAATCCTGCTACAACACCACTTCCAGTAGTTCCCGCTATTAAGTCTTGTGTAACTTTTTCATTAAGTATAAAATTAACACCCCACCAATTTGTTTCAATTTTTACTGGGTTTGCCGCACGTCTTGCAGACATTGATGCATTCGAATCTTGCGCTAATGTATTGCCAGTAAGAGCAACTCCCATTTTATTAAGTTCTGGAATAGATTGGTCTAATGTTGCTTTTAATTCTTCAAGCGTTTTTTCGAAATTTACTTGTTCTGTAGTACTCATAATGTTAGTTTAATTAATAAAAAGTTAATAGTGCGATAAACTTACCATACATACTTTATATATTTAAGAGTAGAATTACTTTTAGATGAATACAAGTATAAACCCCTAGTATAAAAAACAGGGTGATACAAATTCAACTAATTATAGGATGAGTACTTTATTAACTAAAAAAAGCGACTCGTAAGTCGCTTTTTGTTTATGATTTTAAATAGATTAGACATTGGTCTAAATCTGGATTTTCCTGTATTAAAGATTCTATATAAATCTTTAACTCTTTTATTTCGTAAGGTAATAACCTTTCGAGTGCTTTTTGCACTTCCTTGCAAAATAAGTTAGCATCAAAACTTACTTTGTTAAGTATTGTTTTGGTGTACTCGAACATTGCTCTAGCCATAATTAAATAATAAGGGTTTAGTTAAAAAAAGTAGTATTTTGCTATAGGCGAATGGTTTATTATTTCGATTAAAGGTAATAAAAAAACAAACTCAAAATACATTAGACTTAATTTTTAACAGTTAAATAAAACTTAATTTTTTAATTTAACTGTTAATTATCTCCATCTAATAAATCGCCTAAACCTCCTAAAATACTACCTTCTCCTTTGCTATTACCGCCTCGTGGTAAACTTGCCAAAACACGACCTGCTAACCTACTAAATGGTAACGATTGTATGTACACGACACCTGGGCCTTGTAGTTTAGCAAAAAAGAGTCCTTCGCCTCCAAATACAGTGTTTTTAATACCGCCTACAAATTCTATATCGTAATCTATATCTTGGGTAAAACCAACAATACAGCCTGTATCTACACGTAAAGTTTCTCCAGCTCTTAGTTCTTTTCTTGCCATGGTACCTCCTGCATGTACAAATGCCATACCATCACCTTCTAATTTTTGCATAATAAAGCCTTCGCCTCCAAACAATCCTCTTCCTAATCGTTTACTAAATTCTATGCCTACACTTACACCTTTGGCTGCACATAAAAAAGCATCTTTTTGGCAAATAAATTTACCACGGTATTCCATTAAATCTATAGGTACAATTTTTCCTGGGTATGGAGATGCAAACGATACGTTACGTTTTCCTGTTAAGTTATTATAAAAAGCGGTCATAAATAAACTCTCTCCTGTAAGGATGCGTTTTCCTGCTCCTAATATTTTACCAAGAAATCCAGAATCTTTTTTAGAACCATCTCCAAAAATGGTTTCCATTTTAATACCATCGTCCATCATCATAAAACTTCCAGATTCTGCAACAACACCTTCTTGAGGGTCTAATTCAATCTCTACATATTGCATTTCTTCTCCGTAAATTCTATAGTCTATTTCGTGTGCTGTCATTTTTATTCGTTTTTTAGATTAATATAGCTGTTAGTATATACTCTTATTAATTTGTTACATACTTTATTATGGTATGTACTATCTTTTAAGCCTTACCGACCATTCAAAATTAAAAGTAGAGACTACTACACCTTCTTTATTTGTACCAACAGCTTTCATCCATACTATTTGTCCTTCGCCAGTTTCAATTGTTCTTTCTAAGGCTTCATCTATTAAATGCCCATCGTTACAAACAAACGTAATTTTTCCTGTTGCTTTTTTAGTAAATGTGGCATTGTTAGTAGTTACTAACATAGAAATAGGTTTTCCTGTTTCTCTAATTTTCATTAATACCAAAGCACCAGTTGCTAATTCTGCGGCCATACCTTGTACTGCCCAAAACATAGACTTAAAAGGGTTTTGATTTATCCATCTGTGTTTTACAGCAACAGAACAACTCGCTTTAGTTATAGATTTTACACGTACGCCTGTAAAGAAAACTGCGGGTAACTTAAAGAGGTTGAAAGTATTAATTTTTCTGGGTGTTAGCTTCATTTTGTTTTTCTATTTACATCAAAAATATTGAAAATAATCGACTTCATTAAATGTTAATATTTTGTTAATTTTTAGTACTATGCGTTACATAATACCTTTTTTTAGACATATATTTGCATAAGAAACTATTATATACTTTTACAAATGACCGAAAATAATCACAATACTATTGCAACATTTATACATTTATCTACTTTTTCAAGGTTTGTTATTCCTTTTGGTAATTTTTTAGGCCCACTTGTTTTATGGTCTGTTAATAAGGATAAATCTCAATTTATAGATGAACACGGTAAAGAGGCTATTAATTTTCAAATTAGCATTTTATTGTACGCATTAATTATTGGTATGTTAACCATTCCGTTTTTTCTATTTAGCTTATTTAATAATTTAGATTTTATGGATTTTAATTTTTTCGATAGCATCCATATTAATATAAATAAACCTTCTCCTCTATTTTACATAGGAGGCTCTTTAGGTTTTCTTGCCTTTATAGGTTTCATTTTAGAAATTGTATTTATAATTACCGCAAGTATAAAAGCAAGAGATGGTATTTTTTATAAATATCCATTAACCATAAGATTTTTAAAATAATTTTAATAAACAGTAAAAATTAAAAGATGTCTCAGAACCTTAAAATAAATTTAAAATATGTTAGCATTAGCATACTAGCTGTGTTTTTATCTTTTGTTTTACACGAAGGTGCTCACTTTTTAATGGGCAAAGCTTTAGGTTACGATATGTGGATGAATTTAAATTCTGCTGGTATAGTTGGAGATGGGAAATTTAATACAGGTTGGGAAAAACAATTGGTTAGCGCAGCTGGTCCAATCTTTACAATTATACAGGGTTTAATTATATTTTTTATAATAAAGAAGTCAAAGAATTTAATGTGGTATCCCTTTTTATTCACTTGTTTTCTTATGCGCTTTTTTGCAGCAGTTATTAGTTATATAGGGCAATCTAACGATGAAGCTAGAATTAGTGAATGGTTAGGCATAGGAAAAATGACACTTCCTTTAATTGTTAGTGCTATACTGCTTTATTTTATTGTAAAAACTACAAAAAACAATAATATATCATGGAAATTTAATCTTATAACATTTATACTAATAGTAATCAATATTTCAGCCTTGGTCTATATAAACCAGGTTTATTTTTAATTTTTTCAATCAATCAATCAATCAATCAATCAATCAATCAATCAATCAATCAATCAATCAAAAAATGAACAGTTTAAAATTTAATCTATTTAAAGTATGAAAATAGAAAACACAAAAGCACAAATGCGAAAAGGTGTTTTAGAGTACTGCATATTATCGGTTTTAAAAGATGACGATGCTTATGTTGCCGAAATATTAGGTACTCTAAAAGACGCAAAACTACTTGTTGTAGAGGGAACAATCTATCCTTTATTAACACGGTTAAAAAATGCAGGACTCCTTAACTACCGTTGGGAAGAGTCTACTTCTGGACCGCCAAGAAAGTATTATGGCTTAACAGAAACAGGAAAATTATTTTTAAAAGAACTAACCACTACTTGGGACGAATTACAAAACGCAGTTAACATAGTAACAAGCTCAAAAACAACAAAAAATGAATAAAACAGTCAACATAAATTTAGCAGGTATATTTTTTCATATAGATGAAGATGCGTACTCAAAATTACAACGCTATCTTGAGGCTATAAAACGTTCATTTACAGATTCGCAAGGGCGTTCGGAAATCATTTCGGATATAGAGGCCAGAATTGCAGAATTATTTACTGAGCGCGTTAAGCATGATAAGCAAGTAATAGGAACAAAAGAAGTAGACGAGGTTATTACCATTATGGGACAACCCGAAGACTATATAGTAGATGATGAAATCTTTGAAGATGAGCCTAGCAAAACACAAAGAAGGACGTCGTCGTCTAAATCAAGAAAGTTATTTAGGGATACAGACAATTCTTATGTTGGAGGTGTATCGTCTGGATTAGCACATTACTTTGGTATAGATGCTCTATGGATTCGTTTAGCATGGTTACTTTTGGTATTTGGAGCTGGAACTGGAATTATTTTGTACATATTATTATGGATTTTAATTCCTGAAGCCGTAACCACTGCCGATAAAATTACTATGACGGGAGACCCTGTGAATATTAGTAATATTGAAAAAAAAATTCGTGACGGGTTTCAAAATGCTTCCGAAAATGTAGGAACACATTTAGATAAAGCTGGTACTAAACTTAAGGAAGGTATTGGTAATGCTAGCGATAGTATTTCTGAAGGTGTAAAAAAAGTAGACCTCAATAAGCAAGGCAATAGAATTAAATCTAGTTCTAAAACATTTTTCGATACAATTGCAGATGTCATGATGTTCTTTTTAAAGCTGTTTGCAAAGTTTATTGGTATCATTTTAATTATTACTGGTGCTAGTGCATTAATCGGGTTATTTATAGGGTTTTTATCTTTAGGTATCGTAGACTCTATTCATTTTCCAGGAGTAGACTGGCTTGATGTAGCAAACTCAACTGGTATACCTATTTGGGGGCTATCTATAATATTCTTTTTCTTTTTTGGAATTATGGCCTTTTTTATACTATACCTAGGCTTAAAAATTCTAATTAACAACTTAAAATCTATAGGTGTATTTGCTAAATCTGCTTTATTAGGTGTATGGCTAATTTGTTTAATAAGTATTATTGTTTTAGTAGCTAAACACAGTATGTCTTACAAAGAAGAAGGTGCTTTTATTACTACAGAGAAATTTGATAACATTAAAGCTAACGATACTTTAGTCCTTACCATGAAAGGGAATGATTATTTCTCTGAAAGAAATAGAAGAAGCTATGGTTATAGTACTGGTTTTAATGAAAATGGAGAACGTGTCGTTTATTCTCAAGATATCCGTATTACTGTAAAATCTACAAGAGACAGCGTTGCAAAAATTAAGGTGCTACGTACTGCAAGAGGTATCGATTATGATACTGCTAAAAACAGAGCAGAAGGTATTAGTTACGATTATGCATTAACAAATAATGTGTTAGAATTAAATAATTACTTTTTAATTGCTAATGACGAGTCTTATAAAGATCAAGAAATAGAAATTACGGTATATCTTCCAAATGACGTTACACTATTTCCAGACAAAAGTGTTCACAGCTACCATATATACAGAGGTTTATTATCTAAGGTAGAAGAAGGTTACCATTATACTATAGAAAATGACACATTAAATTGCGTAGATTGCCCTATAGAAGAAACAGAAGATGATGAGTTTAAAGTAAAAGTAGACTTAAATGGTAATAATTCTAAATTAGAAATTAATGATAATGGTTTAGAAGCCAAAACAGAAAACTTAGGCGTTAAAATAGACGATAACGGTGTAAAGGCTGAAGGGAAAAACGTAGATGTTAAAATAGATGACGATGGTATAGAAATAACATCAAAAAAAGGTAAAAAGAGTGACGAATAGTCACTCTTTAATTTAAAATCAATCAAAATGAAACCAACTCAATCCATTATCTTTTTATTATCTATTTTAACTCTAGGTTTTTCTACTATAGCTTACGGGCAAGTTTCTAAAGCTTCAGAATTATTTAAAGCACTAAAAGCTAACGATAGTTTATTATTTAATGTAGGGTTTAATACCTGCGACATTAGTCAATTTAAAACGTTTATTGCAGACGATTTAGAGTTTTATCATGATAATTCGGGAATCTCTAACTCTAAAGAAGCATTTATACTATCCATGAAAAGTGGTATTTGTTCTCCTAACAACACTGTTACTATACGTAGAACATTAGTAGCTGGAAGTTTAAAGGTATTTCCGTTATACGATAACGGTACATTATATGGTGCTATACAAACAGGAGAACACACATTTAATGAACTTGCTAAAGATGGTAGTCAATCGCAAGGTAGTCTTGCCAAATTTACTCATCTTTGGATAAAGGAAAATGAAAACTGGAAAATTAAACGCGTGTTAAGTTACGACCATAAGGCACAGCCTAATACAGAAGAAACAACGGTTATAATAAAAGATTTAAAACACTATACTGGTATCTACAATTCTAATAAAAAACAGCATGTAACTATTCGTTTAAAAGACGATAAATTAGAAATAGATATTGGTAAAAAACAAGCCATATTACATGCCAAATCTAAAACCGAATTTTTTATAAAGGAAGCTCCTGTAACTTTCGAATTTGTTACGAACGCTGCAGGTAGCATAGAAAAGTTTCTAGTTAAAGAAAATGGTAAAGTTGTAGACGAAGCCATAAAACAGTAAAATAATCATCAATTAAAAAACAACTCTAATGATAGTTCTAGCTAAATTTGTTATCGCACTAATTACAATGATTATATTATAAATCAACCAAAAAACTAATAGTTAAAAAACCATTTTAAGCTTTTAATTAAGTTTGGGATGGTTTTTGTTTATATTTGTTTGTAATATAATAAATCCCAAAAATGAATAAAAAAATAATACTTTTCCTACTTATTATTCTAACAACTTTTAGCGGTTTTTCTCAGAAAAAAGGAAAAATAAAAGGCAGTAGAAATGTTAGTAATGTTATTACAGAAATTGATACTTTCGAGCATATAGTTGTTGGAGAATCTTTTAAAATTAAATTAACACAAGGTTTAACACCTTCTGTAGAGATTAATGCCGATGATAATTTACATGATGTTATTGAATTTGCTGTACAAGATGGTAGTTTAAAATTTAGTACAACGAAACGAATTGCTGCCCACAAAAAACTAGAAATTATTGTTACAGCTCCAGAAACGTTAAACACCATAGAGTTAAAAGACGATGGTGAAATTAGCGACCTCAGCACTATAAAAGCAGATAATATGACTTTAATTACTAAAGGATCGTCTAAAGCCTTTTTAACGTTAAGAGCTAACTTATTTAAACTAGTTAGTGGAGACAAAGCCGACTCTAAACTTAATGTTACAGCAGACAATGCCACTTTAGAATTAAGCGAGAATAGTGATGTTGAAGCTTTAATAAATGCCGATAAAATTGAAATAGATATGTATCAAAATACTTTTGCGAAAATTGAAGGAGATACAGATGAGTTAGAATTAAGGTTAGATAATGGCTCTAAATTTAAAGGGAGTAAGCTAACTGCTAAAAATTGTTTATTAACTATAGAAACCAAAGCTTATGCAGAAATAGAAGTTTCAAAAAAATTAACTATAGAGGCTTCAGGATCTACCGAAACCAATATTTACGGTAGTCCAAAAATAGAATTAAAGACATTTCAAGACAAAGCTATTTTAAAGAAGAAATAGTCTTAAAAAATAGACTAACAATACCATTTAAATACTAGTATTTAAATGGTATTACTTTTTACAGCATTTGCTAATGTAGAGTAAAACTTCTCTATTTCTATAGGTTTCCACAAAATACCATCAAACAAATTTAAACCTTCTTCTTTTTCATTTGCCATGACATCTGCGGTAACTGCAAAAACAGGGGTTTCTTTATTAAGGTTTGGCTCTGTTTTAATTAAGTATGTTGCATCTAAACCATTCATTTCTGGCATATGGATATCCATTAAAATAAAATCGTATGTTTTTTTCTTAGTGTATTCAAAAGCTTCTTTACCATTTACTACATGATCTGTTATTACTCCCCAGTTAGATAATAGTTTTTTAATAAGCATTGAGTTTATTGGCGTATCTTCTGCTAATAAAACCTGTTTACCATCTAATTTATAATAATTATTATTTATATTAATCTTTTTACTTACTGCTGCTTTTTTTAATTTAACACTAAAATAAAACTCAGAACCTTCATGTTCTTTACTTTTTACTTTTATTTGACTTCCGTGTAACTTTACTAGACGCTTAACAATAGCAAGGCCTAAACCTGTTCCTCCTTGTTTACGTGTCATTATAGGTTTTACTTGAGAGAAGCTTTCAAAAATCTCGGTAATATCTTTTTCCAAAATTCCTTCGCCAGTATCCTTAACACTTAATTTAATAACATCGTAAGATTCTTGTTCTTCAATTAATTCGGCACTAATGGTTACTCCTCCTTTATCTGTAAACTTAATAGCATTATTTATTAAATTACTTAGTATTTGAGTCATTTTTGTCTCATCTATAAGGTAATTTTGATTTTCAGAAATATTATTTTCTAATACAATGTCTAAGCCTTTACTTTGGGCCACATTTAAATGGAGGTTTGCTATTTTGTTACATAATTTATATAAGTTAGAATTATCTAGTTCTAATTTAGCTTTTCTGGAGTCTAACTTTGTAAAATCTAAAATATCATTAACAATATTAATTAAGTTATTTGAGGCAAATTGAAGACTATCTAGTAATTCTTTATTTTCTCCTTTAACTTTTTTCTCTAGAATAGATACAATAGTTGTAATGGCGTTAAGTGGCGTTCTTATTTCATGACTCATAATAGATAAAAACTGCTGCTTTAATGCAACAGAGCGCTTTTCTGCTCTATTTTTTTTATCTATATTTTTTTGTTTTACCCTTTGTAATTCTGCTTCATTTTCTAGCTTATTCATCTTATTAATTAAGTCGTAATCTTCCATCACTTTAAGTGTCTGGGTATTAATTACGGCTTCTTTTTCCGACAAATAAATCTCTAAGTATTTTAATGCTTTTTCTGTATTTCCATTTTGCTTGTATATTAAATATAGTATATGATAGTTTTTAATTTTTATCATAGATATATTATACTTTAAGCTTAGTTGTAATGATTCTTCTAAAACATCGATAGCTTCTTCTAAACGTCCCAACTTATAGTAAAGTACTCCTAATTTATGGAGTCCCATTGATGCTCCTAAATTTTCAATAGTGTCTTTATGGATATTTATAGCCGTTAAAAAATCTGCCTTTGCTTTTTCATATTCTTGTATAGCAAAAAAGACTTTACCTCTTCCATAAATAGCGAAGCCTAGCCCTCTTATATCATTTGTTAATTTTTTACTTTTAATAGAATGCTCTATAACCTGCATGGCATATTTAGGCCGCTTCTTTTTTAATAATAATCCGGAAAGATTATTACAAACATTTGTTTCTAAATTAAGGTCTGGAATTTTTCTCGCAATTTTTATAGAGCTTTTATAAGATTTAAATGCATTATCATGGTCTCCCATATATTCGTAGATAGTTCCAATGGCCTTTTCTACTTTAGATTGACTGGGAAAATCATTATATTTTCTATAAATTCTTAAGGATTCTAATAGGTACTTAAGGCCTACATGATAGTTATTGGTTTTATAATGTATACTACCAATACTGTAATTAGCATCTGCTATACCTTGTTCATCGTTTATTGGTGAAAAATATGATATAGCTTCTTTAGAGTAGTTTTTAGATTGTTCAAAATCGCTAATAATCATATGGTATAGCGCTAACTGATTTAAGCTTTTACCAATGTATACGTTATTACCAAGAGCCTTACTCATTTTAAGCGCTCTATTTGCAGTTTTTATACTATTTTCGATATTACTGGTTCGTTCGTAATATGCATCTTCAAGAAGTAATTTTATAGTATCTGTACTTTGCAGATTTTTTATAGTCATAGTCATTAGGGGCTAACTAATTTAAAATGTGCAAAATAGTAATTTATAGGTAATATTTATATTTTTTTATTAAAAACAAAAAAACCGAAGTTTATAACTTCGGTTTTTAATAATAGTGTCTATTTTTTTATGCTTCTACTGGCGCCTCTTTAGCTGCTAAGTAACGTTCTGCATCTAACGCGGCCATACACCCTGTTCCAGCTGCTGTTATTGCTTGGCGGTATACATGGTCTGCTGCATCTCCACTTACAAAAACACCTTCTACATTTGTTTTAGATGTTCCTGGAACATTAATAATGTATCCTGTTTCGTCTAAATCTAAAAATCCTTTAAAAATATCTGTGTTTGGTTTATGTCCTATAGCTACAAACATTCCTGTTGCAGGAATGTCGTGTACTTCTTGCGTTTGGTTATTTTTAACTCTAACACCAGTAACAACTTGTCCGTCTCCTAAAACTTCTTCTGTTTCTGTATTAAAAAGTATTTCTATATTCTCAGTATTCTTTACTCTACTAGCCATTATTTTCGATGCTCTAAACTCGTCGCGTCTTACTAACATTGTTACTTTAGTACATAGTTTAGATAAATAATGAGCTTCTTCGCAAGCACTATCTCCAGCACCAACAATAACAACTTCTTGATTTCTATAGAAGAACCCATCACAAACTGCACATGCCGATACACCTCCTCCAAGTTTTAAATATTTTTGTTCAGACTCTAAACCTAAATATTTTGCAGAAGCTCCAGTAGATATAATTACAGTATCGCAATGAATTTCTTTAGTATCATTAACCCATACCTTATGCACATCTCCCGAAAAATCTACTTTAGTTATCCATCCATCACGCACATCTGTTTCAAAACGTTCCGCTTGCGCTTGTAGTTCCATCATCATTTCTGGGCCAGTAATTCCTTTAGGATATCCAGGGAAATTCTCAACATCGTTAGTGGTTGTTAATTGCCCTCCTGGTTGTGTTCCTTGGTATAATACTGGACTCATATTTGCTCTTGCAGCATATATTGCAGCTGTATATCCAGCTGGTCCAGAACCTATTATTAAGCATTTTACTTTTTCTATTGTATCAGACATGTTTAATTCTTTTTGTATTAAGCAAAAGTAGAATTTTTATAAGAAAACTTACAAGTAAACTATTAAAAGTTATTATTTGCAGATAATTTATTTTTATACAACATATTTAGTCCTAATTTATTTAAACTTAAAAAGAGTAAGCGACACCTCTACTCTATCTTTTTAAATAAACAACAATAGCGTATATGGATTTTTCTTTAAATTAATATGCTTAATTTTATGCTAAATATAGTACTATGAGAAAACTAATCCCATTTATAATCTTGTGTTTATTTGTCTTAACTGGAAATGCACAAGGGAATCATGAAGATGAGCGCTATGTTCCTGAAACGGATACTTTAGTATTACAAAAATTAGAAGAATGGCAAGGTAAAAAATTTGGATTATTAATGCATTGGGGAGCATACAGCCAATGGGGTATTGTTGAGTCATGGTCGCTTTCTCCTGAAGAATATGAATGGTGCGAACGAAAAAAAGGTAGTAATCCTCAAAATTATTTTTTATACAAACAAGAGTACGAAGCATTAAAAAATACTTTTAACCCCATTCTCTTTAATCCAGATAAATGGGCTAAAGCTGCAAGAAAAGCAGGAATGAAATATGTTGTTTTTACTACAAAACATCATGATGGGTTTTCTATGTTCGACTCAAAATATACTAATTATAAAATAACAGATTCTGCAACACCTTTTTCTAATCATCCTAAAGCCAATATTACCAAAGAAATATTTAATTCCTTTAGAAAAGAAGGGTTGTGGACAGGGGCATATTTCTCTAAACCAGACTGGCATTCTGAGCATTACTGGGATCCTTATTATCCTCCAAAAGATAGAAATGTAAATTACTCTCCAGAAGAGCACCCAGAGAAATGGGCAAAATTTGTAGCATTTACGCATAATCAAATAATGGAATTAATGACCGATTATGGCAAAGTAGATATTTTATGGCTAGATGGTGGTTGGGTAGCCAAAACACCTAAAAAAGAAGTAAGCAGTTGGTATGAAAAAACTATTAAAAATAGTGATGCTGGGTATTTAAAACATCGTATTGTAAACCAAGACATACGCATGGATGAATTGGTAGAAAAAGCTAGAAAAAAACAACCAGGTCTTATTGTTGTTGACAGAGCTGTTTATGGTAAAAATCAAAATTACCTAACTCCAGAAAATAGAATTCCAGATAAAACATTGCCTTATCCTTGGGAGTCTTGCATTATATCTGGTGGTGGATGGTCGTACACACCAAATGCAAAATACATGAGTGGTAGGAAAGGAATTCAAACTCTAGTAGATATTGTAGCCAAAGGTGGTAATTTATTATTAAATATTGCTCCTGGTCCAGATGGAACATGGCAACAAGGGGCTTATAAGCTTTTAAAAGAATTTGAGGACTGGATGGCTATTAATAATACTGCTATATATAATACCCAACCAATAGCGCCTTTTAAGGAAAAAAATATATGCATGACTCAAAACAAAGAAGGGCATGTTTTTTTATTTTACTTAGCAAAAGAGGGAGAAAACATAATGCCACAAGAAATTACCATTACATCTATTACGCCAAAAATAGGAGCTAAGGTGCAATTACTAGGCTCTAAAAAACACCTAAAATGGAAAAAAAACGAAAAGGGTTTTACGCTCTACATCCCCGAAAAACTAAGAAAAAATCCGCCTTCTAATTATGTCTGGACTTTTAAAATTTCATCAATATAAAAACCAACAGTTATGAAATACCAAAAACAATTATTATGTTTAACTTTATTCTTCTTTAGTTTAAGCCTTTCATCACAAAACAAAGAGCTACCTAAAGACACTAGGTTAGCATGGTTTAAAGATGCTAAATTGGGGGTTTTTATTCATTGGGGAATTTACGCTGTAAATGGTATAGATGAATCTTGGTCTTTTTACAACAATTATATTCCGTATACTGAATACATGAAACAGGTAAATGGTTTTACGGCCAAGAATTACAATCCAGAATATTGGGCAAAACTTATTAAAGAAAGTGGCGCTAAATATTCTGTAATTACAACAAAACATCATGATGGTGTTGCGCTATGGAACACTAAACAAAGTGATTTAAATGTTGTTAAAAAAACAAAGGCAAGAAAAGATTTAATTACGCCTTTTGTTGAAGCAATTAGAAAAGAACACCTAAAGGTTGGTTTATACTATTCTCTACTAGATTGGTCTCACCCAGATTATCCTAATTTTACTAGAAATAAAAAACGCTATGAAACAGACGATAAACGCTGGGAAAAATTTACAAAATTCAACTTTGGCCAATTAAAAGAATTAACAAGGTTTAATCCAGATTTGTATTGGTTTGATGGAGATTGGGAGCAATCTGCAGCAAAATGGAAGGCTAAAGAAATTCGTGAATTATTATTAGATAAAACGCCTACAACTATTATAAATTCTAGATTACAGGGTTATGGTGATTATGCTACTCCAGAGCAAGGTGTACCCATTGCTAAACCTAAAAACAATTATTGGGAGTTATGTATAACTATGAACGATTCTTGGGGCTATCAACCTCATGATAAAAAGTATAAGTCTGTAAATGAAATTATCCGAATCTTTGTAGACTGTATAAGTATGGGAGGAAATTTGCTTCTAGATATTGCTCCAAAAGCAGATGGAACAATCCCTAAAGAACAAGTAAACATTTTAAAAGGTTTAGGCCGTTGGACTAACAAACATAAGGAAGCTATATATAAAACTAGAGCAGGAATTCCTCATGGTCATTTTAATGGGTATACAGCATTATCAAAAGATAAGAACATTATTTATTTGTATGTAGACAACAAGCCTAATGGTTCTTTATTAATAAAAGGGCTTAAAAATAAAGTTAATAGAATTTGGGTTGTTGGGAATGGCACAAAACTATCGCATAGAGTGGTAGGTAAACAGTATTGGAGTAAAGTCCCTGGTTTATTATATATAGATTTACCTGAAGAAGTTCAAGATAAAGACGTTACCGTAATAGCATTATTATTAGATGGAGAAGTTGATTTATATAGAGAAGAAGGACAAAAAATAGAGAGTAATTAATTATAACATGTTTAAATAAATATTTACCTGCTTCTATAAAACAATTAAAATAAGCCCTATATATTTATTATAATATATGGGCTTTTTTTAATTAACCAATGGTTTTAAGTTTATATAATTATAACTTATGTCTCCAATATGTTGAAAAGAGGTATCTTTTTTGTGAAGTTGCCCCCAACCAAAATTATGCTCTAATTCTTCATCTTTGTATTGTTCTAAAATATTTTCGGAAAACAATATATACTCATCAAAAGGGATTTTATTTTTTAGAAGGCGATGAGCTATTATAACATCTTCTCCCATAAGTTTTATATTTTTTCCTATTTGAACCGCACTAATTTGCTTTCCAAAATGTAATACTATTTTTAATCCTAGTACTTCTGGAATATCAATTCCTTTTGATCTGTATTTATATATTTTATCCAGCAAATCTAATTGCTTATAAAATTCGGTATAAAATAACCTACATTGCTCTATTAGCTCTTTAAATGTTGGTAAATTACCTGTTTTATAAAATAAAATAGCGTCTCCTTCTATTTCAGAAACTTTTAGCCCTATTTTATTGGCATAAATAACTTTATTTAAAAGTGCTGGTATAACTTGAGAGCTTAGCTCTATATCTGCAGAGCTCATAAACTCAGTAAAGCCACTAATATCTGGAATACAAATTAGTGTTGGTGTGGGTGTTTGTTCCATGCTTTTAAATAATTGTGTTAATTATCGTTTTAACGAGAAACAAATGCTTCCCATTCTTTAAACCTTTCTTTGCTCATAACACGCTCCATTTTTACTTGCCCTCCTTTTTTCTTTTGAAGACCATTCCAGTCTGAAAAAGCTTTAGGAGATACAGTAGTCACTTTAACGCCTTTTAAAGCTTTACTTCTAGCAATTTTATAATTTTTATTTGCCTTCTGCAAAGTTTCATCAAGTTTTTTAGCAAGTTTTTTATCTTCTAGACTCGTTTCGGTTCCTAGATACCAATGATGGTAAAAATCGTCTTCTATTCTAACAGCCGATAGGGTAAACTCTGGAATTTCAATACTAAATTGATTTTCCATTTCTAACAAAGCTTCATTCATTTTATTTACAGAAAGTTGCGAACCTACTACATTAAGAAAAAACTTAGTTCGTCCTGTAATTTTAATTTCTGCTCTTTCTATATCTGTAAATTCTATGGTATCGCCTATAACATATCGCCATGCTCCAGCAACTGTACTAATTAATAATACGTAGTCTTGATTTAGTTTTACTTCTGTTAACCCTACTGCTGGCGCATTCTGCTTTAAAGAGCCATCTTCGTTAATATATTCTGGTTGAAATGGAACAAACTCAAAATATATACCGCTGTCTGTAACTAAACGCATGGCATCGGTTTCTGGTCGCTCTTGAAAGGCAATAAATCCTTCTGATGCTAAATAGGTGTCTATAACGGTTATAGGGTGCGCTAATAGTTTATTAAAACTTTTTTCGTAAGGTGCAAAAGCAACGCCTCCAGATGTATAAACTTGTAGGTTAGGCCATATCTCATGGATATTGTCTACTTTATTATAGGCTATAACTTTTTCTAACATTAGTTCTATCCATGATGGAATACCACTAAGGGCTCCTATATCGAAATCTTTTGCTCTTTTGGCTATTTCCAGAACTCTTTCATCCCAATCATCTATTTTAGCAATTTCTTTTCCTGGTTTGTAATAACCTTCAAACCAAAAAGGTATTTTACTTGCACTAATACCACTTATTTCGCCTTCTAAATGTCCGTTACGTTCATTAAGGTCTGTTGAGCTTCCTAGCATCATTACTTCTTTTTCAAAAAAAGAAGCTGGCAAATCAAAATTAGAGAGTGCTTCTACTTGCTTTAACCCTGTTTTTCTTATTGCTTCTATCATTTCATTTGTAACGGGTATTCGCTTACTTTTTTTTCCTGTTGTACCAGAGCTTAAAGCAAAATAATCTGGACTACCTGGCCAGGTAACATTTTCTTCTCCAGCAATTACTCTATCCCACCATTCTGTTTTTAACTTATTATAATCAAAATACGGAATGTGTTTAGAAAAAGCTTCTGCTTTATTATTACTAGACAATATGGCTTCAAAATTATACGCCTTTCCAAACTCAGTGTCTTTTGCTTTATTTAATAAATTTTCTAAAACATCCTGTTGTGCTTCTTCATGATTTACGTTTGGTGTTAAACTATCTTTAAGGTGAATTACACCTTTTATAAGTGATCCTTTTATTGACATATTAATTGTTTTTATTACGTTATTTATGTAAATATCGTTCTTAAACTAGCTTGTTTCTTCATTTACGAACTCCAAAACTTCTTTGGGTGATACGTATAAGCGTTTTATTTTTTCTTTATATCTGTCTGACAATTCTGTATGGTTTAGAATATAGTTTTTTGTCTCAAGGATATAGGCTTTCATATTATGCTTAACGGCATATCTATCTGCTGTTAGCTCCGCTTTACGCACAAATGCGTCTGAAAATATATACCCCAATCCAAAACCTATTAAATTTAAACTAGATCGAGTATGGTAATCCATTATATGCCCCAACTCATGTCCTAGCCAACCTATTAAAACTTCTCTAGGTATGTAACTCGTGTGTAGTTCTCTCTTTTTAATATCGAAATGCCTACTTATTAGAATAACATACTCTCGTTTACTCTTTTTTTTAAATAAACTCCAAAGTTTTGGTTGTGCTTTCATTACAGACGAGCTCATTTTTCTAGTGAGTTTAAATTCTATAGGGACTTCTTTTAACTCAGGGTAAAAAGACAACGCTTCTTCTGTTTCATGTTTTATATATTCTGGAATTATTTTATTTATCATCTGTATGTTCAAAAAAAGCCATTTATACTAATCCAACATAATAGTGTTGAAATCTTACTGTATTGCAAGTTATTTTTTTTTACCCTTAAGCTTTAATTCAAATACATTAAAGATGCGCTCAAACACAAAAAATAAACCTCATTATTTTGTTTTATATAATAAAAAAACCGTGAGACTTCACGGTTTTTTTTATGGCTCTTTTCCATTAATCAATCATAAAAACTAGAACCTTTTTATATTTATATATTATTTATTCTTCTTCTTTAATTTTAGTTTCTTCTTTATCTTCTTTAATTTTAACAGTTTTATCTTCCGTTTCCATCTTTATTTTTGTCTCGTCTCCATCTTTTTTAGTTTTAACTTCTGCTCCATCTTCTTTCATTTCTTCTATAAGTTCTTCTTTCTGTGTTTTCTCATTTCTACAAGAAGTTAAAGTTATTGTCATTAAAGCTATTGCAAATGCAACGTATGTTAGTTTTCTCATTTTTATATTATTTATAAGGTTTATATTATTCTTTTTTTTAAAATCTATTGTACGGATTAGTTTTGTGAAACCATTTCTTCTTTCTCTATACCATTTAAGCTAAGTTTATTATCGAACTGTAGCGTTCTAATAGGGAATGGAATATTAAAGCCTTCTCTTTTATATGCTTTTTTAATTTCAATAATACATTTACTTTTTGCTCTTAGTTTTTCTAAGCTGCTTTCTCCATCTACCCAAAATCTTGTTATATAATTTATTGAGCTAGCACCAAATTCTGTATAGTAAAATTCGACTTCTTTACCTATGTCTTTTTGGTTATAAAATTTCGAAATTGTTTCCTTTGTTACTTGTTCTACTTTTTCTAAGTCTGATTCGTACCCTACACCACACTCTATGGTAACTCGCATTTTGCTAGTTAAGCTATAATTTTTAAAAGGGTTTTCGTGTATTGTTTTATTTGGTAGTATAACAGTATTATTATCTGCTTCTCTTAAAACAAAATAGTTTACATTAATATCTATTACTTCTCCAGAGTAACCATTGGTTTCTATCCAATCTCCAATTCTAATATTTTTTCTAAATGATAATACTATACCAGAAATGGTATTAGATAATGTGCCTTGAAGCGCTAAACCAATAACTAAACCAGATATCCCTGCTCCTGTTAATAAACCTGTTAATGCTTGCCCTAAGTTTAAAGCGCCTAATGCTAAAAATAATCCTGCTAAAACAATAACAATAGAGGCTCCTCTAGCTACTATTTTAGAAACAGAGACTTGTTTTATCTGTCTATTTGTTACTTTAAAGGCTAATCTATATATTAATTTAGAGATGAAATAAGACGTTACTAGCACTATTAGTGCCACCAAGATATTTGGCAAATTAGTTATTAATATATCTAGCCAGCTTTCTAGCTTGTCCATTATCTTTTGAAATGATGTAAGTTCTACTTTATCCATGTGTATTTAAATGTTTATAGCAAAGATAAAGGGAAACAAAGCGCTGCTTTTGCTCTTATAAAATTGATGTTAACTCATATGATTGTAGTAGTGTTTTATTAACTTTTCTTAACAAAATATATCTAAAAACAGAATGTAGGCTACTCTTTATTTTAGTGCTATTTTTTAAAGCTATATGTATTTTCAATAAAAAAAGTATAAGCGGTATTTTATAATAGAGGGCTTAAAAAACGAGCTAATCCTTCAAAAAATTTATCTTGAATAGGGCGTTTTACAAATTGGTCTAGCTCCAACTTCACACTTGCTTCACAATCTTCTGTAAAATGTTGGTGGATGCTTTTAGTAAGCTTACTATCGTAAATAAGGGCGTTGGTTTCAAAATTATGATCAAAGCTTCGGTTATCAAAATTTCCAGAGCCTACAGATAGTATTTCTCCATCTATTAACACTAGTTTGCTGTGTAAAAAAGCATCTTTTTTTAAGTAAATTTCTGCACCTGCTTGCATGATTTCTTCAAAATAAGAACGCATGCTGTATCTAGCTGTTGCAGAATCTGATACTTCTGGCAATAGTATTTGTACTTCAACACCACTTAGTGCTGCTATTTTTAAAGCTGTTAAGACTTGAGAACTAGGAATAAAATAAGGGTTAGCTATGCAAATAAAATCATTAGCTAGGTTTATAAGCATAATATATTGTTGCATAATTGCTGCATAGTCAGAATCTGGTCCACTTGCTACAATTTGAACAATACTATCGCCATTGGCTTCTTGTTTAGGTAGGTATTTACTATCAAGTAATATGTCTTCTTTACTAGCAAAATAATAGTCTTTTATAAAAACCTTATGTAAACTTTCTACTGCTGGCCCTTCAATTTTTAAGTGTGTGTCTTCCCAAATTCCCATCTTAGAAACTGGTTTTATATACTTATCTGTTAAATTAAAGCCTCCAGTAAATCCTACTGTTCCATCCACAACAACTATTTTTCTGTGGTTTCTGTAGTTAAAAGAAAATAAAAAGTTTCCAAAACGCAAAGGCATAGAAGAACATATTGTTACTCCAATACTTTTAAAGCGTTTAATAGATTTTCGTTTCCAATCAAAGCTTCCAATAGCATCATACATAACACGTATTTCAACACCTTCTTCAATTTTTTGTTTAAATAAACTAAACATTTCATCCATTAATTCTCCTTCTTCTAAAATATAGTATTGAATGTGTATAAAATTCTTAGCTTTCTTAATGGCTTCAAAAATTGATGTAAAAGTAGTTTCTCCATCTTGAAGGACCTCTACATGGTTTCCATCATAAGGCAGATACTTATTGTTTTTAGAAATTAAGGTAGCTAATTTCTTTTTTTTGGTTGATGTAAATTTCTTAAAAGGTTTATGGCCACTATAGCCTTGATTATGATTATCGTACAACCTTCTTTTATGGGTGTGTTTTAATTGGAAAAACTTTATTTTTCTTCTATTTATTCCAAAAAGTAAATAGATAACAACTCCTAAATAAGGAATAAAAACTATTGTTAAAAGCCAACTTAAAGACCTACTAGGTCTGGCTCCGTAAAAAATAACCCCTAAAAAGGCTAACCCTGAAATGATTATATAACTAATTATTAAAATACTTACCATAGAAACAAAGTAAATAAAAAAAGAGTAGCACGACTAGGCGTTACTACTCTTTTTCATGATTTATAATACTGTATTATTAATCTACTGCATCCTCAACGTCATCTGCTACCTCTTCAACAGCATCTTCTACTTTTTCTTCTGTTGATTTCTCCTCTCTACATCCTGTAAATATTATTGAGGCTGTAAATAATAATAAAAATATATGTGCTAATTTTTTCATCTTGTTTTGCTTTTTATTTAATTGATTGTTTTTTATTTATCGAAATATATTGGTTTACATTTAGCGTTTTAAACCAACCACTTTAACTTAATTATTTTTTTAACACTCCTTTTAAAAGAGATAGAACGAATAATACTAAAAAGATAAAGAATAATATCTTAGCAATTCCTGCAGATGCTCCTGCAATTCCTCCAAATCCTAATACTCCAGCGATTAATGCTATAACGATAAATGTGATTGTCCAACGTAACATAATATATTGTTTTTAATGGTTAATAAATTAAGCAGTAATAAATATTTACTAATGCTTTCAATACAAAGGTCTTTAAATAGTACACAATCTCTTAACCCTTACGGTTTAAATATTTGCTCATATACAATTTCTCTTCTATTACTCATAAAAAAAACTATCTTTACTACCTATATACTTATATAAGTGAGTAAAAAATTAAATATTAGCGACCTAGAAGCCAGCGATGTTATAAAAGACATGGCAGATATTTTAAACATTAACTACGATGTTAATAATAACGAATATTGTTTAAAAATTCCTAAAAAAATAGGGTCTGGTTATATTAAGGCTACCTGTTTTGATAATGGCATAGGTGTTTTAGAGTCTGATTATATTTTAAAAAAAGAATTACATTTTGAGCTTAAAAAGGGCATAGTACACCCACTTAAAATCATGTTTTGCAGAGAGTCTTATTTTGAACATGAGTTTACTGAGGATAATGATACGCACACTATTAGCAGATTAGAAAGTGTCATGCTATCTAGCACACCAACTAATAACCATATTTTTAAAATACCTGCAAATACTCAAATTTGTATTTTTAGTATAGAAATAAATAGAAAATCATTTGAGGAAAAAATTGAAGCATTTATTGCTAATATGAATGATGAACTTGTTAATGTTTTTAGAGATTTAAATGGTATTAATAAGTTTTATTATAAAGGACACTATAGTTTAGAAATTGCCAAATTTATAGAAGAATTTACAGATTGTGACTTGGAAGAAGATTTTATGAAATCTGTTTTTCTTGAAGGTAAATGTTATGAAATACTTATCCATTATTTACAACAATATCTTGATGATTTAAATACTCCTGGAAAACGAAAAATATTACGACAATCTACCATTGAAAGTATTGAAGAAGCTGTACAAATTATAAAAAATGAAATTGCAACTATTGACAGTATTACAGTGCTTTCTAAACGTGTTGGCTTAAACCAAAATACATTACAAAGCGGATTTAGACACCTTTATAACTCCTCTGTAAAAGAATACATTAGAAACCACCGTATTGAAAAAGCCAAAGAACTTCTAGAAAATTCAGACTTAAATGTTACAGAAATAACCTATAAAATTGGTATTAATTCTAGAAGCTACTTTTCTAAAGTATTTAAAAAACGTTATGGCATTACCCCTAAAGCTTATTTAGATAAATCTAGACATAACAAATCTGCATAAATACCTTTATTTATTTTTTTAAAATCATCCATAAGTGTTAAAAATAATGCCTTAAAGTGTTATTTTAAATTTCATAAGTGTTAATCCATTTTTAGCATTCATAAGTTATTTGTATTCCAAACTTTAAAATTAAAAAGGATTACCTAGGAATGCACCTATTACATATAAAAAACACAAGTACTAAAGATACAATACTACAATTACAACAATACTTTAAAGGCAATTTAACAGAGGCTTATGGTGAGTATACTTTAATATTTAATAATGCACTTGGAACAGGTGTTATAAGGGGTATTGATTTTGACTGGGGCTTATCGCTTATAGATTTTAATATAAACCTTGTAGAGGTTGCTAAAATCACTTTTGAAAATAATGACAGAAAATTGGTTGAGTTTATTTTTATTTCTGAAGGTTATTTAGAGTTTAGCGAAGATGAAAATGCTACAACTTTTATGAATTTTGAGCGTTATCAAAACATTATAATCTCTAGTAAAATAAAATCTAAAAAAGTTTTTGTTTTCCCTAAAGAAACTCAAATTAAAGTTAATATTATTCAGTTAGATACTATTAGTTACAAAGAAAAGAAAAACAACAATTTAAGTTATCTAGACAAAGCACTTAAAACTGTGTTTGAAAGTCAAAACGAAGCCCTTTCATATCACCACCTCGGAAATTATAATCTTAAAATAGCAGATAAAATAAAACAGTTGGATAGTACTTATCATGAAGGTATTATAAAAACATTATCTATAGAAGGGCAATTAAATTTAATTATGGCAATGCAATTGCTTGAACATAAAAACTTTCAATCTACAGACCCCTTAACAGATTCCTTATCGAAAGAACACATTAAAAAAATTCAAGAACTATCTACTTATATAACAGATAATATGTCAGAGCCTTTATCGATAGCCGCCCTCTCTAAACGATCTGGATTGGGAGCAAAGAAACTACAATTAGGTTTTAAGGTGCTTTACTCTAAATCTGTAAATGAATATATAAGAGATTTAAAGCTAGAAATATCTAGAGATCAATTGAAAAATTCCGATTTAACAATCTCAGAAATTGTGTACTCTGTAGGCTATAAAAGTAGGAGTTATTTTAGTAAAATATTCTATGAACGCTATGAGATTTTACCAAAAGACTACAGAAACAAAATTAAAAGAAACTAATTTACATAGCTTTAGGGATATTGTTGTAATTTACTGGATGCAAAGCAGAATCAAAATCTACGCCTAGTTTATGAAACTCTTTAGCAATAGGATGCGCTTTAAAAGCCAATTGAGGAGCAGTATTAACTACTGTAGTAACGATTTCTTCTGTAGCATTAAAATCTAACCACTTTTCTCGATTAAACTTATCGAGTACTACTGGCATTAAAATATTAGAATTATGAATCTTTTTAATAAAAGAATTTGCCTTAGAAACAATTAAAGAGCATGTTATAAAACCATCATCTAACTCGTTAAAAATACCTGCAATAGCAAACGGTTCGTTAGATTCTTGATGCACATAATATGGGTATAAATCTCCATCGTGTAAATAATAAGTAAAAAAACCAGTAACGATAACTATACAACGCCGGTGCATTAAAGCTTTAGCATACTTTTCGTCCTCTTTAATAACATCTAAACTTACATTTAATGTATTTTGTACATTCTGAAAATGTTGCCAATCATCTTGGTATGTTTCTGGCAATATTCCCCAAATAGCTAAAGAAATTTGCTGCTTATTTAGCATTGTAATTATAGCTACAGACGACTCTGTTAAACCATCTATTACCGGTGATTTTTTATGTAGTTTTGGATACTTAAAGGACGCATTAAATGTTTTCTCTATTGCTGTTTTATTGGCAGTATTGGATATTCTGTAACACATCTTCTTGTTTTTTGTGTAAAATTCTAAAATAGATAAGGTATTTTTTAACTATAAACAATTAAATGCTAACGCATATGAAATAATAATACAATCCATAAAACCCGATTATGTTATACTAATTCTTTAAAACGGCAAACGCAATAGAATTGGGCACTTACCTTTAACATATTATAAACAAATTTTAGAGATCTATAGTTTAATATATGTTAACTACTAACCAGCATAATGCAGTAATTTCAAACCTTAATACATTTAAAGATTACTTAGGTGGTGATATTGAAACAATTAACGGTATTAACACTCTAAAATTTAATAATTTAAATGGAAAAGGATGCATTCGTCATTTAGGTTTCGAGAATGGATTAGCATCCATTATTATAAACACATCACTTACAAAACACTTAACTTTTTATTTAAATAATTTAAAGGTTAACACTCTAAATTTTATTTTTTGCTTAAAAGGCAGTTGCTCTCATACTTTTAAAAACTCTACTACAATTAAAAAGCTAGATGGATTACAAACCGCTTTAAGTAAAAGCAATACGTACGCAAAAGGCATGATTATTATAGAGCCAAATGTAAAAACAACAATTAATATTATTACTATTAATGAGGCTATCTATTTTAAAAGCAACTCTAATGCTGAGCACCTACAAAAAACAAAACTTTTAAATTTATTAGATAGCTTAAACTCAAAAAAACACCCTTTTTATCATGGTAATTATAGCTTAAAGATTGGAGAACACGTAAGAGCGCTTCTTAATACCAATACAGATTGTGCACTTACCGAATTAATACGGTTTAAAGGAATTAGCTACTTTATACTAGCCAATCAAATCGAATTAATTTATAATGAATCCATAAAAACAGTAAACAAATCGACACTTACCAGTAGAGAGTTAAAGAGGATAGCCTCTATTAATAACGTAATAAAAGTAAACCCTGAAGAACCATACACTATAGGTATGCTATGCAGCATTACAAGATTATCGCCTGCCAAATTACAAGAAGGTTTTAAAATTTTAAATAATCGTACAGTAGCAGACTATATTCGCCATATTAGACTAGCAAAAGCAGAAAACCTAATTAAAACGACAGATTTAAACATCTCAGAAATTGTATATTCCATTGGTTTTACAAGCCGAAGTTATTTCTGTAAAATATTTAAAACAGAATATGGTTGCAGCCCAAAACAATATAAAAAAAAGGTAAATTATGCTAGAGTTTTAAACTTAAAGCACATAAAAAAAGACCATATTTGAGATCTTTTTTTATTTAATTAAGTTAAAAAAAAAGATTTTTGTATTCAGAAAAAAAATATCTTTGACATTATGACTGAAATAAATATAACTGCCGAAAGTACAGAAGGTACTGTTAAGCAAATTCGAGATGTTATTGGTGGGCATATTGAAGAGCGTTGGGGGGAATATGTTTTAACCGTAGATAGTGATTTAGCTAAAGGAAACATTAGGTTTATTACTTTTGATTGGGGTGTAAATCTATTAGAATACGATATTACATTCTTTGACGACATTACGTTAATTATGGATGCTTCAAACTATAACCCCATCCACTTTACGTATTGTTTAAATGGGTATTGCAGTCATAAATTTGGGTTTCAGAAAGAAGCAAAAACGATAGAGCAATTTCAGTCTGTAATTATTACTAGTAGGGATGGCGGCTACAACTATGGTTATTTCTCTAAAGATGTTAAGTTGGAGATTAATGTTATTCAAATTATAAGAAAAGAATACCTTAGAAAACGCCTTAACAATGTATCCCAACTCAATAAAAAATTATACGAAGTATTCTTAGACAAAGATCATGAAAATGTTTTTTCCTATTTTGGAAGTTATAATTTAAAAATGGCAGATGTTATTGGTAAGCTGCGTAGGGTAAAGCAAAAAGGCATGATACGAATACTAAAAATTGAAGGTATGGTGTATCAAATTCTATCTATGCACATACAGCAGCATGATATTGCCGTTAAAGGAAAGAAAGTAGAAACCAACTTACTTAAAAGCGAACTTAAAATAGTTAGAAAAATTTCTAAAAAAATCCTAAAAAATGTGTCTTACGAATATACTTTAGATCAATTATCTGAAGAATCTGGCTTAACACAGGCAAAACTTCAGGAAGGTTTTAAAATTCTATATGCTAGAACTGTTACAGAATATATAAGACACGTAAGGCTCGAAGCAGCCAGAGATTATATTAACACTACAGAGCTTAATGTTTCTCAAATAGTTTATAGTGTAGGCTTTAGTAGTAGAAGCTATTTTTCTAAAATATTTAAAGCAAAATATAATATTAGCCCAAGTGACTATTTAAAGGCAAAAAGAACAAAAACAGAAATTCCTGTAACATAATAGTTTTCCTGTAATTATTCTTTTTACCAAAAAAAGTTAAATCGTTATATTAAATTAGGCTTGCATTTTAAACGAAATTGCAAAAGCAAGTACCGAAATAACAATACCAGCCATAAATATGGTATAAGTGATTCGTAGTATTCTATATTTAGTGTTTAAAACAACCCCTAAAAAATACAGGTCCTTACTAAGACTACTGTAAATATAATCTTTGTCTTTTAGCATTTCTCCCAAGGCCCACTCAAACTCTCCAAGTTTCATTTTATGAAAATTCCCAAAAAATAAAAGGTTAACTTTTTTATTCTCTACATCCTCTTTAGTAAACTCACCTCTTGTAACATTTGGTCTTGTAGCAATAATGGACATTATAACCGACGCTACACTAAAAATAGTAAATATAATCGTTGGAATAATCATATAATCGTTGGAAGGGTTATCTAATTTAGAGATTAAATTAGATAGTACTAAAGAAATAATTATTGCATTTACAGATAATAATATATTAGCCTTTGTATCTGCGATATCACTTAATTTAATATGATTTCTTAAGGCAACTCTAAACAGTGTTTGTACCCCACGCTCAGAACTTTCACTTTTATATTTAACTTTATACTTAGCTTTTAATTCTTCCTTTTGGTCTTTAGACTGTTGTTTAAGTTTAGACTTCATTAATTTGGCTAAGTTCTTTTTTTTCACTTTACCCCATTTTTTCTTAGCATAATCGGTATAATACCTATGCTTTTTACTCAACATTTTTATATTCTCTTTACGCCATGCTTTGGCAGAATATACTTTAATGTCTTGCAATTCTAATTCAGTCCTTAGTAATTCGCTAACTTCTATAAAATACTTTTTCCCAAAATGCGAAGAATCGGCATCTTTTATAATTTCTTCAAGTTTGTTTTTAGGCTCAACACCTAATTTTGTTACCATAATACATGCATTTACAGCATTTATAGTGTCTTGCTTTACCCCCTGTTCTTTAAGAAATTCAGTGGCTAATTTAACACTCTCTTCTTCATGCCCCACTCTAGTATTAATATAACCTATATCGTGTAATAGTGATGCTAAAAGTAAAATTTCTGACTCTATAGCATTAATCTCTGAATTATCTATAATTTCTTTTGTACTTTCACATACACGTTTTGTATGTTCATAATTATGGTAAGTAAATGTGTTTGATAAATTTTCAGAAAATAAATCAAATACAAATTGGTCAGTAATTTCAATTATTTTAGACATATTTGCGCTATAATTAGTGAATTAATAATAATCACAAAGATATAATATGCTTAGAAACAGACTGACTTTAATCATTTTAATATGTGCTTTTTTCACAAATTGTGCTTCGCATAAGCTTCAATATAAGGATGAAACCTATAGTAAAGCGCAATTACCCTCAAAAGAAATTTACACCACATTTTATCTTATTGGAGACGCAGGGAAATCTCCTAAAAATGATTTATCTACTGGATTAAGAATATTTCAGAAACACATTTCTAAAAAAAGTACAAAAAAAGATTATGCTTTATTTTTAGGCGATAACATATACCCATCTGGGCTACCTAATAAGGATGCTAAAGGACGAGATTATGCCGAGAACCATTTAAATGCTCAAATAAAATCTGTTGAAAATTTTAAAGGTAAAACTGTTTTTTTACCAGGAAATCATGACTGGTATGCCGATGGTGTTAAAGGTGTTAAACGCGAAGAAAAGTATATTGAAGATGCTTTAGGAAAAAATACATTCCAACCAGAAAATGGATGCCCTTTAGAAAGTATAGATGTTGGTGATAAAGTTCAACTCATTGTTATAGATACACAGTGGTACCTAGAAAACTGGAATAAAAACCCTACAATTAATGATGATTGCGAAATAAAAACCAGAGAGCGATTTTTAGAAGAGTTAGAAGGCGAACTAAAAAAAGCACAACACAAAAGAGTTGTTTTTGCAATGCATCACCCTATGTATACTAATGGCTTACACGGTGGGTTTTATTCTGCTAAAAAGCACCTCTACCCTACTCAATCTAAAATCCCATTTCCTATTTTAGGTTCATTAATAACACAAATTAGAACTCAAGGAGGAGTATCTATTCAAGATAGATATAATGAGCGCTATAACGAATTAATGAAACGAATAGAAACCCTAGCACTAGAATACGATAATATTGTATTTGCATCTGGGCACGAACACAACCTACAATACATAGAAAACAATTCTATTAAGCAAATTGTATCTGGTTCTGGCGCAAAAGAAGCTGTTGTTGCATTAAGTAACAATGGATTATTTGCTTACGGAAAACAAGGTTTTGCAGAATTAAATATTTATAAAGACGGTAGTGTATGGGTAAGTTTTTATGGTGAAGACAATAACAACCCCAAATTACTATTTAGAAAAGAAGTACTCCCAAAAACCAGAGAAGTTTTTAATACAGATGTACTTCCCGATACGTTCCCCAATACCATTGAGGCCTCAATATACACCAAAGAAGAAACAGAAAAATCTGGCTTCCACGAAGTACTATTAGGTAATCGTTATCGCGATTTATATAGTACAAAAGTAAAAGTACCAGTAGCAACCTTAGATACGTTATATGGTGGGCTAGAAATTGTGCGTGCTGGTGGTGGACATCAAACCCGATCCTTACGATTAAAAATGAAAGATGGTAGAGAGCTAAACATGAGAGCGCTTCGTAAAAGCGCTACCCAATACTTACAATCTGTTTTGTTTAAAGAAACCTATGTAGACGATGCTTTCGACAAAACTTATATAGAAGACCTTATTTTAGATTTTTATACGGCAGCACACCCATACGCATTTTTTGTAGTTCCAGATTTATCAGATGCCGCAGGCGTATACCACACCAATCCACGATTATTTTATATCCCAAAACATAAACACTTAGGAGATTATAATACCGATTATGGAAACGAATTGTATATGATTGAGGAACGTCCAGAAGAAAACTATTCAGACGAAAGAAACTTTGGATATGCAGATGATTTAGAAAGTACTCATGATATCATTGAAAAAATTAGAAAAGACGAAAAATATAAGATTGATGAAAATGCTTATATACGTGCCAGACTTTTTGATATGTTATTAGGCGACTGGGATAGACACCAAGACCAATGGAGGTGGGCACAATTTAACCAAGAAAATGGAGATAAATTATTTAAACCCATTCCTAGAGACCGAGATCAAGTCTTTTCTAATTTTGATGGTGCTTTATTAGACCTTATGAGAACACTTTCTGGCTCTACAAAACAACTACAAGTTTACGATGCAGAATTAAAAGATGTAAAATGGATGAATAAAGCTGGATTAAAACTAGATAAAGTTCTAATACAACAGTCTGGAAAAGATGTTTGGTTAAAACAAGCAAAATACCTTCAAGACCATGTTACAGATGCCATTATAGCAAAAGCTTTTTCTAAAGTTCCTAAAGAAGTAAGAGGGACTACTCTAGCAGAAATTCAAGAACACTTAAAAGGCCGTAGAGCAAACATTGTAGACATAGCAGAACGCTATTATAATTATTTAAATGAATTAGTAATACTTACAGGAACAGATAAAGACGATTTTATTGAAATTACTAGAATTGGAGACAATGAAACGCATGTTAAAATCTCAAGAATTAAAGATGGAGAAAAAGGAGAAGTTATTGTAGATAGAACCTTTAGCAAAAAAATAACAAAAGAACTTTGGATTTATGGCCTAGATGATGAAGATGTTTTTGAAGTAACAGGAAAAGCAAACAACCCTATATATATTAGGCTAATTGGGGGGCAAAACAATGACACTTACCGTATTAAAAATGGTAGACGTATTAGAATTTACGATCATAAATCTAAGAAAAATACTATTGAAGAAAATAAAGGAGCAAAAGAAGATCTATCAGATACTTACAACAATAATATATTCGATTTTAACAAAAACATTATTAAGTCTGGCTCTATAACGCCTAGATTTGGCTACAATCCAGACGATGGTTTTTTACTAGGAATTAGTAAAATTTCAACTAAAAAAGGGTTTCACCGCAATCCATTTACTACACAACATAAAATTAATGCTGGTTATTATTTTGCAACTGGTGGATTCAGTTTTGATTACAAAGGGGAATTTGCCAATTTATTTGGTGATTGGAACCTTCAAACCTCTGGAAGATTAACAACAGAGAATTTTTCTAATAACTTCTTTGGGTATGGTAACGAAACCATCAATAACGATGATGATTTAGACTTAGATTATAACAGAGTTAAAACCAGTATTTATGCAATAAGTGTTGGACTTACCAAAAAAGGAGATTTTGGTAGCGATTATGGTTATAAAATACTTGCCGAAGGCATTAAAATAGCAGATACTCCAGATAGATTTATAGAAACTTTTGCCCCATCTAATACAGATAATGGTTTTTATAAAAGACGCTTTTTTGTAGGGACAGAAGCTAATTTTAGTTATGAGAGTTTTGATGATAGAATTATTCCAACCCGAGCAATGACGTTTAAAACATCTATTGGTTTAAAAACAGAGCCAAGTGAAACTAAAAACACATTTGCACACTTAAATATGGATTTAGGGTTTTATAATGCCATATCTAAAAACAGAAAACTAGTGTTAAAAACAGACTTAAGATCTCAATTTAGATTTGGTAATGAGCTTGTGTTCTATCAAGCAGCAAATATTGGTGGAAAAAACGGATTAAGAGGCTATAGAACCGAGCGATTTACTGGGCAAAATGCTTTTGTAGGAAGTGCCGATTTAAGATACGCTTTTAATTCTTTTAAAACTAGCACGCTACCACTACAATTTGGTTTATTTATTGGTAGTGATACTGGTAGAGTTTGGGTAAAAAATGACACGTCTAAAAAATGGCATAATGACTATGGAGGAGGTTTTTGGGTTTCAGCAGCAGATTCAATTCAGGGGACTTTTAATTTCTTTAATAGTGATGAAGGGCTTAGGTTCTCGTTTGGGTTTGGTCTAAATTTTTAACCTAAGCATTAAAGGTTAAAACTATAAATGTTTCCTCCTTTAGATTTTCTTCGTTCATCAGTTATGTACAATAAACCATTGTTTTTGAAGCAAACACCTTCTTTTTGTGACTTATGTCCAAATTTTAATGCTTCAATTTTACCTGTAAAAAAATGATCGCCTTCAAAATCTGTTAACCTCCATATTTTATTATGATTAAGCAACACCACCGTTTTACCATCATTACTAATATCTGCCGATGTAACCTTATTTCTACCCCCTTTTAATTTAAATTTTGAAACTAATTTTGCTTCATGATTACCAATTTTGTTAGGCACACTTATTACTATAGATTTTTTATTTTCCTTACTAAAAATATAGAACTTATCGTTTAATAAAAAAAAGGCTTCAAAATCTTTAGATTTCATTTTTTTAGGAAGGGTAAAATCAATAACAGAAGCGGTTGTTGTATTGCTTGCCGTATTGACGCTTGATACTTTTAGTATTGAGAATTTTTTTCGCTTTTTAGAATTATTTCCAAAATCGCCAATATAAATATTCCCTTTAGAATCATGGGTTAAATCTTCCCAATCATTATTTTTAACGCCTTCTATTTTAATAGATTTTATAATATGTCCGTCTTTATCTAAGCCATATATTTTACTGGCATTCCCAGCATCTTCTATAGTCCAAAATAAGGAAGAGCCTTCTATCGTTTCAACAGCAGATACTTCTTTTAATTTATGGTCTATACCAGCAGTAACTTTTATTGTGTTGGTTTGACAAGAAATAAATGTAAAAGATAAAATAAGTATGAAGCTGAAAAAGTATTTCATTATGATTTTTTTTTAAATTAAATGTATTTTTAAAATTGAATACGAGTAGACTCTAAGTCAGGACTAAGCCTCTGAAATAATAGAATATTAGCAGCTGCATTATTTGTCTACTGTAATATTAGCTTAGCTATTAACTAGGCTAAATAATATTTAATACAAAATTAATTAAGAGACGCCCTGTTTATTAACGCATTTAAAGCTTTCATTAGCTCATTTAAAAACGCAACAATGGCATACTAAACAAGAATAAACAAATAAAATTATAATCCCTTCTGTTCTTTTAAAACATCTATTTGAGTCCTATTCTTTAAAGAGCAATCTCTGTAATATTTATAATAAAGACAATAAATTAAAAAACGCTTTTCAACCATTTCTCAATTTGTAAAATCTAAACAAAAATCATCTCAATTAAGATATTGAGATGATTTTTGTTATTCTCCTTATTTTACATTCATTGTCATTTCATGATCGTATTTACAGCACCCTGGCAAACCATTGTAGGCACTTAAATCTCCCATTACATTTTCAGTATCATAACCAGATGCTGCAATTGCTTTTTCAACAGTTTGGGCATTTGTTTTTGTAGCATCAAAAGAGATATCTATTTTCTTTTTCTCCTTATCCCAAGTGGCACTTGCAACACCATCAACATTATTCGCGGCTTTTTCGATGGTTTTTTTACACATTCCGCAATTGCCTCTAACTCCAAAACTAGCATTAGTGATTGCCATTTTAGTCTCTGATTGTTCAACGTTTGTAGTTGTTTTGTTATCAGATTTACATGCCGTAAACACCACAGTAGCAACTATTACTACACTAAACATTACTTTTTTCATCTTTTTAAATTTAATTGTTATTATTCTATTATTTGTTTTACCTCCCCGCAGGTTAGCATTGTTCTCCCAAAATAGGGATTGATTACTTTTGCTTCTTTACTTAACCAATACGCACCATTGTTGTTATCTGCCATTGGACAATATTGATGGTATACTTTTTCATTTATTCCAAATATTTCGATGGCTTTTGCTAAGTGTGATGATAAATGTTTGAAATGATTTCTTTGAGTTTTTAAATCTGAAATTTCAGAAATTGAAGTCACTGAAGATTTTATGTCACGTTCTAATAACATCCAGAGTTCATGAGCCTTAGTATCTGATAATAGTTTCATATCTACTTTGCCTAAATTATTTAGTAAACTTATTGCCCTTTTTGATGTGCTTTTTGAATCTTCTTTTACCAAAGCATCTTTTAAGCTAACATAAGCGTTGAAAACAACTTTTAACTGTTGTTTAAATTGCTCAGACACTTCCAAACGCTTATTAATATTAACTTCATTTCTTTCGTTTTTAGATGTACTATTACCCATTCCTAAATGACCTTCATGCCCCGTCATGGTTTTACCGCCTCCTTTATTCATCATAGACTTTTTACCTTGTAATTGTGCTGCGGCATCTACAGTAAATGTGCCGTTAGTTACAATTTCGTTTCCACTAAACAAGCCTTCTAAAACTTCATATTTATTACCTATTTGATTCCCTAAAGTAATTTCACGCATTTCAAAAATAGGCTGGCTTGGGTTTGTTTTTACATACACCACAGAGCGTTCACCTGTCCATAAAACAGCTGAAGCAGGAACTGTAACAGTTTGTTTATTTTTATTTTCTACACCATTTACTTTTGCAGTAACAAACATGCCTGGCTTAAAAACATTATTTTTATTATTGAGTACCACACGTAAGGTTACTGTTCTAGTTTTGGTATTTAAAACAGGGTCTATAAAATCTACTTTGCCATTAAATGCTTTGTTGGAATAAGCATTGGTTGTTACAACAACTTCTTGGCCTTTTTTAAACACATCAATCTTATTTTCATAGACATCGAAATTTGCCCAAACCGTATTTAAATTTGCTATTTTAAGTAAAGGCTGTCCTTGTTTTATAGCTTGCCCTTGTTCAACTAGCTTCTCTGTAACTGTGCCAGCAACGGTTGCATATACTGGAAAATTTTCTTTTATTTTTCCGGTCTTTTCAATTTGATTGATTTGTTTCTCAGAAAGCTTCCATAGTTTCAGTTTATTACGGACTGCTTTGTATAGTGCTGGTTGCGATTCTTTAAAAGAGGCTGCTGTTATTAATTCTTGCTGTGCTGCGTATAACTCTGGCGAGTATATGGTTGCTAACAGTTGGCCTTTTTTAACCTCTTCTCCAGTAAAACTAACATTTAAGTGTTCTATTCTGCCAGAAAAGTAACTAACTTGTACGGCATTTGCTTCTTCGTTTTCTACTATCTTCCCTGACAACTTTATATTATTGTCTCCAATTGTTCCTTTGCCAACAATTGTTGTTTGAATGTTTGCAAGAGCCATAGCATTTTCAGTGAGTTTAAATTGGTCTACTGCCAATCCTTCTGCATCTGCTTCTGCAGGAATTAAATCCATTCCGCATATAGGACAATCGCCTGGTTCTGGTTGCATAATTTGTGGATGCATGGAGCAGGTCCACATTTTATTGGTTTCTGCAACTTCATCATGTTTATGCGTTGCCTCCTTTTGTGATGAATTTCCAAATAATAACCACCCCAATAATAAACCAACAACTAATATTCCTGTGTAACTTATATATTTTTTCATTGTTTTAAACTTTAATTGTTCGTAATCGTAAGGCATTTGCTATAACCGAAACAGAACTAAAACTCATAGCTAATGCCGCTATCATAGGTGATAATAAAACTCCAAAGAATGGGAATAATACACCTGCTGCAATGGGCACTCCTAAGGTGTTGTAAATGAGCGCAAAAAATAAGTTTTGTTTAATATTCTTCATTACGGCATCACTTAAGTTTCTTGCTTTTACAATACCATGTAAATCGCCTTTTACCAAGGTTATCATGGCACTTTCAATAGCGACATCTGTTCCTGTTCCCATAGCAATGCCGACATCGCTTTTAGCCAATGCTGGCGCATCGTTAATACCATCGCCAGCCATAGCAACCACTTTTCCGTTTTCTTGTAGCTTTTCTACCACTTGTAGTTTATCTTCAGGTAGCATACTCGCTTTAAAATCTGCCAGATTTAGTTCGGAAGCTACTGCTTGTGCTGTATCGTGATTATCGCCTGTAAGCATGATAACACTTATACCTTTATCTTGAAGTGCTTTAATAGCTTTGGCACTAGTTTCTTTTATTTTATCGCCAATAACCACATAACCAATAACACTAGTATCTATTGCTAAATAAGACACCGTTTTACCTTGCTTTTGGTAGGTTCTAGCTTCTTCCTTCATTTTAGATGTTATGTCTGCTTTAACATATTCCATCATTTTAGGGTTTCCTAATCCTATTTTCTTACCATCTATTGTAGCTTCAACACCTTTTCCAGTAACTGCACTAAAATCTTTAGACTGTAAAACTTCTACATTCTGTGCTTTTCCATATTTAACAGTAGCTTCTGCCAGAGGATGCTCGCTATTACTATTTAATGAAACGATGTACTGCAACACTTTCTCTTTACTAAAACCATCATTAAAAGTTCCTACGGTTTCTACAGTTGGTTTACCTTCGGTTATAGTCCCTGTTTTGTCTACAATAAGTGTGTTTATCTTATCCATTTTTTCAAGGGCTTCGGCATTTTTAATTAATACTCCGTTTTGCGCACCTTTACCCACGCCAACCATTACAGACATTGGTGTTGCCAACCCTAATGCACACGGGCATGCAATGATTAAAACGGCAATGGCATTGACCAGCGCATACACGTAAGCGGGTTCTGGTCCCCAAATAGACCATACAATAAAGGTGGCTACAGATATGATAACTACCACTGGTACAAAATATCCCGAAACTTTATCTGCTAATTTCTGAATAGGTGCACGGCTTCTACTAGCATCATTGACCATGTGAATAATTTGAGATAGTAAGGTGTCGCTTCCTACTTTCTCTGCTTTCATTAAAAAGGATTGATTTCCGTTGATGGTTCCGCTACTTACTTTATCATCTTTAGTTTTATTTACTGGAATTGGCTCTCCAGTAATCATGGATTCGTCGATGCTTGTATTACCTTCGGTTATTACACCATCTACAGGAATTTTATCGCCTGGTTTTACTTTAAGGATATCGTTGAGTTTTATCTCGTCTATACTAACTTCAATCTCTTTACCATCTACAATTTTCTGTGCTTTATTTGGTGCTAATTTTAATAATTCTTTTACTGCAGAATTTGTTTTACTATGGGCACGAGCTTCTAATAATTGCCCTAAAAGCACTAATGTTAATATTACCGTTGCTGCTTCAAAATAGACATGTACGGCTCCCGATTGGGTTTTAAATTGATTTGGAAATATCTCTGGAAATACCATTCCAAAAACACTAAATAGCCACGCTACTCCTGCTCCAATACCAATAAGTGTAAACATATTAAGGTTCCATGTTTTAATACTTTTATAAGCCCGTTCAAAGAACATCCAAGTGGCATAAAAAACCACAGGAATGGATAGTACAAACTGTACCCAATTCCAGTATTTCTGCTCCATTATATTGTATAACGGGTTATTATTGAGCATTTCGCTCATTGCTATTAAAAAGATTGGTAAGGTGAATACTGAAGCTATCCAAAACTTTTTTACTAATTTTTTATAGGTCTTTTCTTCTGCTGAAAGGTCGGGTTGCAGGGGTATTAAATCCATCCCACAAATAGGGCACGCCCCTGCTTCGTCTTTAACAATTTCTGGATGCATTGGGCATGTCCATTGCGCCTTTGAGATTACCGATAAGTTTTGCTCTTCTACCAAATCCATTCCACAAACTGGGCAATCGCCAGGTTTGTTATAGGTTTTATCGCCTTCGCAGTGCATAGGGCAATAAAATGTGCCTGTTCCTATTCCTTTAGGTTGTTTTTTCTTTTTATCTTCAGAATGTTGATGATGCTCTCTTTGTTTATGGATACTGTATCTATCTCCATCATTTTTTAACGCTTTCTGAAATGTTTCTATGGGTATATGCGATTCCATTTCAATAGTAGCTTCTGCCTTTTCTAAACTAACTATAGCTTTTGTAACACCTTCTACTTTAGAGAGCGTTTCTTCTACGTGACTACGGCAACCATTGCAAGTCATTCCGTGTATATGATAGGTGTGTTTCATTATTGTTGGGTTAAATAATTAATTATCGTGGTTTCTATATAATAGGTCTTTACCGATTTAATTTGGTTTATTTGAAACTTCAATTGCAGTTCTTGAATATCCAATACATCGTTAAAATTAATAGTTCCAGTTTCATAACTTTTAACTAAAATTTGCTCTGCATCTTTGGCTTGCTTTAAGTTTCTGGTTTGTGTTGTATGGCTTATTCTTGCAGCAATGCGTTCATTAATAGCTTTATCTAATAGTGTCTCTAGAGTATTTATACGTTCTTGTTTTTGGTAATAAATTTCTTGTTGTTTCAACTTATTTTGCTTGGTAATGGATTTATATTTTTTGTTGAAAATTGGTATGGATACCGAAACCATTGGCATTACAATATCTTTTCCGTTATCTAAAAACTTCATATTAGGTCTTTCGGAAACATTGATGTAATCTAATCCAAAACCAATCATTGGGCTACTCTCTTTTTGGTTTAACAATTCTGATTGTTCTATGGATTGGTAGAGTTTATCAAATTTCAACAACTCTGGATGTAATGCTAAATTTTCAGTAGCGATTTCAAAGTCTTCTGAAGGTATCATTAAACGATCTACTACAGTAACTGCAATATCATTTTCCCTGTTTAAAAAATTATTAAGATGAGTTTGTTCTGCTAAATACTGTTGCTTTAAAACGTCTTTTAGTTGCTGTATTTCATTTTGACGCATTTGCAATCGTAATACATCTACTGCTGATGCTTTACCGACTTCTACAGAGGTTAACGCCATAGTTTCATACGTTTTTAACAGCTCGATGTTTTCTCCTAATACTTTTTGTTTTGCTTTGTTAGCATATAGTTTATAATAGGATTGAGATACCGAAGCCATTAATTTTCGTTTGGCAATAACAATGTCTTCATATTTTGCATCTGCTAACGAGCTCACATAATTTTTACGTGATGTTATTGTACCAAACCATGGTAACATTTGTTTGGCAGATACTTTAAAACGTTGTGCTCCCGTTCTCGTTTCTGGTTCGCTTATAAAATACCCGACACCAAATTCGGTATTTGGAAGTGTGTTAACTTCTTCTACTTTTTCTGAAACTCTTTTATATTGTAGTTCAAATTTTTGAATTTCAGGATTGTTCATTAATGCTTCATCAATTAGGGTTTGCAATTGTTGTGCATTTCCTTTAAGAAAAAAGAAACAAAGGCCTAGAGTCAAGACTAATTTTATATTCAATTTTAAATATTTCATTTTGTTCTTTTTTTAAGTTGAATTTCTGCTTTCCAGCTATATAAAACAGGGACTACAAATAGGGTAATTAAAGCGATAAGCATTCCGCCAAAACTTGGTATGGCCATAGGTATCATAATATCGCTTCCTCGACCTGTAGATGTCAACACTGGCAGTAATGCCAATATGGTAGTTGCTGTTGTCATTAGGCAGGGTCTAATTCGTTTTTCTCCTGCTTCAACAACCGATGCTTTCACTTCTTTTATGTTTTGTGGTGTGTTTTTGTTAAACGTTTGTGTTAAATAGGTTGCCATTACAACACCATCATCCGTTGCAATACCAAAAAGAGCAATGAAACCAACCCAAACGGCTACACTTAAGTTAATAGGGTGCATTTGGAACAAGTCTCGAAGGTTTTCGCCAAAGAAATTAATGTTTAAAAACCAGTTTTGGCCATATAACCAAATCATGATAAAACCTCCTGAAAATGCCACAGCTATACCTGTAAACACCATTAAAGATGTGCCCACCGAACGAAATTGAAAATACAGGATTAAAAAGATAATAGCCAATGCTAAAGGCACGACAACAGATAAGGTTTTTTCTGCCCTCAGTTGATTTTCGTACGTTCCTGTAAATTGGTAGTTAATACCTTTTGGCACAGTCAATTCGCCAGAATCTATTTTATTTTGAATGAGGTTCTGTGCATTCTCAACTACGTTAACTTCTGCAAAGCCATCTAATTTATCAAACAATACATAGCCTACTAGAAAAGTGTCTTCACTTTTAATAACTTGCGGGCCTTGCTCGTAACGAATGGTTGCCAATTCACTTAAAGGCACAGGGCTTCCTTTTTCTACGGGTACATAAATCTGTTTTAAATCGGTTGGGTTTGCTCTTAATTCTCTTGGGTAACGTACACGAACGCCGTAACGTTCTCGTCCTTCAACGGTTTGAGTTAACACCATTCCGCCAACAGCAACTTTTAAAACGCTTTGCACATCATCAATAGATATACCATAGCGTGCTATTTTCTCTCTATCTATATCAATTAACAGATAGGGTTTACCAACAATTCGGTCTGCAAAAACAGCTTCTTTTTTAACACCTTCTGCTTGCTTGATGATAGTTTCTAATTGCACTCCAAAGGCTTCAATTTGTTTTAAATCTTGTCCTTTTACTTTAATTCCCATTGGTGCACGCATTCCTGTTTGAAGCATTACCAATCGGGTTTCTATAGGTTGTAGCTTGGGTGCAGAAGTAACGCCAGGTAGTTTTGTTACTTTCACGATTTCTTTCCAGATATCGTCTGGAGATTGTATTTTGGGTCGCCAATTACGATAGAATTCACCGTTGTTATCTTCTATTAATTGAGATTTTTCTATTGTTGTTAATACAGTATTTTCAGTAGTATTAGGGTTTGCAACAGTACTTCCTTCTTTCAACTCAAATAATCCTTCATCATTTACTTTGTAACGTTGGCGTTCTCCTTTTTTATTCAGCATATATTCTGGCTTGTACTGAATGATGTTTTCATACATTGATAATGGTGCGGGGTCTAATGCCGACTCTGTACGCCCAGCTTTACCAACTACGGTTTTAATTTCTGGAATACTAGCAACCGCCATATCTAACTGTTGTAGTACACGTTTATTTTCTTCTACTCCAGCATGCGGCATAGAAGTTGGCATTAATAAAAATGAGCCTTCGTTTAACGATGGCATAAATTCCTTGCCTGTATTTTTCATAATGAAAAACCCAACTATAACTATGGTTGTTGGTATGGATAGGAATAATAACTTGTTATTTAAACACCATCTTAAAATACGTGTGTAGAATTTGATGAATAATGAGAAAATTCCTAGCAAACCAAAGCAAACAATTCCTACAAAAATGAGGTTCCAAAAGATGCTTTTATCTACACCTAATGGTCTCCAATATTCGGCTAAAAGGACAACTATAGCTGATGCTGAAATAGTAATATTAATGAGGTTTGTTTGTTTCTGTGTTATTCTTTTTTGAAGATTAAAAAGTGCCGTACCGCCAAAGGCTATTAATATTAATCCTAACCAGTAACTGTAAGCTATAGCAACAATCCCTAATACTATTAAAACACTATTTAAAACATACTTAAACTGTGATTTAATACTTTTCTTTCTGAATAAATAGGCAGCAAATGGCGGAATTAAAAATAATGCTACGATTATTGATGCTGTTAATGCAAAGGTTTTTGTATAGGCTAATGGCCTAAACAATTTACCTTCTGCACCAATCATTGTAAATACAGGAATGAAACTGATAATTGTTGTCATAACGGCAGTAACTATGGCACCAGATACTTCGGCTGTAGCGTTGTAAACTATTGTATTAATGGATAGTGTTCCATCATCTTCGTCCAAATGCCTAATGATGTTTTCTGATAGTATAACACCGACATCTACCATAGTACCAATAGCAATAGCAATACCTGATAATGCAACAATATTAGCATCGACTCCAAAGAGTTTCATAGCAATAAATACCATTAAAACTGCAACAGGTAATAGTCCAGAAATTAATACTGAAGCGCGAAGGTTAAAGACCATAATGATAATAACCAAAATGGTAATTAGTATTTCTAAAGTCAAGGCTTCATTAAGTGTACCTAATGTTTCTTGAATGAGTTCGGTTCTATCGTAAAAAGGAATTATAGTTACTTGCGAGGTGCTTCCGTTCGCCAATACTTTTGAGGGTAACCCTGCACTTAATTCGTTAATTTTAGCTTTAACATTGTTAATTACTTCCATTGGGTTTGCACCATAACGAGCCACTACAACTCCACCAACTACTTCTGCGCCTTCTTTGTCTAAAACACCTCTTCTGGTTGCTGGCCCCAAAGACACTTTACCAATGTCTTTTATTTTTATTGCTGCAAAATCTTTGGAAGTAACGACTGCATTTTCAAGGTCTGCAATAGATTTTACATACCCCAATCCACGCACTAAATATTCGGCTTGGTTAATTTCTAATGTTTGCGCACCTATATCTTTATTGCTTTCTTTTACTGCTTTTACAACATGGTGCAATCCTATATTATATTGACGCATTAATTCTGGATTTACATCGACTTGATATTCCTGAACATATCCTCCAATTGAAGCGACTTCAGACACACCACTTGCTGAGGATAATGCGTATTTAACGTAATAATCTTGAATGCTTCGCAGTTCGTGTAAATCCCAGCCACCTGTAACCTTGCCTTTTTCGTCACGACCTTCTAGTGTGTACCAAAATATTTGCCCTAAGCCTGTAGCATCTGGCCCCAATGCAGGGTTAACGCCTTCGGGTAATAAACTGCTGGGTAAAGAATTGAGTTTTTCTAGAATACGGCTTCTACTCCAATAGAATTCTACATCTTCTTTAAAAATAATATAGATGCTTGAAAAGCCGAACATAGAGGAACTTCGAATCGTTTTTACTCCCGGAATACCCAAAAGTGATGTGGTTAATGGGTAGGTAATTTGGTCTTCTATGTCTTGTGGTGAACGACCATCCCACTTGGTAAATACTATTTGCTGATTTTCGCCAATATCGGGTATAGCATCTACAGCGACTGGGTTACTTGGTAAAAAGCCTGTCTCCCAATTAAAAGGTGCATTGACTGTTCCCCACCCTATAAAAAGGGCTAGTAATAGTACTGCAACAAGTTTGTTTTCTATTAAAAATTTGATGCTTTTGTTTAGCATTGATTCTGATAATTAAATAATTAGACATTGATGTTAAGAAAACACCGAATACGAGGAAATATCCTAATGGAAATAATCCACTGGATAAAAAAGTCTATTATTTAAAAATCAGATTAAATACGTTTCGTCAATCTTGTAGAGTTGTTTAACGACGAGTGGTGGTTTGTATGCTTCATAAAAACTAACGTTTTTATCTAAGCCTTCAAAAAGGTTACTATATGTGTAAACAAAGGAAGCGATAAAAACTTGCTGCTCGAATGAAATTTTGTCTATTTGCAATTGTAGCTCATCTTGTCCGCTAACAACTAATTGCTCATCATTACAACAGTTTTTCTTGGTTATAGAACATCCTTCGGTTGAAGGTTTTTGCATATCCATACCACAGCCTTTGGCTTTATGAAACAATGCCGTTTCTACTAAAATGTCTCCACAATAATGCATATCTAGAGTAAATGACATTGTAGAAAATAATACTACAAAAGCCATTAACAAGGACATTATTTTATGGAATACTTGTTTCATATAGAATACAAAAGTATAAATTTAAATTCAAATGAAATCAATTTTAACTTTGCTTTAAAGAAAACAACCTATTGTAAGCTTAACAATTTGTGTAAAAAGATGTTGTATTGCATTTTATGTTTTATCTAGAAAGTTGTGTTTAGTTTCAATTGTTTTTGGGTTGGTAATTATTGTTATTATAAGAAATAATTAATAAAACTAATTGTTTAAAATTAAATTCTCTTTCACCCAAAATAATTTCTATAGAATATATTATAAAAGTAGCAAAAACATAAGGTAATCTAGCTCTTTCTACATCATCCTATTTGTATAGTTGTATTGATATTCCAAACTAACTAAATGTATACTACATGTATAGCCAAGTCCCTTTAAAATAGAAGTGACTATTTTCGCTATTGAATATCTGATTTCACATTTATTTTTAACCTGTCTGTTATTGTAATCATTTTATTTTTTTTATGAAGTCTAACCTGTGAAACAGTCCTACCATTAATGTATGGTCATTTTCTATTCTAGTCTTATTTATAATAATATATTGATTCATATAGCCCAAGCTTAACGTAAAGGCACTACTAACAGGGATATCAAAACCACCATAAATTCTATTTTGGCTAAAATTGTTCCCTTTGGCATATTTATCAATATCTAAAAATACTTGATTAGAAAGCGAAAAACCTATTAGCATTTTTCCTTCTTTAGAACGCAAAACTGGAGTTTTTGCTGCAAGTATAAGTCGCAATCTATGCCTTGTTTTATCTTTCATAATACGTTGTTCTAGCAGCATCCCGTAATTAACCGAAACTTTTTTAATTTTATTTTTTATAGTAAAATACTCATAGATTCTATGTTCGGTTCTTTTCTCTGGAACAGGATGTGCACCATAGGGGAATAATACTATCCACTCGTAACCAGCACCAAAACTTAGATTTTTTAAATAGTTGTAGCTTGCTCCAAGTTTAAATTTCGATTGTTGCCACTCTTCAATAAAATCATGTCTACTCCAAGAATATAGTGTTTCAATATTAATTTTTTTGGTCAATCGATATTTTCCTGAATAATACCACCATGAATTAAATTGGTCAGCTTTTTGAGCTTTAGCGTTAAAAACAGTAAAGATAAAAAGGCATATAATTAGTACACTTCTCATTTTTAGTGCGATACTTTTTTACCTACAAATCTGATGACGCTCCCTGTTCCTTTATGAAATTCTCCTTCATTTAAGATTACTTCTTTTTCTTCTAATACCTGTATTTTAAATCCTTTGAAATCTGCTTGTATTTTTTCTAAAGAGAATAGCATATTTATATCACTAGGACCTCCAACTTTAGGGTTTGCTTCTTTATATGCTAAATGTTTTTTGCTGTAAGCTTCAAAAATTATCGTTCCATTTTCCTTTAGAAGTTGAATTAGCTTTTTATGAATAGTTGAAATTTTCCATGATGAAAAATGCGCGTAGATTAAAGCAATAGCATCAAAAGACTCATTTAACAATTCAACTTTTTCTATATCACCTACAACATAATTAATATTTACATTTTGTTCTGATGCTAGTTGTAATGCTTTTTTTTGCCCTTCTTTACTTAAATCTATAGCTGTCACTTTCCATCCTAACTTTGCAGCGAATACGCCATTACGACCTTCTCCATCTGCCGGCAATAATATTGTTCCTGGCTTTAATTGTTGTATCTGCTCTTTAAAGAACATATTGGGTGCTTTGCCATAAGCAAAATTGGAATCTTGATATCTTTCATTCCAAAATTCTTTATATTTTAATTCACCTTGTTTTTCCATAATTGTATTCGATTTATTATCGATGTAAAATTATTACCATACTGAAGTTATTTGCTAGGACAAATTTGAAGTAGTATTGGACAAATGCTAAATTATGAACAGCCTAAATAGCTTTTTTCCGTATAACCAACGAAATAATTACAGCTATGGTTATCAAAATTCCAGCAGCGATAAATGTTATATTCATTCCTCTTGAAATATCTTGTGCTTGAGCTAGATTAAAATTGCTTGTACCTACTGCATACGCAAATAATGCACCCATAACAGATGCGCCTGTAATAAGGCCTAAATTACGTGATAAGTTAAGCACCCCAGAGATAACACCACGTTGATCTTTTTTGGCTCCAACCATAACAGACGTATTATTAGCTGCTTGAAAAAGTTGATATCCTGGTGTTAAAATTGCGAGTGCAATTATATAGCCAACAACACCGTATAGATTGGGTAAAATTGATAATGCAAAAGCACCAAGCGTCATAACCAACAAGCCCATAATTACAATTACTGTTGAACTAAAACGGTCTACAATACGACCAGAGGGAATTCCTGTAAGAGCAGAAACTATTGGCCCAACAGACATAACCAACCCAACATAAGTTTCATTAAGGCCTAATGCTAATGATAGGTAAAATGGTCCAACAACTAATGTTGCCATCATTACAGTAGATACAAAAGAATTTATAGTTAAACTCGCTCTTAAGTTTCTGTTTCTAAATGCAGACAATGGTATTAATGGGGGTTTTACTTTAGCTTGGCAATAAACAAATATGCTTACACCAATAGCAGTGAGTAAAAGCAATAGAGCATTTATCCAATTAAAGTTTCCTTTACCAATGGTCATTGCCAATGTATAAGAAACTAGAGTTATTGTTAATAAGAATATTCCTATCCAACCTATTTTTTTACTTTCAAGTTTAACTTTCGTTTTAGTTATTGGCAGGTACTTATATATTAAAAATATATTTAAAATGCCTAATGGAATCATAAACAAAAAAATAGCTCTCCATCCAAAATTCTCTATCAATACTCCTCCTAGTGTTGGGCCCAACGCTGTGCCTATTGCAGACATTGTACCCAATACGCCCATAGCTCTACCTGTTTTTTTATTTGAAACCGCTTCACGAACAAAAGCCAACGAGAGTGCTATTAAAATAGCAGCTCCTAATCCTTGAAAAATGCGTGCTAAAATTAACACCCATAATTTAGAGGCTATACCACATATAAGAGATGCAAAAGTGTATATAGTAACACCAATCATTAACATACGCCGCAAACCAAAAATGTCCCCCAACCTTCCTAAACTAACAATAGTTACTGTAATAATTAAAAGATATGAAATGACAACCCATTGTACAGATTGAAATGCTGTTGAAAAAACCGCTGTCAAGGTTGGTAATGCAATATTAGCAATACTAACTCCTAAAGAAGCCATGAGCGTAGAAAGTGCAAGACTCGCTAATACCCATTTATTTAAATCTGATTTCATTTTTTATTGATTAAAATATTTAATTCGTTGCAAAGCTTTCGTTGTTAAATACAAGCCAACGGCATAAATGAGATGAATTATAAAAACCTTTAGAAGGTATTGCGAAGCGTTTGGTACTTTTGAAAATGCAATTCCGAAACCAAATAGTGGTTGAATTATAAAAATAGGCGGTAAAAGCGAAATTAAACCAACAATAATTGCGCGTAATAATGTAGGGTTAGAAAACCATTTATAACCGTACACTAATGGTAATAAAAAAGCAAATATTACACCAATACTATAGTGCCCAATTAAACCAAAAAACATTTCGTATTCTACACTTGGCGTTTGTATAATAGTATTATGTAAAAATTGCCCTTTTGATGTATAAACGAGCCATCTACCTAAAAACAACACCCCTCTAGATTTCATTTCGAAAAAGCTTGCAATGAGTTTCCAAAAATCAATACAAAGCGTTGCTCCTAAACCCACCAAAATAGTTTTATAAACGATTTTCATTTAATATACTTATGCTAAAAATTACACTGCAAAAGTAATTTTGATAGGTATTTAAGTATTAGGATAAAAATGAAGTAGAATAGGACTTATTTTAGTTTTTGTCTAAATACCTCTGGAGAATAACCGGTATGTTTTTTAAAAAATCTAATAAAATAAGAAACATCCTCGTACCCTAAATAATAGGCTATTTCGTTTACTTGATTGGATGTTGCCAGAAGGTAGCGTTTAGATTCTAATATAATTTGTTCGTTTATAAGTTCTGATGCTGTTTTACCTAATGTTTGCTTTGTTATAGAATTTAGTTGGTAGTTGGACAAATTCAACATATTGGCATATTGAGACACTTGCTTTTCACTAGTAATATTTGTTTCTAACAATTGTAAAAACTCTTCAAGGCGCTCCTGAACATACAAGTCTTTATTAGCAGAACCTTTGGTATTTGTATTTCTTAACCTCATCAATTCTATAAAAAGAATTTGAAGATTAGATTTTATAACTTCCTTATACTCCTCACTTCTACTTTTATATTCATTAGATATTGACATTAATAACATATCCAATCTTAAAAAGCCCTCCTCTTTTAATTGATAAAAGTTTTTTGTGCTTGCTTTTTGTAATAAAACGTTAGGCTTTTTTTCAATTGGAGAATAAAATTCAGAATTAAATTGAATCATATAACCTATGCTATCACTTCTTAACTCTAATTGATGTACTTGACCTGGACGAACAATGAACACTGAATAATCTGAAAGCTCATAGTTAACAAAGTCTATTTCGTGATTACCTAAGCCCTTTTTTACAATTAAAATAAAATAGAAGTCGTGTCTATGAAGCTCATGAAACATATCTTTCCCATCAAGTAAATCTTGAAGAGTTCTAATCGTAAAATTCCCCAGTAAATTTGGTTCTTTTTGAATAACATTTATATGTCTTACTGGGATGATTTCCATGTAGGCTAAATTGAACTAAATTAATTTTAAACACTTCAAATTTAAATAAAAAAGACGAGTTTTAGTTTGCCTACTTTAAGCTAAAGGTCTTTTATCTAGCTTCAATTTAATGCTATTTACATTATCAATTACTTTTCTTTCCAGTCTAATATTTATACGTTTACTATTGGCTTTAAATTGAGTAATTATTAATAGCTTGTATAGTATTCATCTATAAAGATAAACTGAGTTTTTTTTATAATTAGTATCTTTTAATTGAGTATTTATTCAAGACGAAAATTAAATCACCTTATTCCTTTTAAGTACCTTAACTATCTATTCCATTCTCACGATAGTCTAAAAAACCATAAAACCCTGTAAATCTTACGATTTACAGGGTTTAGTTCTTATTGGTATTCATTTTAGTCGGGGTGGCAGGATGATAACTAACTTGCCACTATGCAGTAAAATCAATACTTTACGAAATAGACTAAAACAGTGTGAACCGAACTGTTGACCTATTGGTTAGTTTGAAATAGTGTTTTTTATCTGAACGTCTTACTACAAATTTACGGTTTTAACTTCATTAAAACCAGTCAATTTGCACCAAATATTATGAAGATTACGTTTATTTATCAAATAAAAGTTCAATCATTAGAGTTCCATATTTACTCATTTTAAATTGAAGTTTTTTAGGTGGTGGCGTTTCCTTCTTACTATAAAAAAAAGTTCTGCCATCTATTCCTATTATTTCAAGTAATCCAACATTAAATAATTGATATTTATCAAATTCCGATATACTTCTAGGGTCTGTACTAAATAATTTTAGCTTGGGAAAGTCTGATAAGAAAATATTATCAATAATCGATGAGAGCCTTAAAAAGGTATTGTAATCAATCCTTTTTTGAATTGCATACTGAAACAGTATGCCAACTAATTTTGATTTGTCATAATCATCGAGCCTATCAATAATAACAATCAATTTCTCTCCAACTTTAGAGCTATACTTTGAGCTGTTATTTATTTTATCAATGAACTTCTTTCTTTTGTCTTCTGGAATTGATTTTATCTCAAATAAAAACTTCATAACTTTCTTAAGAAATATCTTGTCTTTTATTCCAACTCCAATATTTTTAATACCAATTATTGATTTAACTATTGGCAACTCCTTCAATAAACCATCTTCCAAAAAACCGTCTATTCCTATTTCAATGATATCTGAAGTTACTTTTGTTATTTCACTTGAGATAATAGACTTTTCTAAAGAGTTTTTCATTAGTAGATATATTGGTTAATAACCTCTATTTTAATACCTGAATACTCTGCGAACTCTTGCGTGGTAACAAATTGATGAGGTGCTTTGTCAAAGTAGTTTCTAACATCATTTAAAAGCTTACGACCATAGCGCTCACTTCTTCCAGTGATACGCTGAATGTCTTTTGGATATATACAAGCTCTTTTAATATTCATGATACTTTATGTATACTTTATGTATACTTTATCTATGGATTTAAACATACTTAATTAATCTATTATGGTGGTGGTGCGTTGTTAAAATGTTGACAACCCGATAGGGTTATCAATATTTTAATGACGTTTTTGGTTGTATCGGAATGTATGACCAAAAACGGAATCTACTTTTTTACTGTAATTCACAAAGTTACGTGATTTGAAATATTAATCAAAAACGAATTATTATGGCAAAACAAACTGGAATTATTAAACTAAAAGGAACTATTGGTGGTATTTCCTTTTATAAAACTACAGATGGGCATTTAGCTCGTGAAAAAGGTGGCGTAGATGCCAATCGTATTGCGAATGATCCTGCGTTTCAGAGAACGCGTGAAAATGGGTCTGAATTTGGACGTGCTGGTAAAGGTGGTAAAGTATTACGAAATGCTATTCGTGTACTTTTGCAAAATGCAAAAGACAAACGTGTAGTAAGTAGATTAACAAAAGATCTTTTGGCTATTGTTAAGACAGACACCACTAACGAAAGAGGATTGAGAACAATTCAGGATGGAAATTTAAGCTTACTAGAAAGCTTTGAATTCAATTTGAATGGTAAGTTAGGTGCAACTTTATTTGCTGCATTTACAAAAGCTTTTGACCGTGTTTCTGGTGATGCAACTTTAAATATAGCTGCCTTTTCTCCAACTGTTAGAATTGCAGCTCCAACAGGAACAACCCATTTTAAGGTGGTTATGGGTGCTTCTGAATTGGATTTTAAGAATGAAACCTCAACATTTGAAAATGATGAGACAGCAATTCTGCCTTACACTTCTGCAGATACAGCTCCAATAGCTTTGACAGCTTCATTAACTGCAAACTCTACATTACCTGTTGTACAGGTTTTAGGTGTTGAGTTTTACCAAGAGGTAAACGGGCAAATGTACGAGCTTAAAAATGGTGCTTACAATGCTTTAGCCGTTGTTATTGTAGATACTCCATAATTATGGAATTGACACTTTACAGAGCGTATTTCAAAGAGGGTACCAATGGTGCTCTCTTTTGCTCTGATACGTTTCTCTGCCATACCATTGAGTTACCCTGGAAGGATAACAAGCGAAATATCTCTTGTATTCCTGAAGGTGTTTATGATCTTGAACCACGCTTTTCTAAAAGGTTCAAAAATCATTTGATTTTGAAGGATGTAAAAGGTAGAAGTTTTATCCTGATTCATTCGGCTAATGATGCCTTAAAAGAGCTTCAAGGGTGTATTGCTCCAGTAACTTATTTGAGTGGAATTGGTAGAGGTATTTATTCAAGAGATGCTATGCAAAAACTGTTGTCTTTGGTATATCAAGCTAAAGACCGAAAAGAACACATTTTATTAACTATTAAATCACAAAATTATGAACATTGTAGAACGTTATAAAAAACCAACTCCCAAATTTTTCAAGGCCTTAAGAAACATAGGTATTGCATTGGCTACTGCAGGTGGTGCTATCATAGCAGCACCTATTTCGATGCCTGCCATTGTGGTAACCATTGCTACTTACATGACCGTTGCCGGAACTGTGGCCACCGCAGTAAGTCAAGCAGTAGTTACTGATGAAGAAAACACTGAAACTGATGAGAATGACGATGGATTATAACACCAAATCTGCCATTATTGGCGGTACTTTCTTTTCATCAATCGTTAATATTGGGGTTGAGGATTTGATTACTACCATTGTTTTGGCTATTGTTGGTGCTATCGTTAGTTACATAGTTTCCATTTTAATTAAGTGGATTCATCAAAGGATTCGAAAAAGAGGAAAACCATAATCTAAAGTGCTTCAAATGAAGCACTTTTTTAGTATATTTAGATACAAATTATATCAAATATTATTATGGGAAAATTCGAAGTTTATCAAGACGCAAGATCTGAATACCGTTTTAGATTAAAAGCAAGCAATGGTCAAAAAATTTTAGCAAGTGAAGGATATTCTGCAAAAGCAGGTTGTATGAACGGTATAGAATCCGTTAGAACCAACTCACAAGATGATAGTAAATTTGACCGAAAGGTTTCCAGTAACGGTAAGCATTATTTTAATCTAAAAGCAAGTAACGGTCAAGTAATTGGCACAAGCGAAATGTACGAGGGATCTTCCGGAATGGAAAATGGTATAGAATCCGTTAAAACAAACGCTCCTAAAGCTCCAGTTGAAGAAGTTTAAATATACATTGACTACCGCTTTTCTCGGGGCAAAGTGTCGTAGGTGGAAGTGATTATTGATGTTAAGCGGTTGGAAAGATAAATAAAGGGCATTTTCTAAAAAATGCTCTTTTTTTATGCGCGGTGTTGAGGTGGGTAAATGAAAAGAGCGATACCCTGATAAGGGATTGAGAGAATGTAATGCACCTACCGCAGACACAAGGCAAAACATTAATAATTGCTGTAACCTACACCGTTGAAATGGGTGGTGGGGAAAAGTGGCAACCTTGTTTGTTCTAAATTTCAATGCCAGTTCTGAATTGAGTGTGGGGAATGTCAGATATTTTACATAATGGCGTTATAGTACAGAAAGTGAATGAATGCTACTATAACTGCGCATTATGTAACATAGCTTTGGGTAGTTTTTGGTGTGAGCGTTGGAAACAGCTCTTTGCTTTTTTGCTGTACCAAAGATAAAAAATAGTACTTTAAGCAAAACAAGCAATGTACTGTGTGAGGGCTGGCAGCCAAAAACTACAAGCGTGTTGGCGAGCGGAACAAACCAAAAGACAGAGGATTTTGAGGGACGAAAAAACTGGGTTTTGGTTTGTGGGGAATTCTATTCTGTTTTAATAAGTCTTCTCCAAAGAAAAGGGAATGGTAAATCTCTATGATGTAAACTAGATATTGATAAAATAAAATCGAAACCAGACTTAACAACAATAAAATCTTTTTCTGCTGAAAATAGCTCTAACTCTTCTTGAATCTCTTTTTCATAGTCATCAATTGATTCGTAAAGCATTATGGAATGCTTCACTTTTCCCGATTTTAAACTGTAACCCTTATCTAAATAAATATCTTCAGTTTCTTTTTTTGGAAACCAAATTTGAAGATTAAGTTTATTATCAAATAACTCTAAAACCTTATGTAAATCATTATAAGCTTCTTTAGAGTTTAGTATCACTGACCAATCTGCTAAAAACGCTAGCAGCATTGATGATTGTTCTCTTTGCTTTTTTGTGCCTAAATAATACTCAACCATGTTTTCATAATTAGTATTAAATAGTGGAAAAAAGTCTTTAAGAATTTTGGCGTCGTTAATACCTACAATTATCATTCGTAACCATTTTTTACAATCTTCTTTGAAGCCAGATAAGTAAAGAAATCTCATTGCTGGTTCAATATCTATTAAATGTTCATCATATAAAGGATAATGAGAAGGTGGATTAGCTTTTATAAAAGAAATAAGTGCTTGAGCAATAGTTAAAACTGAATCTTCATATATTTTTGCTGAACTTTTGTCTTCAAGATTAAAATGGTATAGGTAGTGTTTTATTTCTGTTAAACCAATACTTCCTAAAACACCTATTTCTTGCCACACCGTTAGTCCATACTCAATTTGATTTTTTGAGTAACGTTGTATGCTATGTTCTACATAATAATGGTCGTTTACTTTATTAAAGTAAGCTATCCCTATTTTTCGTCTTAACACATGAATATTGTAAAACTCTAACTGAATATATTTCTTTTCAAAATGATTTTGGGTATTTAACCAATCAAATGATTTTATTATGGTTTTATCAGCAGCATATAAAGCTGACTTTATGTAACCACTATCTTCAGCCCATTTGAATACAATATTTAAACAAATTTGTAATAACTTTAATCTTTTTAAAAGAGGCTTTTTTGTTTTTATAGGTTTGTCTAGTATTAAGTTTACTAATTTGACGAAGTGGTTTAAATCATAGTCCTTAAGTTCTAAAAATGCTAATGTCTTTTTTAATAACAATCGCATATCGGCATTAAAAAGTCTTTCTGACAACAAATTTTCAGAAACCATTTTAGAAATGTCGTCAATACCCCAAAATTGGTACTCTAATTTTTTGGCCTTATAAGTTTCAGTATATTGCCCCCAGCTTGTCTGCACAGTTTGTTCTAGCTCACCATTTGTTGCTATTACAATTTTCTTGGGAAGTTTTTTTTGACTTCTCGTGAGTGATATATTAATATAAGTTTCTCTTATATCATTTAAAGATTGACGTACACTTGTAGGTCCAGTATCCCATATTTGTCTTGTAATATTTCCTTGTTTAACTGTAATTAAAAATAATTTCTCCTTACCATCTGTGTCTACACCTATTGCAGCAATATCTACACCATATTGTCTCCCTTTTTGAGGTTTAGAAATAGGTGTTATGCCTTTACTAATTAAAATATCAATTAGTAAAGCATCAAGTTCACCATCTTCTTTAAGAAGCGCTATATACTCACTAGTTAGGAAGTTCATTTCTCTTCATATTTTGCCACATTATTCTTGATTTGATTTGACCTATTTCGTCAATATATTGTACTCTTGCTACCTCAACACTACTTCTAAAGTTTTGCATTTCTCTCTCTTCAGTATACTGACCGTTGTATTTTGAAAAGAATGATTTGCCTGCCTTCAAACTAATCTTGGTTGCAAAATCTAAAAATGAGTTTCTTTTATTTTCTGTTGCATCCATAAGCTCTTGCATTTGCTTATTCTGTTGCTTTAAAAAATAAGTCATTCTTTTATCAGAGGGTTCAAACTCATTTACCACTTCCAAAATAGTTACTTGCTTATAGTATTGTTCGGATACCTCAATTATTTGATCTATTATTGAAACTATAATTGGATTGGCTGTTTTTCTTTTTTCCTTTAAAATATCAGTAACGGAATAATAATTAATTATTAAATATTTAGCGTAAAGCGTTGCTATATGATTTCTTATACGCTCATTATTAAAATGTACCTCTAAAATATTATATAGCATTTCTGAAGCGTATTTACGGTCTAATATGTTCCCTACAATCATAAAGACAACATAAAGAGCATCCGTCTCGGTAAATTTTTCTAATTGATCTTTTGGAAGACCAATAGCATCTACATGATTACTTAAATCACTAATAACGAACTGTAAAGCAGCTTTGTAAATACTATTATCTGAATTTAACCATTCTAAAAAAAGACTTTCAATGGTATTGGGGTTTGATGAATACAACTCCTCAATTATTTCTTTTAGAACAGTAATTCCTTTAAGATTCCCTTTATTATTTAAAATCCATTGATTAACAAATTCAGTAACTACCTCTGGATGTTCTTTTATAGTATCTTTCAATCTAAAGTTGATTGTGTTGTAAACACCTATGTATTTTGAATCAGTATGTGTTAATAATTTTAAACAAGTTTTAAAATGTATTGGGTCTTTATCAAAATTAAATTCAGCATTGATTGATCTAGCTACCTCGCTTTGCACCTCTACTTTTTTAGTATTCAGTAACTGAACAACCATTTTTTTTGCATCATTTATGTTATTTAAATGTTTATTATAAAATCTTGCTATAATGCCTAAATCCTCTACATTCTTTTTTTCAATGGTCTCGATGATATTCTGACTAACTTCATTTATGAATTTTAATTCTTCTTGCTTATTGCTAATAACCACTTGATATGCTGCATTAACTCCACTATTTATTTTAGCTTCTTCCTCGCTTTTAATAAGTTTGAGGATTTTATCTTTATAGGCATATTCAGATTTACTCTGGGATAGCCCACCTAACAAAGAAGAAATGAAGTTTAGATATTCATTATTATTTTTTTCTTCTATAAGCTCAATAATTTGAATAGCTTCTGATGGTTTTTCTACAGCAAGTTTTCTTAAACCCTGATATATTGCATATCCAGCTCCATCATTTTTAATCTTTTTGAAGATAATTGGTAGTGAATTGACAAAGTATTCTTTGTCATTAATTTTTATATCCTTACAAAATTCATGGAAGTCTTGCCAAAACTCAAAGTAATCCGGGTTCTCATTTAAGCGTTCTAAAAACGATTTATCACTTATACTCATATCGAACTCTTATTCTTCTTTAAACTTTAATAAACTTAAATTTATGATACTTACTTGTCGTGAAATAGCATCACGATTCTTTGTTTTCAGCTCATGATTAACTTCTGTCAATAACTCTTTGTCTGGAATGTTCAGTAAAAGTATTGGCTTTATCGGTTGGTTTTTAAACTGTTCGAGTTCTATTAATCGGGTAATATCTTTGACTAACTTTCCAAAATGCTTCCGTATTTTACTTTTTAATTTAGCCTTTGAGGTATTGATTTTATACATTTTAGCTTCAACAATAAATATTGATTCTTCTGTTTTAAATAAGCAATCGATTTCTATGTTTTTTAAGAATGTTGGATTCAATTGATACTTTATACTGTGGGTATCTAATTTATTACGTAGGGCATTTAACAACAAACCATCTTTTTCCCTAACAATGTTATAAACATCTTCATGTAATTCATAAGGCACAAAATATGTGAGTTCTTTAGCACAAACTGGACATTTGAGGCTCTTTAACTTTTTTGGGTTTAAGCGCAATTGAAAAACGCCTCTATAAGTTAATGGATCGCAATGTGTGCATTCCATGAAAGCGTCATCTGCACTAGGTGCTAATATTTTAGCGTCATACAGCTTGCCAAATAGTTCAACTCTTGAAGTAAAATTATCTTCGTTATTTAATGTGTTTACCAATATTTGGTTTGTATTGTATAAGTTTTTGTAAGAACTATTTACATAGTATTCTTTAATAAACTTTATGCCTTCAAAAAATGTGCTTATTGTTTTTTCATTAATTAACTCATTTCCTTTTGAGGGAATCAACATCTTTTCAAAACTGGATTCTGCTTCCTTGAAACTATTTATATGTTTGCCAATAAAACCATAGTGTTGCAATAATTTAATCACATTAGTTTCGCGTGAGTCTTCATTAATTAGAATTTTGACCACTTTCATGAAAAGTTTCCAACCTTTTTTTTCTACATCATCTGATAATTTATCCAAAGATTTTTTAAAACGGCTATTAAAGAACTGCTCTAAAATTGGTTTGAAATATTCAATTTTTTCACCAATCGAACTGTCTAAATCAATATTATATATTTCACTTCTTGATTTAACTGTTTCTATTACATCGTCGCTTCCTTCTTGAACGTTTGAAATAATTATTCTATTTGTAGAGAAGGTAAATGTATTTTTACCTGAACCAAAAGTTTTTGTCTCTAACAACTCTTCTTTTGATAGTAGAAATAAATTTTGGCAAGATGGATTGTGCCAAAAATGATGATAAAATTTCTTTTTAATTGTACTCATTTATTAAGATAGGTTTTGTTCTAATCTATTTTTCCATTTTTCCCAATTTGGCATTTTTTGAGATAATAGATTATAGAATTCTTTATTATGATTGAACTGTATTAAATGACACATTTCGTGCAAAATGACATATTCAATACACTTGGTTGGGGCTTTAATAATTTCTGGATTTATACTAATCTTTCCGTTTTTATTACAGCTTCCCCATCGTTTGGCCATACGTCTAATTTCAAGATTAGGTTGTTCTATTTCAAATTCTTTGAATTTTTGAAACACTTCTTCGGCAACATTAAAAAACTTTTTTTCAGCATGTTGATAGTACCATTTCGCTAATAAGTTTTTAGTTATTTGCCGCGATTTATTTCCGTTATATTCTACATTAAAACAACCACCTTTTAATTTTACTTTGTTTTCTGCACCCGGTCTTATTTTCAGCAAATATCCTTTACCTAAATAATAATGTGTTTCGCCTGACACATATTCTCTTTCTGGTGTTTTTGGAAGGAACTGTTCAAAATAATTTTGTTGTTTGATTATCCATCTTGATTTTTTTAGTACTACTTTTTTTATTTCCAATAAGTCGGATTTTAAGGGTGCTAACACCTTTATTGAGTTATCTGGATACACTTCAATAGCTAGTGATTTTCTCTCGGATTGTTTTAATTCAAAAAACAACTCTTTAGTTCCGTAATTGATAGAATGCATTAAAAATTGTTTTTAGCTACTTTTAAACATTTCTCTAATATGTTGTCGATTTCATCAAAGGTTATTTCTAAACCTAAATCTTTACGATGGCTTATTAAATAATCTTCAATATCATTTTCCATTTGTCTTTGCACATCTAGATTACGTTTCCAATCTCTAATGGTTAACTCTTCTACAATTTTTGAAATTGAGACAGATGCACTCGCTAGATCATTTGCTATTCCTTTAACTACATTTTCGCCATGTTTGTTTGACAAAACAGCAGTTAGTGCTCCAAAAAATGCTCTAGCTTCAGGTTTGTGTAATAACACGTCTGGAATACCTTCTTGGTAGCCTTGATTTAAATCTGTTCTAGCTTTTAAAATGGTTTCCAAATATTTTGCTTCATCAATTCTTCCTTCATTGAAATCTCTTATAGTTCTTTCTATTAAATCTGAAAACTTTTTATAAAAAGCTTCATCTTTCTCCATGTTTTCGGTTATTACTTTTTTCATTTGATGCGCAATGAAATCCGCCTTTGAAGCTGGTGATTTACCATAAATTTCTAAAGCTTCTTCTACTTGTTGTTTATCGAAAATATTTAAATCGGATGTTAATACATCTACCTTGTCTGCATCAATATAAGTGTCTAGAAGTTTTTTAATTCTAGGTTCATATTCTTTGTATGATACCACTTCTGCATAGCGGAATTGCACCGAAACTCTTAAGCTTTGATACTTTTTTAGTTCGCTTTTATAATAACCTATTTGCTGTGTTGTAAATTCTTGATAAAACTCATCAGACGCTAACGCAGTTTGTAGTGTTTTAGCAAAGTTGGAAAGTTTTTCATAAAATTCATCGCGTAAATCTTTTTCTGCAAGATGACGCTCTAAAGCTTCTATGTCATTTTTATTATAGACCTGCTTGAAAATATCTGCTACATCGGCATGTTTTACTGGTACTTTACGCACCTCATCTTTGATATCTACCAATGCATTGGTTAAATCATCTTCATCAAAATCTTCTAGTGCGCTATACTCTGTTAATGCTTCATCTAGTTTTCCTAAAATACCAACATAATCAATAATGTGGCCATGTTCTTTTCCTTTAAACAATCTATTTACCCTAGCTATGGCTTGTAATAAATTGTGTGCTACCAAAGGTCTTGCTAAATATAGTACTGTGTTTCTTGGTGCATCAAAACCTGTTAATAATTTTTTAACCACTATTATTAATTCCACTTCGCGTGATGGGTCGCTAAATTTTGCTATGACATCATTTTCATATTCCTCTTGATTACGATGTTTCGCCATCAATTGATTCCAGTAATTTCTGGACTCGTTACTGCTTTCTGACCACACATCGTCATTATCTTGTCTGCTATCTGGTGGCGTAAATACTACTCGCGTACTTATTCTTAAAGTAGGGTCTAATTGCTCTTCAAAATACTTTTGGTATTTAATTGCTGTATCAATTTTAGGTACTGCTAATTGTGCTTTAAACCCATGACCTTGCCAGTTTTGAGTGTAGTGTTTCGAAATATCGTAGGCGATTTCATTGACTACATGTTCTGACTCAAATATTTTACTGATTGAAGAAAATTTCTTCTTTAAATCTTTTTGTGCATCTTCACTTAAATTTTCTGAAAGCCTCTCGAAGCCTTTATCTATCTGTGCCTTATTGATTGATAGTTTTGCGGAACGCCCTTCATATAATAATGGTAATACTGCTCCGTCCTTTACAGCCTGATCTATGGTGTATTTATGGATAAAGCCACCAAATTTTTTAGAGGTGTTCTTTTCCGATTTCATCAATGGTGTGCCCGTAAAACCTATGTATGATGCATTGGGCAATAAGCGTTTCATTTGCGCATGCGCTGTACCATACTGACTACGGTGACTTTCATCTACCAATACAAAGATGTTTTGAGATTTTTCCTTAAAAGTTATTCTACTGGATGCGATATTGAACTTATCGATAATTGTGGTAATGATTTCGCTTCCTTTATCTTGTAATAACTCAATGAGGTTGCTGCCGCTTTTCGCTTTTTTGACACTTTTACCACAGTTTACAAAGGTTTTAAATATTTGTTTGTCTAAACTGATGCGGTCTGTTACAATAATAACCCTAGGGTTTTCAATAGACTCTTCTAATGCCAGAGCCTTTGACAACATTACCATAGTTAATGATTTACCACTACCAGTTGTATGCCAAATAACACCACCCTTTCGGTTTCCATCTTTATTGCGTTGTTTTATTCTAGTGATGGTTTCTTGAACTGCAAAATATTGTTGATAGCGACATATTTTTTTATCTGGACCATCGAATACGACATATTTGTACACCATATCGAGTAATCGATGTGGTTGACATAAGGCAAATATTGCTTTGTCTTGTTCTGTAACTAACCTATCTTCTGCTTGTGTATTATTAACTGTACGCTTTAGTAGTTTTTGAACTTCATTTTCAGTATCCTCTTTCCAAACTGCCCAAAATTTAGCATCTGTACCCGTTACTGCATATTTAGCTGCATTTGGCTGTACTGCCATTAAGATTTGTGCATAATGAAATAGTTTAGGTATGGCTTCCTCTTTTTGATTACCAACACTTTGTGAAATGGCTTCGTCAAGAGATAGGTTTTTATCTCGTCTTTTGTTTTCTATCACTACAAAAGGAATACCATTTACAAACAACACAATATCTGGACGACGCTTCCCTTTTAAGCCCTCTACAACAAATTCTTCGGTTATGTGATATACATTGTTCTCTGGATTCTTCCAATCAATAAAATTCATAGTGTAAGCCTTACGGTCTCCTTTTACGGTTTCGTTAAAGCTTTTACCCAAGGTTAGTAAATCATAAACATGCTCATTAGTTCTTATTACACCTTCATTAGGTACACTTTTTAAGGCATTTATTGCCCCTTGGACACTACCTGTAGAGAATTTATATTTTTCGCGCTTATACTCAAAGTGATTGATTTTGTGTAATTGTTCTGCGAGAATATCATTTAAAATGACATTAGATAGCAATTCGCCTCTTGCTTTAAAGACTTCCTCTGGTGTGATGTATTGCCAGTTGAGTTTTTTAAGCAATTTTATTGCCGGTAATTGTGAATCATGAAACTCGTTATAATTTACTGCCATTATTTTATTCTTTTATTTCCCTTTTTGGGGAATTGTATTTGTTTTTGGGGAACTATTTGGTTTTTTGGGGAATTGAACCTTGTTATAAAAAACACTATTTCTAACCTCAAAACCTTCTAAACCCCTTATAAAACTTACAAAAACACTATTATTATTAGTTATGTCTTTTATTATAGCTTTAACTCTAGTACTTGTTTTTGGGGAAACTATATTCTTTTTTGGGGAAATGATTTTCGCCTTAATTTTCTCTGTTTTGGTATGTTTGTTGCTATATATATTATGTAAATCGAAAAAAAGGTTTATATTTGTACTATCATTTCCCAAAGGGAAAAGGATCTGGTTGACCGCAATACCGTAATTTGCGGTTTTTTTATGCCTGATTTTTAAGGTATGCTTCATATTTTTTTCTGTAATAGTTTCTATTGTAATCATTGTCTATATAAAAACTCGTTATAATGATATAATCAGGGGTTACTTCTTCCATAATCACTAAAAAATCTTCTTCTTCATACCAATAGTAATCTCTTACTGCTCCATTGCCTTCTGTATGCTTAAAACATAAAATCTCTTCTTCGTCACGATTTTGCAGTATACATTTTATCCAATGCACTCTGTTTGCTCTATTTCTATCAAAAACCCTGTGACCGCTTTTACTTTTACGAGTTATGAGATGTACAAACGTTTCTGGGTATTCTTCATAGCCCTCAACTTTAGAATTGTGCAAAATCACTTTTACATTTAAACCATTTATGGTAAATGCATTGTGTACAAAATCGTCTTCAAAAGCTTCACACAATTCTTCCAATTCCTCATCGGTAGGTTCAATGCCTAAACCCAATATCAATTCATCTAGTTCATCCAACTCCATCTACTCACTCTTTTTAGGTTGATGATCGAAGATGTTGAATTTAGTTTCCCATGGTACCGTACCTTCATCTAATGAAAATCCTGAAGCTTCTTCTAAATATTCTATAAACTCCAATCTGCCAGCATGATTCAAATCTGGATTGGATTTCATTCTTGTCTTATAGGTTATAGCACCAATAAAGAAATCTGCTAACTGGATAAACACATTATCATGGGATCTAATGTGTTGTAAATGCGTAAATGGCGATTCTCCCTTGTAATACTGTGTAAAGACCTCGTGTATTTTATTTAGTTTTTCTTTACCACGCGTATCTTTAATATCTAGATATACTCTATACTGTTCTTCTGACGGATTTGTTTTTAGTAAAAAGTAGATGAGCTTGTAATAAAAATTATCGTGAGACCCGCTATTATAATCGCTATGATTAAGGCGGTCTTTGTATTTAACTAAAATGCACCTGAACTCTAAAGGGTTGTTAAAAAAATAATCTACTAGTGCTTTATAGAACGGTAATCTGCTATTAGAAAACTTATTCCATTTTAGCTCTACTGGGGTATGGTATTCTAATTTTAAAGCTTCAAAGTGTTCCTTTAATTGCGTGTATTGATTTTGAGGTACTTTTATATACCCAATACACATAATTGGAATATTATCGTGTTCTAAATGGCAACTTTCGTCTATAAATATATTTTGCATGCTATTACATTTAAGTTCCTAATTTTTGAAATTCTACTCTTGAGCCATCTCCAAATTCTAAAATCATTAGGTTATTGGTGAAATGCCAAATTTTTAGATTTTGATAGGTTAGATTTTCTTCTGTCGATATTAAATGATGTACATTAATATCTGAAATCTGGTCTGGATAATTTATTATTTCCGGCACACCATGCCATTCATAAATAATTTCAGAGCCCTCATCTGTCCATCTAAACACTGTAAACATAGAGATACCTGTATGATGCTGTTCATCATAAACCCTAACATTAAAGTCTGTAATTACACCATTATGCTCGTGCCTCCAAATACCATATAGCTGTTCTAACTGTATATTCATTAGTTTTTATCTTTTGGTGGATTAGGGTCGTTACCATGACTGTCTGGGTTTTGGATACGACCATTGCGTTTATGCGGTATTAATTCTGAACCTTCAGATCTGCTTTTTTGGCGACTCCAGTCCATAGCTTCTTTTTTGGTTTCAAAGTGCTTTGAAGCTCTTTGTGCTTTTTCTCTTTTTGAGTCCCAACCGCCATCTGGATTAGGAACTACATGTCTTTCTTTTCTTGGCATTGTTTTAAAATTTTAGTTTAACAAACTTTTTATATCTATTTCTCTATCCCATTCATCATCAACGTAAATTGGAAATTTTAATGTGATGTTATCAGAATGTGTTCTTTTTATTGTGCATTTCAAATAATGATTTCCTTGATAGCCTGCATGGGCAATACAGTATGTTTTATTCGCGAACTTTCTCTCGAAATCATGATGTTCATCTTTAGCTTTTATGGCTTCTTTTCCATAATTATATGCTTCCCAAGTAATCGTTTCGTAATGTTTTCTATGATATTCCGAACCATTGTACATTAACTGATATTTGATTAATCTTCCTTTTAGTATTGCATAATTATTCTCAAAATATAATGAGCTATTGTATTCCTTTTCTGGTTGATAAACCATTGCTTTTAACGTAAATTGATTATCGAATATTTCGAGTTTACCACTACCATTTTGTTTATAAAATGAAAAACTATTTAAATATTTTTTCCAGTTAAAATCGAACTGTCGATAACTAAAATCTGATGATTGAATAATGTAACGGTCATCTACATATTCGCCATTTTTAATGATTCTTGGTGTAGAAATATAGTCTTCTTTCATTTCAATTGCATCTACCAAATTTTTACCAATTCTGATAGAATTCACAGATGCCTTGTGTTGTAACTTCGCTGCTAAATCTGTATGTAAACTTGTTGTTGTTAATTCATTACAATTAGCAATACCATAGTGTGACCACATTACCTCTTCATCAGAACCATAATCAATACCTACTCTAATTTTAATGGGTCCAAACCATAACTAACGAAGGCAGATGATAAGTCCTCTGAAACAGCTTGACATAAAACACTTGCCGCATTTAACGCATTAATTATGCTATCACTTGGGTTTGAGTCTTTTCTAACAAATTGTACAAAAGCTGCATCACCTTGTAGCCTATGTACATGACCACCAAAATGACTTACAACATTTATGCAAAGCGTCAACAATGTGTCTTTTATTAACCGAACTTCTTCAAGCGAATATTTTAAAGCCAAACGTGTTGAACCCTTAATATCAATAAACATTGATACACAATGATGCTTCAGCATTTGGTTGTCTTCTAAATATTCAAAATCTGGGTGATTACCGATTGTAACTTTATCAAATGAATATTTATTTGGCCCAAAGTACTTTTGTAATTGACTAGAATCAAACTCCAAAATGGTTTTAGAATTAGGTTCAATAGTTGCAGGAACTGAAGAAAAAGTTTTTCTACTTTCGTTCAGTAATATATAAGGTGAATTCAATCCTTTTTGAAACGGTTGCCCTGATCTGCTCAAGACACTTTCAATACCTGATTTATAATTTTTAAATAAACTCATACTACCTTGATTATTATAATTAGTAAAAGCAGAGCCAATTGCACAAACACCAACCTGATCGCCCAACTAATTCTGAAATATTTAGTTTTTAACCCTTTAGATATTGCATAGATTTGTTTAGCCATATCTTTACATGCTTTTTTATCTTTTTGGTTCTTATATTGCTTTAGGAAGTTATCTTCTTCCATATCTGCAATTGAATTAAAAAAGACCAACGAATGGTATTTTTTACTACTTGAATTATTTGTTTTTAAAAAAGGAAATACCGCCGCAATAGTAAAGGCAATACTTACCAAACCCATAATAAGAATTGTTATTAATAACCCAACTGTCCAATCTTTGGCGACTGAATTATTAAATTCCATAATTGTTTTAAAACTGGTTACAATAAAACCAAACAAAAAGGCACTGAAAGCCAAAAGAAAGTTGCCTTTACTATTAGCTCCTTCTATGTAATGGTCGAACCTTGCCAATACATATCTTGAATGTTCTATTTCTTTAATTTCTTCCATACACTAATTTTTTATTCTAATTTTCCCGGTTAATAAATTCTGCATTAACCCTTGTTTTTGTGTTTTTAGTTGTTGCAACTGTTGTTGTAAAGCTGTTATCTCATTATCAGCAGCTGTTAAAACCTCTGCTATTTTTTGTTGCTCTATGAATTCAGGAATTTTGATTTTAACTTTTTTTATAATACCACCACTTAAATTAGGTTGACCACCTTGAGTCATAGCGTGAACAACAGATGGCATTATCATTCTCAATTTTTGAAACAAAAATGTATTGTCTATTTTTTCTGAAGGAATAATTGCTAAAACAGCTTGATTAATCGCTCCTTTGATTTCTGTAATTGCACAAACACCTGCTGTAGCACCATACATTGCTACTAAAAGTGTTTTTGGCTGAACTATTTTAGCTGAAGAGTTTTTTAAACCTAATTCCGTAATAAAATCTTCTGTATCTGTTATAATAACCTGATTTAATTCTCCAGATTTTATCCAATGTATATTACCATTGTAATAATCGTAGTTCTTACTTGAAGGTGTCCCGCCTGAAAATGATTTTGAAATCTCACCCAACCTAACTTCTTCCCACTCATCCCCAAACCCAGCAAACCGTTTTTTACCAGTTAACAATTGTTGCATGAGTGCCTTCTTTTGTTCTTGTTTTTGAGCAATTAATGCCTCTTGATTATTTATGGCTACATCCCAAGTGGCTAGAATTTTGGCTATTTTTTGTTGTTCTGATAGTGGTGGGATTGGGATTTTAACTTTTTTTAGGCTTTTGCCATATATATGAACTACCGAATGTCCTTGACCCAATTTGTGTAATTGAGACCTAACAAAATCATTATTCATTAAAAACCCAAGATATCTTGAGTCTTCATTTTCTTGTCTAAAAATTATTATGTCACCACCTGCGTAGGCTTTATCATTACCTAAATAAGCTATAGCCTTTCCGATATCTCCCAAAGTTTCACCAGATCCTGCAAACAAAATATCACCGAATTTTATTTCATTACTATTATTAGCAGATTCCTCATTTATTCTGGACTCAAATGTATATGCATAATTATGATACTTGGTATATATTTCCGCATAGCGAACGCAAGAAAAACCAGAATCACTTGATTCTAGTATTTCGCTCTTACTAATACCTTTTCCTTTGGTAAAGCTTCCGATTTCATCCAAAGTTTTCAAATTCCAACCATCAGGAATTACTCCTAATTTGGCATCTCTGTGGACTTTTGTCGGTGTTATGTCGGTGTTGTGGGTCATTATAGGCTATGTTTTAATAATTGATACAATGGATACAATTTTTCAAAATCTGACATAATTGTACTCACTATCGTTTTCTCTGAAATGGCTTTGTCATCAGGTTGGTATTCCCTACCTATTCTGAAATAATATCTACTTGGGTTATCCTGTAACGTAAATTCTTTTAAATCTTCCTCATCTTTAAACTCATTAACATGAACGTACTCATTTGCAATAGTTACTGTATATTCTTTATCTAATGCTTTTACCAAGTTGTAATAGTTAGTTACAAAGCTTGGGTTAGTTTTTAATTGGGTTTTGATGTACTCTCTATCTGGATAACTACCGTCTCTCTTACCTACTCGTAACTCTACCCATAAATGGTTTTTAGTAATAAGCACCTCTAAACGCATGTGGTAAAGCGATGTCATGTTATCACCATACGCATTTTGGTAGGCTTCCAATTCTGGTTCGCTACGTCCATAATGCAACCAAATAGCGGTAAGCTCTTTTGATGCGCGCTCATTGTGCATATAGGATGAGGTTACGTGTTGAGACATGTGGTGCTCATACACCTGCCAACCTTCTTTTTGCATTAGCGGGTACAGCTCTTCATGTAGCTCTAACAATTTTTCTTGAACCACTAATCGTTCTTTTCTAGCTTCTGGTGAATCTGTTATAGGTTTTGTTCCTGTAAACGCATTATAATGCTCAAATTGAAAAAACTGACCTGAAAAATTATAGTCCGATAGTTTTCGTCTTCCTTTAGAAACACCTGTTTCGTTTTTAAAGGATTTTATTTTTGCATTTAAATCTGCCTCTAAATCCCGTCTTGCATTAAACATTACTGCATAATCATCTATAAAATCTTGTGTTAGCACTTGTCCATGCTTATCAAAGTAAATACTGAACCATTTTATTAATTCTTCAACCGTTTCTTCATCTTCTACCTTAATTGACATTTCTATATTACGCTCTAAACCACCATGTGTGCAGTTTCCAGAACCTATATAAGCCACCCAGCTATCATCTACTTTGAACATATACACTTTTGGATGAAAAAATTGCCCTTTAATATTATGCACTCTAGCTTCTACCTTATTGTCAAACATTTTTTGTAATGTTGATGGTTGCGTAGGTAAGTCTATACCGACCAAAACCTGAAACAAAGCATCTTGGTTACGCTTATTAAAAAGAGACAAGCCAAAATCTGTTATCATAGCAGAAGCTATGAGAATTTCATCAGCTCTTTTTATGATCCTTTCGAATTCGGTTTTAAGTCGTAATACTTTTTTCATGAGCTATTTACTTATTAAGATTAAACTTCTTACTCATTAATTTTTTCAAGCTATTAAAGTGCTCTTCTAAAACCTCATTATTATTAAGATTTACTTCTGCAACTGTTTCTTCAATAGAAAACAGCACGCCATTTTGGTTTGCTTCACTAAAATGTACTGTGGCTGTATGTTTTTCACTTTCATTATTTAGTTCAAAAAAATAGCGGATATGGTCTATGAACATTGTAGACGGTGTATCTTCCTGGTAGTGTTCAAAAGATTTGAACAAAGGAAAAGGCTCTGTACTACCATAGTAGTCATTATCTTCTATATAATACCCTTTAAACTCACAAGCTAAATCTAATTGGCTTGCAGCATTTACTGCTTGCTTCTTTATAAAATCATCTTTTGATTTTATCCAGTTTTGGAATTCTTTACTCATAACCCTAATTCTTTTAAGTAACTATCCATTTTCGCGCGTACCTCAACCAACTCACTTTCCAGTCTTTCAATTTCTTGTTGTGTTGCCGCTATATCTACAGGTTCTTCTTCCTCGAAGGTGTCTACATAACGTGGAATGTTGAGATTAAAGTCGTTTTCGGCAATTTCCTCTGGATTTGCCAGATGGCTGTATTTTTCTATTTCAGCAAACTGCTTAAAGGTGTCTACAATTTTATTGATATCTTGCTTACGTAGAATGTTTTGCTTTTTACCATCTTGATAGTCTTTACTGGCATCTATAAACAACACCTTATCGGTTGTTTTTGCTTTATTAAAAATTAATATGGCGGCCGGAATACCTGTTCCAAAAAAGAGGTTGGATGGTAAGCCAATTACAGCTTCCAATAGATTTTCTTCAATCAGTTTTTGACGTATTTTACCTTCGGCACTTCCTCTAAACAATACGCCATGTGGCACAATTACACCTACCTTACCTGTTGGTAATGCGGTTTCTATCATGTGCAGAATAAAGGCATAATCGCCTTTAGACTTTGGTGGCACACCTCTTAAAAATCGCTTGTATCTGTCTGTTTCAGCATTTTCATGACCCCATTTATCTAAACTGAATGGTGGGTTTGCGACTACTACATCAAACTTCATTAAGCTATCGTTCTCAATGAGTTTTGGATTATTGATGGTGTCACACCACTCAATTTGAGCCGAATCCATACTATGCAAAAAGCAGTTCATTTTACTTAATGCCCAAGTATCTCCATTAGACTCTTGACCATATAGCGCAAAATTATTGGTTGGATTGCCCTGATTATCTTTTACTTCTTCTGCCACTTTGATTAATAATGATGCGGAACCACAGGTAGGGTCGAAAATACGGTTGCCTTCTTTTGGGTCAACTAATTTTGCTAATAGACTAGATACTTCTTTAGGCGTAAAAAATTCACCGCCTTTTTTACCCGCTCCTGAAGCAAATTTTTCTAATAGGTACATATAAGCATCCCCTAAAATATCTTGCTTGCCATCCCAAAGTGATGGACGGAAATCTAGTTCTGGTTGCGCGAAGTCGTTAATTAAATTTTTTAAACGACGGTTGCGGTCTCTTGTTTGCCCCAACTTGTCTGAGTTGAAACTGATGTTACGAAATACACCATCTAACTTTTCTATGTTTTGTTCTTCAATTTGCCCAAGTACCTTATCTATTATACCACCAATGTCCTGATGGTCTCTGTTTTCATAAATGTATTTAAAGGTGCAGTTTTTTGGTAAAATAAAACGCTCTCTACCTAATTTACGTTGAATAAGTTCTTCATTATCGCCATACATTTCTTTATACTCCTGATAATGATCTTCCCAAACATCACTTAAATATTTAATAAACATAAATACCAGAATGTAGTTTTTATACTCTGATGAATCGAATGCTCCTCTAAAGGTATCGCAAGCATTCCATAACGCTGCGTTGATTTGATCTTGTGATGGTTTTTTATCTATCATTTTAATTGTATTATCTTTTGTTAATATGATTTAATAATTGGTTGTTGATTAATAGCTCTCTTAACTCTAAAATTTGAGTATGTACTAATTTTTCTTTTATTGTTAACTCACCTAAAGCTGCAATTTTAAATTGCTCTTCTAGACTTGGAAGTTGAATTGGAATATTTTCTACTACCTTGCGATTAACTGTTGGTGTGTATGTACCTGTAAGATTTTGCTTGATGTAATTTTGCACAGGCAACTGATTTAAATACCATGCAATATATTTTGGATAAGCTTTTGCACGATTTACTTCAATTACAAACAGCGCAGATGATGCTATATATGTTCCTTTTTTATTATTAGAACTAAAGGCAATAGCATTATTATTCTGGCCTTTAGAAATAAAGAGTATATCTCCATCTTTTAGAATATACTTTTCCTTAATACCTTCTGCGGACACTTTATAACATTCTTCACCAATTGCAGTATAATCATTTATTAAGTCTTTTAATTGTATTACCTTTAGTTTGCCATTGAAATCATCTTCAATCTTACCACGAAACGAATACCCAGAAGAAATTCCTTCTCCTTGTAAAAGCGTTTTTAATGTTGTGTTTTTTATTTGCATAAATTGTTTACATAATTACTATACTGCAAATATATGTAAAATATCAATACACTCAAAAATAATTATACATAATCGTTATACTGCAAAAATAGAAAGTTAATCTACATCCTCTTATCTTTACTTTTTTGATCAAAAGCAATTAAATTGAAAAGTTGTCTCATTCTGGAACGGACTCGACTACCATATCTTTCCTCCAATTCTTGTGCATTTAGGTTGGTTGTTGCATGGGTTTTAATGTTGCGTTTTAGAAATAAATCGTAACGCGATAAGAGAATTTCTCCCATTACATTGCAGTCCTTCCCGAAATGTCTTCCAGTTGTTTCTACTCCTAAATCGTCAAAACAATAGAAATTACTGTTACCATATTCTTCAATGGTTTTAAAACCAATATTATTAAATGAAAATGTAATATTTCTTGCAGGAATTACTTCATACGGTTTGTAATGAGGTACTATGTGTCGAAGTAATTTCATTAAACTTGTTTTACCACAACCCACTGGACCAGATAGCAAAATACCTTTATTTGGGTCTATATTTAATTTTTTGCATGCTTCAAAATCTCTTATAAAATAAATGCATAGCTTGTAAAGAATAATCTCATCTTCTTCATAAATCTTGAAGTTTTTACCAAACAGTAGTTTTCCTTTTGCATCTAGGTAAATTAAAATCTTCTTGAAATCGTATGAAATATTATTGTTTTTAAATTCTCCTAATCGATACTGAACACTTCCTTCCTGAATTATATGTGGTTGTAGATTACTCATAGAGGTTCATTGTAGTTTTTATTTTTCACAGTCTTAAGGTTGTCTTGACCTCTCGACAAGCTCGATACAGAGTTTTGGCTAACTCCTTTTTGTATTTTCTCTGTTTTAATTTCTTCTGCTTTTAGCATCCAATTGCGAGCGGTTGCTTGCCAATTAACAATTTTTGTTTTACCACCAACCTTCCAACCAATACCCTGATAATGATTAAAGAATTTTTGAGCTTCAACTATAGGCCAATTTTCCTTTTTGAAAAAATCAATAATCTCTTTTTCATTTTTTGGCTTGTCTAGTTTATTACTGTTTTTATTTGTTTGTATATGTTTATTAATAGATACCAGTGCTTGTCCATTTTTGGGACTGTATGAGTCCAAAACTTGTTTAGAACTTGTTTCAAAATTGAACATCTTAATTTTACTTCCTTTGAATGGATTGTGTGATGGATAATAGATAATGTATTTCCAATGATTCAAGTCCTTAATACATTTATGATACGTTGATTTAGAGCCTATCTTTGAAAAGCTCATTACCTCTTCACGATTGATATAGAATTCATCTAAAAACCGGTTGTTATTCCAAATTTGAAATAATGCCACATATAGACTTATATGTGTTGGATTTAAACGGTTGTCTTTAGAGAATTGAATAAACACCCCTTTTAGATGTAATATGTAATTCACTTTTTGCATATGGAAAGATTCCCACTTTCGTGGGAACTAGAATTTGTTATGAATGCGATTTTCTTCCATTACTTTCTGGATTTCTTCGTAGTCGTAATAGATAACACCACCTACTTTTGTATAAGGTAAAGTGCCGTTGATACGAAGATTTTGTAAGGTTCCAGGTGAGATACTTAATAAGTCGCGAACTTCTGGTGACTTTAACCATTTTTTTGGTGCGAAACCTGATTGGTGATTAATAATTGCTTTGATGTCTTCTAATAATTCTAATTTGAATTCTCGAAGATCTTCTGTAGTGATAATTGTTGCTGCCATAGTAAACGATTTTGGTTAAAATAGCTACCAAATCAAACTCTCGTTATCAATGGCAGCTATTAATGTGATTTGACTTTCGTTTGGCAAATATGCAGTAGTTTTAAGTGATTTGTTCACAAGATAAACCGAAGTTGTGAGCGATTTTTTTAAACAGATCTAAATCAACGTCCAAATGATTCATCCGTATTGTTCATTCTTTTGGTAAGGTTTTCTTTTAATGAAGTTAGAAATTTAGTTCTATCAGATTTACGAACTCTAATTTCTAGAAAAGCCCTATGATACTGACCCAAATCAATGTCAAATACATGTTCTAAATAAGCAGCTACATCTTTTAAATCTGAAGCACCATTGTTTAATACACCTTCTGAATGTAATGCATATAAAAGTTCGATTAATGCTACTTTAGAACCTGTCCATGCTTGCCTTACCTTCGGACTGACTTGTGATTTTTCTTTTGGTTGCTTATTGTCCATTACTAATAATTTGTCTTCCAAATACACTTGCAATAAATCATGTGCAATAATTTTTGCCACCTTATAGCTATGTGTAGTTGTAAAGCTAGTGTCAGATTCAAAATAAAACGAGTTTAAAGTTAATTTAATATCAAACTTACCTCGAATGAAGTATTTATAATCAAGGTAAGTGCTACCTGTTCTAAAATATCTATAAAACTCTAACTCACTATCGAAAAATAGTTTTAGCTTTTGTAATTCACTCTTATAATACTTTTTTACAATTCTTTGACCACCATGTGGTTTTTTTGTTTCAATTTTATAGATTTTATTATAGTAGATAAGTTTTGAGGTGAATTGAGGCTTAATTTCTTTAAAAAATATAATTTCAGAATCTTGAGATTTGAAATTGTGTTTTTGAATTAGTTTTTTTAATTTTTCAAGTGATTTTAAAGTAATACCAATAGCTTGCTCGCATATTTCTATAGGATCATCAATTTCAATATTAACAAAATTGAGTTGCTCATTTAAATCTATCAGTAGGTTGTTTATTCTTTGGTTCAAACTTTACTAGTAAATTAGTATCTACATTTTATTTTTTCTTCATTGATTTATATTTATCATTTAAGCCAACTCCATTGAGAATTTGAGGTGTGCTTTTTTCTATTCTTGACTTTCGAGTTTTCGATTGTTTAGGTTGAGAAAAATGAAGAATGTATCCTCTTTGCCTTCCTGGTGTTAATGCTTCAAAAGCAGTTTTAAAAACAGGGTCTTCATTCATTTTTTCTTGTAGTTCTTCAGGAATAGGTTCAGGGCTCTTTTTGAATTTTACTTTTAAAACCGCTTTCTCTACCTCAATAGCTTCATAAATATAGGTTTTCAAAATAGTTTCAATTTCGATTATATCTTGAACATTTGTAAATTTTATTAATCGTGCTGATTGTGTACTTTCTCCTGGCTTTTGAAGAATGCCATGTATATCATTTAATAGAACTCCTTTTAAATAACTAATTGAACAGAACTCTTTAAATGCACCTACAATTAAGATGTTTTTTTTCTGAAAAGTATAACATGGAACGCCCCATTTCAATTCTTCAGTCAGACCACAATCGAGTACAAACTTTCTTAATAGCTTCAGCTCCTCTTTCCAAGTATGAACCTTGCAATTTGGTGTGCGGTATAATTCGCATCGTCCACACCCTTCTTCGAGATATAAGTCAATTTTACTATTCATTTTATTCAATTATTTATTAACTAGAGTGAGTTTTCTATTTGCTGGTCTAAAACACCAAGATATTATTGTTAGTATAAGAAGTAAAGCTGGACCAAAAAGTGTTACAATGTGGTCACCATTTGCTAAATGTGAAATTATAGCACCAGACATAGTAAAGAAAAAACCAGCGTAAGCCCATTCTTTTAATAAAGGAAATTTAGGAATGAGAATAACTATAACACCTAAAATCTTCCATATGCCGAGTATAGTCATTAAATAAAGTGGATAGCCTAAATTTGTAAAGTTTGTGACTTCTTCTTCCATTTTAATTAATTGTACGATTCCTGTTGAAAGCATCCCTAATGCTAACCAGATGGTTGCTATCCAATAAATGATTTTGTTTTTTTTCGTAATGTCCATAATGTCTTATTTTAGTTTACTTAAAGTTTTTTCTAATCGATTGTAAGCCATATCGAGACCTATAGCAAAAGGTTTTTTTAATAGTTCATTTCTTATTTCAACCGATTTAAAAATAATGTGCATGGTCAGTTCGCTTGTATTACTGGTTAGGGTTTTGAAATTTAGAAATTCGAGCTGTGCAGGCATCGAGAATACATCCATTTCAAAAGTTCTAACTATCATTGCATTTGGGATAAATCCATGAAATGTACCTTTCCCACTAAAAATTACATTCCCTTTTGGGTCTTTAGTTTCAAAATGGTACTTACCATATTCTTTAAATTCAAAGTGTACTAGATTGGAACCCATCCATTGTTCAAATAAATCTTTATCTTCATAAGCTTTAAAAAGCAATTCTAATGGTAAATCAAATTCACGGGTTATTATTAATTCTTGCTTATCGTTTTCAGCATTTATTTTTGTCTTTTGTTGCATAGAATTTTATTTATTTGATTGGTGGTTTTTCATTATTACTTCTAGTTTATTAAATTTATCGTCCCAAAATTTTCGAAAGGGTTCAATAAATGCTGCAATTTCTTTCATTTTTTCAGGATTTAAATGATAGTATATTTCTCTTCCATTTTGTTCTTGTTCTAAAATTTCACATTCCGTTAGGATTTGTATATGCTTTGAAATTGTTTGTCTAGATGAATCAAAATTTTCTGCTATTGCAGAAGGTGTCATCGCATTAAGAGCAACTAGAGTTATTATTGTTCTTCTAGTTGGATCTGCTATGGCTTGAAATATATCTCGTCTTGCTTTCATATTTTACGCAGTTATTTGACTGCAAATATATGCGCAACTACTTAACTGCGCAAATATTTTGATATATTTTAGCGTAAATTATGTCAAAAAGTATCTAAAACTATTAACCTACTTTATTCTCTCTCTGTTTAGAATTAAATTTTTCTTTAAGTAATTTCATATCATCACTTACTTTTCTTTCAATAACTTTAGCATAAATTTGGGTAGTAGCAATTTTTGTATGACCCAATAATTTTGAAACAGTTTCTATTGGAACACCATTACTTAATGTTATTGTTGTAGCAAAAGTATGTCGAGCAATATGGAAGGTAAGATTCTTTTTAATATTACATAAATCAGCAATTTCTTTTAAATAAGAATTCAATTTTTGATTTGATATATTAGGAAATAAGGTCTTTGTTTTCTTGATCTTAATATGGCCTTTGTATTTTTTAATTAACTCTTCAGCAATTGGTAAAAGTGGAATTTTAACTTTATTATGTGTTTTTTGTCTGTTAGTGATAATCCACCTTCCACCATCTATACCAATAGCGATATTCTCTTCGTTGAGGTTCATTACATCTATATAAGATAAGCCAGTATAACAACTGAAAATGAATAAATCTTTGACAAAATTTAATCTTTCAATTTCAAATTCTTTTTTAATAATATTTTGTAATTCATCATCTCTTAAAAATTGGCGCTCATTCTTAATATATGTTGGCTTGAATTTTATGAAGGGATCTTTATCTATCCATTCCATTTTATAAGCTAATGTTACCATTTTGCGAAGTCGTTGAATATGCTTCATTACTGTGTTATTTTCCATTTTCTTTTGATGGTCCTCTGGAACATATAAACGTAGAAACTTTTCAAAATCAACCAAAAAACGAAATGTTAGTTGTGATAAATACACATCTTGAGTTTTTCTTTTTTTAGTTAGGAATAACTTGATGTACTTTTGAGTAGTGAAGTAGTTCTTTAAAGTGCCATAGGTTAATGATTCACTCATTTGTGTATTATGATAATCTACTAATGTTAATAAAGAATACTCTTCGTTGTCTTCGCCTAAAAAGCGAGCTTTAATAGATTGAGCACAGATAAAGACTTTTTCTTTTACTAGTTCATCATGAGCTTCGTAAATTCTGTTTTTAACCAGGTCTAAATATCTGTTGAGTAATCGAGATTCTTGTTTATTACCTCTTGCTTTACCTTTATTAGAATCCCATTCGGATAAAACTACTTTTCGTTTTAAACTGATATTTGCTCGTTTGCCATTTACAGTTACTCTTGCGAAAACTGAAACTAAATTATTTTTTACTCGTGTGGCATTAACCCAAAATGATAGGGTAAAGGTAGTTTGTGATTGCATAGTTGTCGTCTTTTAGTTAAACATTTTGTCAAGACGAAAGTCAAATCAACTATTTCAATTACAGTATTTTAAGTGTCTATTCGGTTCACACTTTTTGTATTTTAAAACTGTGAACCGAATTGTGAACCGAATTAAACCATATTAATTCAATTCTTATGATAACCCAAAAACCATAAAACCTTGTAAATCATACGATTTACAAGGTTTTAATTTTCTTTGGTATTAATTTTAGTCGGGGTGGCAGGATTCGAACCTGCGACCTCCGCGTCCCAAACGCGGCGCGATAACCGGGCTACGCTACACCCCGAGTAGGTTATCTTTTTCCAAAAGCCAAACTATGTTTTTTTGATTTTGGAAGTGCAAATATACACTATTATTTAAATTTGAAACTATTTTTTATTGTAAATTGTAAAAACTTTTTTTCTTACTTATGATCTCTAAAATCTCTACTTGCCTATTAATCCTTTCTCTAAGTTTTACAGGTTGTGCTCAAAATAAAAAAGAAGAAACTAAAACAAATAAAAAAGCAACCTACGAAGTTATTGTACCTCAACTCAATAACCCTTGGGGATTTACTTTTTTACCAGATCAATCTATATTAATTACAGAAAAAGAAGGCACACTAATTCACTTTAAGGATAACGTTAAAACTGAAATTTCGGGTTTACCAGAAATCTATGTTAGAGGTCAAGGAGGCTTTCTAGATATAGCTTTACATCCAAATTATAAAAATAATGGCTGGATTTATTTTTCTTACGCTTCACCAAAAGGAGACCGTAGAGGCGGTAACACTGCTATAATGCGAGCCAGAATTAAAAATAATGCTTTAATAGATAAACAACTATTATATAAAGCAGAACCCAACACCTCTAGAGGGCAGCATTTTGGGTCTAGAATTGTTTTTGACACCAATGGTTATTTATTCTTTACTATTGGAGAACGAGGTAATAGAGATGTTAATCCGCAAGACATTACCAAAGATGGAGGAAAAGTATATCGCCTAAATGATGATGGTTCTATTCCAGAAGATAACCCTTTTGTAAAAGATATAAATGCAAAAAGGGCGATCTACTCTTATGGGCATAGAAATCCACAAGGTATGGAGTTACACCCAGTAACAAAAGCGATATGGACTCATGAACATGGCCCAAGAGGTGGTGATGAAATTAACATTATTAAACCAGGTTTAAATTATGGTTGGCCAGTAATTACCTATGGTAAAAACTATAGCGGTACTAAAATAACCGATATAACTAAAAAAGAAGGTATGGAGCAACCCCTACACTATTGGACTCCATCTATAGCACCTAGTGGTATGGCATTTATAGCATCAGATAAATATGGAGACTGGAAAGGGAACCTTCTAGTAGGCTCTTTAAAGTTTAACTATTTACAACATTGCTTTTTAAAGGATAATAAAGTTATAAAAGAAGAACGTTTATTAGAAAACATAGGAAGGGTACGTTCTGTAGAAGCTGGACCAGATGGTTATATCTATGTGGGAGTAGAAAATTTAGGAATTATAAAACTATTAAGATAAATAAATCATGAAATTAAGCGGTTTAATTACCATACTGTGTATAACGTTATTAACAACCTGTAATTCAGAAAAAAAAGAGACAAACAACAACAAAAACACTCTTCAAACCTTCACTGCGGGGAAACAAGTTTATAATGATTTTTGTGTTACCTGCCACATGCCAAATGGTAAAGGTATAACTAATACATTCCCTCCTTTAGATAACTCAGATTATCTGAAAGAAAAACGTATAGCAAGTATTAAAGCTATTAAATATGGTTTAAAAGGCACTATTACTGTTAACGGAGAAACATATAATGGCGTTATGACTAAACAAGGCTTAACAAACAAAGAAATAGCAGATGTAATGAACTACATAACAAATAGTTGGAGTAACGAAAACAAATTATTAATTACAGAAGATGAAGTCTCTAAAATTTATCCGTAAATAAGTGTGACCTCATTTTAAACTTTTTCGATTACAAATTCCTAAATTTGTACCGTAAAAATAATATATAATATGCTAATAATAGGAATTGCAGGAGGAACAGGCTGCGGTAAAACAACAGTTGTAAATCAGATATTAAATGAGCTTCCTGAAGGAGAAGTTGGCATAATATCTCAAGATTCTTATTATCAAGATACCACTCATTTATCATTTGAAGAACGTAAAAAAATAAACTTCGATCACCCAAGATCAATAGATTTTAATTTGTTAAGTGAACATCTTAAAACTTTAAAAAGTGGGCAACCAATAAACCAACCTGTATATTCGTTTGTAAAACATAATAGAACTGGAGATACTATTACTACAAACCCAAGAAAAGTAATGATTGTTGAAGGTATTTTAATTCTTACCAATAAAGAATTAAGAGATATGTTCGATATAAAAATATTTGTACATGCCGATAGCGATGAGCGTTTAATTAGGCGTTTAAAACGAGATATAGCAGAACGAGGTAGAGACATCAACGAAGTTTTAACACGTTATCAAAACACGTTAAAACCTATGCACCAACAATTTATTGAGCCTACAAAAGAATATGCCGACATTATTATACCTAACAATAAATACAATACTGTAGCGGTTAACATTGTACGTACCATTATAAATGAAAAACTTAATTAATGCCTAAGCTTCTTAAAAATAAATTCTTAATAATTACTATAATATTTGCCATTTGGATGATATTTATAGATGATAATTCTTTGTTACTTCATCGAGAATTAAATAAAGAGAAGGAAGCAAAGCTGAATGAAATTGAGCATTATAAAGAAGAATATAAAAAAGACAAAAAAGCCATAAAAGAGCTAAGCAAACAAGACGGATTGGAAAAATTTGCACGAGAAGAATATTATATGAAGCGTGATAATGAAGACATATATATAATAGAATACCAAGACAGTCTAAAAACCGAAAATAATGAGTAATAATTTATTTGATGGCTTTACACCAGTAAATGCAAAAGCTTGGAAGCAAAAAATACAAGCAGACTTAAAAGGAGCCGACTATAATGAGACTTTAATTTGGAATACAAATGAAGATATAAATGTTAAACCATTTTATCATAGTGATCATTTTAAAGAAAAAAAATTATACCACATACCTACTTCCAACTGGTTTGTAGGGCAATATATTTTTGTTACTACTGTAGAAATTGCTAATAAAAAAGCTATTAATGCTATACAAAGAGGAGCAGAAAGCATTATCTTCATTATTTCCCAACCAACAACCTCTATAGAAGAACTTTTACAAAATATAGACCTCTCCTCTACCCCTATACATTTAAAACTCCTATTTTTAGACTCTAAATTTATTAATAATCTAAATGCACATCCTTATGCCTCAGCAATAACGGTACATACAGATATTATTGGCAATTTGGCTAAGTCTGGAAATTGGTATACAGACATATCTAAAGATCATGAGCAATTAAATAACATTGTAACAACAAACACACAATTAAAAAGCACCCTAAGTGTAGATGTTAGTTTATATCAAAACGCAGGAGCAACAATAGTACAGCAATTAGCATACGCTACAGCTCATGCAAATGAGTACTTAAATCACTTCAATAATAATTTAAAACAAGACATTACCTTTAATGTTTCAGTAGGAACCAATTATTTTTTTGAAATAGCTAAATTGAGAGCCTTACGCCTATTATGGAGTACACTAGCAACAGAATACAACGTATCACAAGATTGTAATATTGTTGCTTTTCCTACAAAACGTAATAAAACCATATACGACTACAATACTAATATGCTTCGTACTTCTACAGAATGTATGAGTGCTATTCTAGGAGGTGCAGATACCATATACAACTTACCTTACGATGCCTTATACCATAAAGACAATGAGTTTGGTGAGCGCATTTCTAGAAATCAATTATTAATTCTAAAAAAAGAAAGCTATTTCGGTGAAGTAACAAACGCTTCAGATGGTAGTTATTATATTGAAACTATTACCCAACAACTTGCTGAAAAAGCTTTAGACATTTTCAAATCTATTGAAAATGGAGGCGGTTTTTTACAGCAATTAAAAGAAGGTACTATTCAGAAAAAAATAAAAGCTTCAGCTGAAAAAGAACAAGAACAATTTAATACTGGAGAATTAGTTCTATTAGGAACAAACAAGCACCCAAATGAGAATGATAGAATGAAAGACAATCTAGAACTTTATCCTTTCTTAAAAACAAATGCCAGAAAAACACTAATAGAACCTATTTTACCAAAGCGTTTGGCTGAAACTTCAGAACAAAATCGATTAAAAACAGAATAACTAATTTTTTAAATATTAAAGCTATGAAAACAACCTTTTTTAAACTTTTTGCAATTGCAATATTAATAACTTCTGTTAGCTGTAAAAAAGAAGCGCCTTTAGAATTTAAGCATGCAGATAAACCTAATGTTTTAGCTTGCGAATTTCCAAAAGGAGACCTATATAAAGAAGCTGTTTTTTCTTTTGAAGAAGATATTATAAACCTTTTTAAAGGAACAGGAACAAACTATACGCCATCTAGATCCTACATAACATTTATTACAAATGCGATGAATGATAAAATAAAGGTAGAAGATATAGCGTCTAAACATAGTTATGACATTGCACAACTATTAAAAAACGACCCCGATATTTGGAATAGATCGGGTAAAACAACTACACTTGATTATTCTGCACCATTTATGGATTGCATTGCTAATAATATAAAAATAACAGATATTAAAACAACTTTTAATGCATTACTATCTACTAATAGTATGCGCCCTAAATTAATCTTAACACCATTAAGAGGAGTTGCTAGGCAAATACAAGGAGATGGAAGTTTAAAAACATTTGTAGCTTTCGAATATTTCTACTCTAAGCTTATGGACGTTAAGGATCCCTCTTTATTAAAAAACCCTACACCAATTGATAATACAATTAAAAAGACAAATCAAGATAACACCACAAAAGACAGACCGGTTATAGGAACAGATTCTAAACCATTAAAAGACCCTCATGCAGGACATAATCATTAATAATTTTGAAAAGATTATTTTTTAAATACTACCTAATTCTATCTACTTTTATAGTACTAAGTTCTTGTATACAGAATACAGCAAAAGAAATAAAAAACTGGATAGAAAACCAAGAGACTACAGGAAACATACCTGGTGAATACACTTTTTTATCAGAAGACGGTATTAAAGTGTATTTACCAAGTGTATTTAAAAAACACTCTTTATTAGACTACCAAAAGGAGCTGAAATTATTAGTTTCAGATGAAGCATACAAAGACGAGAGTAAGCGTTTAACATTGCTTAGAAAAATGAAAGGCCATTTTTATGTGTTTTACGATAAAGTAACAGGTTCTACTTACTCTATGAATACTATGCCCTATACTCCATTAACTAAAAGAGACGCGCAATATCTTTTAGGAATGATTAGAATAAATAATGAAACTTATGCTGAAAGCTCAGATTTAGAATTTACCAAAATAACAGCAAAATACGATGATAAATCTGGACCTCAAATATTTAAAGTTATACATCGTATAGATAATAAAAAAACAAATGCTACAACATATAACTCAACTTATATAGTGTCGCATAACAAGAAAACGGTTTACATACAATTAGCTACAGGGTACGAAGTAAATTTTGATCCTTATCTAAAAAAAATGATACTGTAATGCAAAGAAAAAACATACAAAACATACAATTAAAGTCCTCGATTAACAAAGATAAGTTAGCCCCAACTAAAATGTTTAAAACGGCCGAAGACATTACAGTAAAATCTAAATACTCTAAAGAAGATATTACAGATTTAAAACACCTAGATTTTGTTGCCGGAATAGCACCTAACCTTAGAGGACCATACAGCACCATGTATGTTAGAAGGCCTTGGACTATACGTCAATATGCAGGGTTTAGTACTGCCGAAGACAGTAATGCCTTTTATAGACGTAACCTAGCCGCTGGGCAAAAAGGGCTCTCTGTAGCATTCGATTTAGCAACACACAGAGGTTACGACAGTGATCATGAACGTGTTGTAGGAGATGTTGGAAAAGCTGGTGTGGCTATAGATAGTGTTGAAGATATGAAAATATTATTCGACCAAATACCGCTAGATAAAATGTCGGTTTCTATGACTATGAATGGTGCCGTACTCCCTATCTTGGCATTCTACATTGTTGCCGCTGAAGAACAAGGCGTAAAACCAGAACAACTAGCTGGAACCATACAAAATGATATATTAAAAGAGTTTATGGTTAGAAACACATACATCTACCCACCAACGCCTTCTATGAAAATCATTTCAGATATTTTTGAGTATACCAGTAATAATATGCCTAAATTTAATAGCATTAGTATTTCTGGATACCATATGCAAGAAGCAGGTGCTACTTGCGATATTGAATTGGCATATACCCTAGCAGATGGTTTAGAATACATTAGAAAAGGATTAGCCGCAGGTATGGATATAGATACCTTTGCACCACGTTTATCGTTTTTCTGGGCCATTGGAATGAATCATTTTATGGAAATCGCAAAAATGCGAGCTGCCAGAATGTTATGGGCAAAATTGGTAAAACAATTCAATCCAAAAAATCCAAAATCGCTAGCCTTAAGAACACACTGTCAAACCAGTGGTTGGAGTTTAACAGAACAAGACCCATTTAATAATGTTGCTAGGACTACTATTGAAGCAGCAGCAGCAGCATTTGGAGGAACACAAAGTTTACATACCAATGCCTTAGATGAAGCCATTGCATTACCCACAGATTTCTCAGCTAGAATAGCACGTAATACTCAAATATTTTTACAAGAAGAAACGCATATTACCAAAACCGTAGACCCCTGGGCAGGTAGTTATTATGTAGAATCTTTAACAAATGATATTGCAGAAAAAGCATGGTCTTTAATTGAAGAAGTAGAAGAACTTGGCGGCATGACGAAAGCTATTGAAGCTGGAATACCAAAACTTCGTATTGAGGAAGCTGCTGCAAGAAAGCAAGCAAGAATAGATTCTGGACAAGACATTATTGTAGGTGTTAATAAGTATGTTTTAGACGAAGAAGATCCACTACATATTTTAGAGGTTGACAACCAAACAGTTAGAAACCAACAAATAGATCGTTTAAACAGCATAAGAGACAAACGCGATTCCCAAAAAGTGCAACAAGCATTAGATAATTTAACAAAAGCAGCAAAGACTGGTAAAGATAATTTATTAGCTTTAGCAGTAATAGCAGCAAGAGAGCGTGCTAGTTTAGGAGAAATTAGTGATGCTTTAGAAGTAGAATTTGGACGTTATAAAGCACAAATCAAATCATTTTCTGGTGTGTATAGTAAAGAAATAAAAAACGATAAAAGCTTTAAAAAAGCACAAGATTTAGCCAATGCATTTGCAGAGCAAGACGGACGTAGACCACGTATTATGATTGCTAAAATGGGGCAAGATGGTCACGACCGTGGCGCTAAAGTAGTTGCTACTGGTTATGCAGATGTTGGTTTCGATGTCGATATAGGCCCATTATTTCAAACTCCAGAAGAAGCAGCCAAACAAGCCGTAGAAAACGATGTGCATATTTTAGGTGTTTCCTCGTTAGCCGCTGGACACAAAACTTTAGTTCCGCAAGTAATAGAAGCTTTAAAAAATTATGGTAGAGAAGATATTATGGTTATTGTTGGTGGTGTAATCCCTAAACAAGATTATCAATATTTATTCGATGCGGGAGCTGTAGCCGTTTTTGGCCCTGGAACAAAAATTAGCGATGCGGCGATTAAGATATTAGAGGTTTTAATTGATTAAATCGTCTATTTTCACCTATCAATAATCAAATGGATAACGCTTCAATAATAGGAATTTCAAGTTTTGTAATAGTTGTCTTATTTGTACTTTTTTCTATATTTCTATTAACAGTAAAAACAACTAAAAAGTTAAGTAATCAGTTACTCGCAGGTTTTTTAATAATCACTGCTATAGATATAACTGTCTTTTTTTATATTAATTATATAACGTTACCTCCTATTGTAGAAATGCTAAGGATACAGGTGTCTTGTTTTAAAGATCCTCTATTATTTCTGTATATTCTTTCTGTTATCTATTCAGATTTCAAACTTAAAGCAAAACATAGTATTCACTTACTACCTTGGGTAATAAATATTTTAGTACTATTCCCTAATTTCTTTATGGCTTCTGAAGCTATTCAAATTGATTTTTTATCAAATTATTTTGAAACATCAGAATACAAATGGTCTAGTGCTATTGGCAAATTTATTGAAGTTCTATACATTATTGCTGAAATATATTACGTTATAAGGTACCGAAAGTTACTTTTAGAAAACTATACTAATAAAGATGCTTTCTATAATTACCATTGGGTAAAGCAACTTATTATATTTATACTAGTTGGCCAAGCACTAACTTTTATTAAAGGTAGTATTAGGGACTCTGGAAATTTTGATCAAGATTTTACAAACATTTTTAGAATTATCCTCTTATTATTTGGTTTACTCTTTAGTTTTTGGTTAGTATTTAAAGCGCTTTTATCTCCTAAATTATTTAGAGGAATTGCTGTTAATCTTCTCTTATCTAAGGAAATGGTATCAGATGAAACGACAACTTCTAACAAACAAATACAGAGTATTAAAGATTATATGGTTAAAGAAAAACCTTTTTTAGACCCCTCTTTAACTGTAAAAAGTCTTTCTGAAAAAACAGATATTCCGCATCGCGAATTATCCATTTTAATAAATCAAGAATTGGGTCAGCATTTTTTCGATTTTATAAATAGTTATCGTATTGAAAAAGCTATGTCTATTTTAAAAGATCCCTTAAAAAAGAAACAAACTGTACTAGAAATATTATATGAAGTAGGGTTTAATTCAAAATCTTCATTTAATACAGCTTTTAAAAAACATACAGGACAAACACCTACTGCATACCGAAAATCACAGCAATAACAAGGCTTTGTAAAAAGTCGTACGTTTCAATATAAAAAGTCGAACGCATTTCTACAGTAAAAATGCGTTCGACTTTTAACAATCGGTCGTGTAAGATTTCATTCTAAAAGATATTTGCTTCAAGTAAAACAAATATCACTTTTAAAACACATGAATCTTATGAAACACCTAATTACATTAATCCTTTTTATAGTACCAAGTGTATTACTTTCTCAAATTAGCATTACAGGAAAAGTTACAGACCAATCGCAACCTATAATATGGGCAAATGTTGCTTTAATAGATTTAGATGGAACTATTATTACTGGAGGAATAACGGACGATAATGGCACTTTTAAACTCAAAACAAAAGCTTCTGGAACTTACAAATTGATTATTAGTTTTATAGGCTATATTAATTTTGAAAAAGAAATAACAATAAATAATGATTTAGATATTGGTACTATATTACTAGAAACAGATAATACCTTGGATGAAGTTGTTATAACCTATCAAAAAAAAATAATAGATCAGAAACCTGATCGCATTATTTTAAATGTTGAAAATAATGTTACAGCAATTGGCGGAGATGCTATAGATGCCTTGCGTATTGCCCCTGGTTTAAGGATACAAAATAACAGTATTAATTTACTTGGCAGAGGTGAATCTAGAGTTATGATTAATGGTCGTTTATTACAATTGTCTCAAGAAGATTTAACGCTTTATTTAAAAGCTATAGCAGCTAGCGATATTAAAAAAATTGAAGTTATAACTACGCCACCTGCAAAATATGAAGCGTCTGGAAATGGTGGACTTATAAATATAATTTTAAAGAAAGGCCAATTAAATTCTTGGAAAAACACAATCTCTGTTGCTGATAATATTAATACTTATAATTTTTTAACCTTTAGAAATAGCCTGTTATATAATAAAAACAAACTAAGTGCTTCCTTAAACATTAATGGGACTAAAGGTCATTCTAGAAATACTGAAAATTTTCAAGTATACTACCCAAATAGCACATGGGATATTGATATTGATTCTAAGGATGGAGAAGATAATCTTTCATCCCAACTATTATTAGATTACGATGTTAACGAAAAAACAACTATAGGTCTTCAATATTTAGGAAATATTAAAACTCCAAGTCTTGACGATACTAGTGTTTCGAAAATTTTCAATACTTCTAACACATTAGATTCTTTGCTTATAAATAATGGAAATAATAAGGTAAAAATAAACAGTCATCTCATCAATTTACATTCTAATACTAAATTAGATAGTTTAGGAAAAAGCCTCTCTGTAGATTTAGATTACTTTACATACAATTCTAATCAGAATCGAAATTTTATAACCAATAGTTTTGCTTCAAATAATTCTTTTTTAGGAATAAATGCAGCAGCTAATACTCTTGCAGAACAGAACATTAAAAACTTTAGTGTAAAAACAGACATAGAACACCCTAACCAATTTATCAATCTATCTTACGGAGCAAAAGTTAGCACTATAAAAAATAGTAGTGATATTACTCTTTTTAACACTATAAGCGGAACTCCTGTTTTTGATGCTAACATATCTAATAGTTTTAAATATGAAGAAAATAATCAAGCAGTTTATGTTAGTGGATTAAAAAATATAAATGAAAAATGGAACATACAATTAGGCTTAAGGTTAGAGAATACACAAACCAAAGGTTTCTCGGTAGAATTAAATGAAACAAATACTAATAATTACACAAAACTATTTCCATCTTTTTATGCAAGCTATGAAAATAATGAGAATAATAGTTTTTCGTTAAACTATGGTAAACGTATTGAGAGACCTCGCTTTAGAGATTTAAACCCTTTTAGAGTAATTATTAGTAGTAATACATCTAGCATTGGGAATCCTTTTTTAAGACCTTCATTTGTAGATAATTTTGAATTGAAACATACTTATAAAAATAAATATACAACCAGTGCCTTTTTTAATATTAAAAGTGATGGGGCGAGTATTATCTTCACTTCAGATACTGATAATAGTATACAAATTGTAACACGTTCTAATTTCTTTAAACAATACTCTTATGGTATTGAAGAAAGTTTTACATTCAATACTGTAAAATGGTGGCAAAGTCAAAATAGTTTAAACGTTACAGGTTCAAAAACAGTATTTACTAAAAATATTGGTGCAAGACCACAAAACGGAATCCAATTTGGTATAAACTCTAGCAATAAAATTGCAATAAATGAATCTACTAAATTACAAATAGACGCTTTTTATAATTCTTCTTCTAAATTAGGTTTATTCAGTTTAGGTGAAACTTACGGTTTAGACTTAGGAATTAGTAAACAGTTTTTAGATAAAAACTTACAAGTCGCTGTATTAATTAAAGATATTTTTAATACCTCTAGTTTAAACAATCTCGAATCTACAGTAAATAATGTAAAACAAGTCTATGAACAAAACGACAACAATCGTTTTATTAGACTATCTGCTAGTTATAATTTTGGAAATAAAAAGATTAATGAAAGAAAAAGAAATTTTGGAAATGAAGAAGAAACAAGAAGAGCTAACTAAAAAAACAATTGATTTAAAAACGTTTATTTGTTAATTGAGATTATGTTAACAAGTTCCGTTTTTATTAGTCATAAATAATTGTATTTTTACACATATTAAAACCAAATTATTTAATGGGTAAAATCATTGCAATTGCCAATCAAAAAGGAGGAGTCGGTAAAACAACTACTTCAGTCAACTTAGCAGCGTCTTTAGGTGTTCTAGAGAAAAAGGTATTATTAATAGATGCCGATCCACAAGCCAATTCAACTTCTGGTTTAGGTATCGATGTTGAAGCCGTAGAAATAGGTTCTTATCAGCTATTAGAACATACTGTTTCTGCACAAGAGGCAACAGTTGAGACTAGCACACCCAACTTAGATGTTATTCCTGCTCATATTGATCTTGTTGCTATAGAAATAGAATTAGTAGACAAGGATCAGCGTGAATACATGCTAAAAAAAGCATTAGTAGATGTTAAAGATGAATACGATTATATACTTATAGATTGTGCGCCATCATTAGGGCTATTAACGTTGAATGCTTTAACAGCTTCAGATGCTGTTATAATTCCTATTCAATGTGAATACTTTGCCTTAGAAGGCCTTGGTAAATTATTAAACACTATAAAAAGTGTTCAAAAAGTGCATAACCCAGAATTAGATATAGAAGGGTTATTACTTACTATGTACGATGCTCGTTTACGCTTATCAAATCAAGTTGTAGAAGAAGTACAAAAGCACTTTAACGATATGGTATTTAAAACCATTATACAACGTAATGTACGCTTAAGCGAAGCACCAAGTTATGGTGAAAGTATTATTAGTTACGATGCTTCTAGTAAAGGTGCAAGTAATTATTTAAGCTTAGCAAAAGAAATAATAAATAAAAACTCCTAAAAAATGGCGAAGGCTACAAAGAAACAGGCTTTAGGTAGAGGATTATCTGCATTATTAAAAGACCCAAGTAACGACATAAAATCTGTACAGGATAAAAATGCAGATAAAGTAATAGGGAACATTGTTGAGTTAGAATTAGACAGTATTGAAATGAATCCATTTCAACCACGTACTAATTTCAACGAAGAATCATTACGAGAATTAGCATCATCCATAAAAGAATTGGGTGTTATCCAACCTATTACAGTAAGAAAATTAGAATTTGACAAATACCAATTAGTCTCTGGAGAACGTCGTTTTCGAGCGTCTAAATCTATAGGTTTAAAAACGATTCCTGCATACATTCGTATAGCTAACGATCAAGAAAGTCTAGAGATGGCATTAGTTGAAAATATTCAACGCCAAGATTTAGACCCAATAGAAATTGCATTATCATACCAGCGTTTAATAGACGAAATTCAATTAACGCAAGAACAAATGAGTGAACGTGTAGGGAAAAAACGTTCTACTATTGCTAATTACCTTCGTTTATTAAAATTAGACCCAATCATTCAAACAGGAATGAGAGATGGCTTTTTGTCTATGGGGCATGGTCGTGCTATGATAAATATTGAAGACCAAACAATACAATTAGAAATCTACGAAACTATTTTAGCTAAAAAACTATCGGTAAGAGATACTGAGGCTTTAGTTAAAAACTACAATGAAACTAAAGAAGTAAAAGTACCTGCTAAAAAAGCACCAACTACAGAATTGCCAAAATATGTTAAAAAAGGTATGACCGCATTTTCTGAATACTTTGGGCATAAAATAGACGTTAAAGCTTCTAGTAACGGGAAAGGAAAAATAATAATTCCGTTCCATTCTGAAGAAGATTTTAACCGAATTAAAAAATTAGTTGAAGGTGATTCTAAATAGAAACAGCATACTATCTATAGTATTTTTATGTTTTAGTGTTTTTGTTTTTGCTCAAAAGAGTAAAGATAAGACTGTAGAAAAAAAAGAAATTTCTTCAACAGATGAAATTACAGTAGTATTAGATAGCACACAATTACGTAAACCCATAGACCCTTTGTCGCCTTCTCGTGCCGCTTTTTATTCTGCAGTACTACCAGGATTGGGGCAAGCCTACAATAAGAAGTATTGGAAAATCCCTATTGTATACGCTGCATTAGGTACAGGTATCTATTTCTACACTAAAAATAATAAAGACTATAATCGTGTAAGAGATGCTTACAAAAGACGTTTAGCTGGTTTTCAAGATGATGAATTCCAAGGGCGTTTAACAGATGATGGTTTAAGAAATGCACAAAAAACATTACGTCGAAATAAAGAATTATCATTATTAATAACTGTAGGCTTATATGCTTTAAATATTATTGATGCTAATGTCGATGCACATTTGCTTCAATATAATATTGATGATAATTTAACATTAAAGCCGCATTATATTATTAACGAACAAGATAATAAAGGCCGTGTTGGATTAACCTTAAATTTCGGATTTTAAAATTATAAATTCCTTTAAAAAAGGAAAAACACATTTTCTTATGAAAATAGCTTTACTAGGATATGGTAAAATGGGAAAAACCATTGAAACAATAGCTGTAAAAAGAGGACATACTATTGTTATTAAAGCGAATGCTGATACAATCTACGATATTACCCAAGCAGATATAGCTATAGATTTTAGTCTTCCAAAAGTTGCTTTTAGTAACATATCTAATTGTATTAATAATAACATCCCAGTTATTTCTGGAACTACAGGTTGGCTTGACGATTATGATAAGATAGAAACGCTTTGTAAAGCAAAAAATGGAGCTTTTATATACGCTTCAAATTTTAGTTTAGGGGTTACTATTTTTTTTGAACTCAATAAAACATTAGCAAAAATGATGTCTTCTCTAAAGGAGTATAATATAAGTATGGAAGAAATACACCATACTCAAAAGCTAGATGCACCAAGTGGTACAGCAATATCTTTAGCCAACGACATCATAGAAGTTAATGACCAATATAATACATGGGGATTAGACCAATCTGCAAACGGCAGCCTTCCTATAACTGCTAAACGAATTGAAAATGTTCCTGGAACACATACAATTACTTATAAAAGTGAAGTAGATACTATAGATATTACCCATACCGCTCATAATAGAGAAGGTTTTGCTTTAGGAGCTGTAATAGCCGCAGAATGGCTACTTGGAAAAACCGGAGTATTTACAATGAAAGATGTGTTAAATATTGGTTAACTAAAAAATAAAATGTAACATTTGTATAGGATAGAAATACCTATAGCAATAATATAAAAAACAACAAATTATGTCTGGAAACGAATGGTTAATCTTTTTCTTAGTAATACAAGTTATACATGGCTTGGCAACCTGGAAACTATATATTAAAGCAGGAAGACAAGCTTGGGAAGCTTTTGTTCCTGTTTATAATGCTGTTATTTTAATGAAAATTATAAATAGAGAATGGTGGTGGACTATTCTTTTATTTTTACCAATAGTTAACCTTATACTATTTCCTGTTATTTGGGTGGAAACGGCTAGAAGTTTTGGTAGAAACTCTAATGCAGATACTTTTTTAGCTATAGCCTCTTTAGGTTTCTTTAATTTTTATTTAAACTATGTTGCAGATGTTAATTATATTGAAAATAGAAGCCTAAAACCAAGAACTGGACTTGGCGATTGGGTAAGTTCTATTGCTTTTGCAGTAGTTGCTGCAACAATAGTACACACTTATTTTATTCAACCTTTTGTTATACCTTCATCCTCTTTAGAAAAATCCCTATTAATAGGCGACTTCCTATTTGTAAGTAAATTTCATTATGGAGCCAGATTACCTATGACAACTGTGGCCTTACCAATGGTACATGATTCTATCCCGTTAACTAAACAAAAATCGTATCTATTTAGTGATGACTATGAGGCTCGTAAAACCTCTTGGTTAAATAAATTGCAGTTACCGTATATGAGGTTGCCAGCTTTCGAAAAAATAGACAGAAACGAAATTGTAGTTTTCAATCAGCCAGCAGATACCTTATTAGATATGAACGATTTTAGGCCAGATAGAAACTACTATAAGCCTATAGATAAAAAAACAAATTTAGTAAAACGTTGTGTAGGCGCTCCAGGAGACTCTTTAGAGATTAGAAATGGTTATGTATACATTAATGGTAAGCAAAACGAATTACCAGATCGTGCAAAATTACAGTTTTTCCATACAGTTGAGACAACATCTAACCCTCAAGCACTTTATAACAAATATGGTATTACAGAAAAACAAGAACGTCAAATTTTTGCCATAGAAAATAGATTTTGGGATAGACCAGACTTACAAGCTTATTTAAGAAATGAAAATATTATTTTAAATGTAGAATCTAGAGATTCTCTAAATACTTTGGTTACAGGAGGAATGACCCAAAAGTTATTTGACCGTTTAAAAGTTAAAATAGTTGGCTCTACAATAAATGTAAACATGACAGAAGAGCTTGCTGCACAAATGGAAAAAGAAAGCAGTGTTACTTCCATAACAAAAGTTAATTCTAAAGCTCCTAACCCTTCTTTATTTCCTCAAGACCCAAGTTACAGAAATACTGTAGACAACTTTGGACCTATATACATTCCTAAAAAAGGAGCTACAATAGATTTAAATGTAGATGTTTTACCATTATACAAACGTATTATTACAGAGTACGAAGGCAACACGCTTTCTGTTAATGGAAACCAGATAAAAATAAATAACGAAATAGTAACCAATTATACTTTTAAACAAGATTATTATTGGATGATGGGAGACAATAGACAAAACTCTATAGATTCTAGATTTTGGGGATATGTACCACATAATCACGTGGTAGGAAAGCCTGTTTTAATTTGGATGAGTTGGGATAGTAATGCTTCTGGTTTTAACAAAATACGTTGGAATAGATTATTTACTACAGTACATGGTAGTGGTTCTCCTGTATCTTACTTTATCCCTGTTTTAGTTTTAATAGGCGGTCTTATTGGCTTTAATAAATGGAGAAAACGTAAAAAAGCGGCATAATTAAGTGAACAAAATAACTGATTAAAAACTATATTTTATAAGCAGCTGCTATTTTTAGTAGCTGCTTACCGTTTAAGACAATAATAATTTTAAGTGTATAAATGCATATTTTAATTCATCCAACATCTTTTCCAAGTATTGCCACTTTTGTAGCTATTACAAAAGCCCAATCTGTTACTTTTGAAATGATGGATAATTTTCAAAAACAAACCTACAGAAATAGGAGTTATATTTATGCAGCAAATGGTAAATTACAGTTAAGCATTCCTGTTATTTATACCCAAAAAAACAGACAATATTATAAAGATGTCAAAATAGCTAATGATTATAATTGGCAAGACATTCATTGGAAATCTCTAGAATCTGCTTATAGAACTTCTCCTTTTTTTGAATTTTACGCAGACGAATTACAGCCGCTTTTTAAGACATCTTTTGATTATATTTTAGAGTTTAATTTAAAATGTTTTGAAGTCGTTTGCGATTGTCTTCAGTTAGACCTAACAACAAGCAAAACATCGATTTACAATAAAGAACCTTTAAATGTAATAGATTACAGGCATTTAGTGCAAGCAAAGAAAGAGCCTGCATACAATTTAGAACATTATACTCAAGTCTTTACAGACAAGCATGGGTTTATTTCTAACTTAAGTATTTTAGATTTACTGTTTAATGAGGGTCCAAATGCTTTATCTTATTTAGAATCCCAGCAGTTACCATAATGTTACAACCTACATTACATTACGGCATTCATTTTATTTTACCTTTGGTAGTTGCTTTTGTATTCTTTAAAAACAGGTGGATAAAAGCATATTGTATTATGATTTTAGGGATGCTTATAGATTTAGACCATTTATTGGCTACCCCTATTTTTGATAGTAATAGGTGCAGCATTAACTTTCACCCGCTACACTCCTACTATGCAATTGCTTTATATATAATTTTATTGTTCCCAAAACAAACTAGACTTATTGGGTTAGGTTTAACAATACATATTATTGCAGACACAGTAGACTGTGCATTAATGTAGAGGCAAAAATATGTTTTTAATCTAGGCTAACCTTAGCCATTATAGGGTAATGATCGGAATACTCAACATCATAGGTTTTAAAGCTATTTATATTAAATGCTTTATCGGTTAAAATATAATCAATTCGCATTGGAAAAAACTTAAAGTTATACGTTCTTCCAAAACCATTACCACCTTCTTTAAACGTATCGTTTAAATCGGCTCTAATGGCTTTATAGACATAAGAGAATGCTGTGTTATTAAAATCTCCACAAATAATCATTTTATACTTGCATTTAGCTTTGTGTTTTAGAAACAATTCAGCTTGAGAATGCTGCATTTTAAAGGTTTTACCTACGCCTTTAAATAGTTTTTCAGACTCTTCTCTTGTTAAATTTTCTACCTTAGGATCAATATGTAAAGATTCTAAATGAATATTATAAATACGAATAGTGTCTGCGCCTTTTAAAACATCTGCATATATAGCATTGTTAGATGTATTACTAGGAAACTCGACAGAGCCAGAGTTAATAATAGGATACTTAGAAAAAATGGCTTGCCCATACTTTGTTTTTTTACCAGCCAATTTTTCATACTTATACTTAAAAAAAGAAAGGTCTATATTTTTATGAGGATGATATTCTTGTAGAGATAATATGTCTGGAGCTTCCGTCTTTATAAAATCAACAAGCTTGGTTTCAATATGGTCTTTTTCAATCCAGTTATATAAATTAAATAGTCTTACATTATAGTTCATTACAGATAGATTAGAATCACTTTCTATCGTTTTAGATTCAGAGAACTTATATAATGAGCCAAAGGTTATATAACCAATAGTTAAAACAATTAAAGATAATAATAGCTGTTTCTTTATTTTAACAAGCCAGTATAATAAAAACACACCATTTAATACAATTAAAAAAGGCACTCCTAGACCTAATACTGATAAGGCAGAGAACGTTTTTGGAGGTAAGAAAGGAAGAATATAAGACAGCAATAGTATGAATGCTCCAACAGAATTGAAGAAAAACACTATTTTCTCAAAAAACTTTAATCCTTTCATATTCATTTTCCGCTAATGCGGAAATCTTATAAGTTATTTTTAAATGCTTAACGAGTACTGTCAACACCTATTCTTTATCTATGATTTTAAATACAAAGACCACTTCTTTTATTTCAAAACTATGTTTACTTACCAGCTTTAAATAAAAACTCTTTTTCTTCTGCTGTTAAGCTTTCATATCCACTCTTGCTAATTTTATCTAAAATAATATCTACTTTTTTCTGGTTATTAAACTGATTAAATTCGCCTTTAGTATAGCCACCAACCTTAGTTTTATCTTTATATACTGTTTTCATATTAGAGGACTTAGAAACACGAAACCAACTTGTTACCCAATCCATCATTTTTTCGAAACCAGCACCAATATCATTGCCTTTTAATAACTGTTTAGCATAAATATACCCTAATACAACACCACCTAAATGCGCTAAATACCCACCTTGATTGTCTTGTCCGAAAATATTAATAACATCTACAGCAACAAAAAAAGCTCCTAGATACCACAGCTTTAACTTAAAGGCCAATAGTTCCACCTCTTTATTGGGCATATAAGCGCACAAGAAGATAAATAAAGCTCTAACACCAGCCGAAGCGCCTATTAAATAACCGCTTCCTTTAAAAAAGTCTGGAGCAATTGTGTAGCCTAATTGAAAAAACAGACCGCCAACTATAGCGCCTAAAAAATAGATATTTAAAGCAGTTTTAGGTCTAAAAAGAGTTAATAAAATTCGACCTACAAAATATAACCATAACATATTAAACAACAGGTGGATAAAACTATAATGCAAAAATGCATAACTTAATATGGTCCATGGTTTAATGATATAGCTATTGAAATCGCTAGGCAGTTCTAACCACTTTAGAACAGATCCTAAAATAGGGCTTAAAATAGATACTATTAAAAAAATAATAACATTAAGCACTATTATTTTTTCAAGAATGTTCAATTTTCTTAATCTATATTTTACATCATCAGTAAAACTCATTAATCTACTCTGTATTTATTAAACGAATTCTTTTTCCAATACCACATAATTAAGAATCCAACTATTGCCCCTCCAACGTGAGCCATATATGCCGTATTACTAGGGCTAAAGAATGATCTCCCTGAAATTGCTGAAATAATGTCTAAAATAATAATACCTGGAATAAAATACTTAGCCTTTATAGGAATTGGTAAAAAAATCATCATCAATTTTGCATTAGGATTCATAACTCCAAATGCAGCCATTATTCCCATAATACAACCGGAAGCTCCCACCATAGAACTTCTCGCTATTACATTCATATTAAATAAAGAAGAAAATGCATTATTATCTATTAATCTAGGATCGAAATTAAAGTCTTTAAGTATAGGCATCATCTTTCTTTCTAAAATTTCACCTTTTATAAAATCTCCATCTCCTGCATTAATAGAAACAATTTTATTTAGTAGTTCGTTACTCATATTTAAGTCAGCAATGCCTTGATATGCTGAATAAAAATCATAGTAATGGTAACCTAATTGAAATAAAACAGCTCCTAGACCTGCAGATATGTATAAAAAAAGAAACTTTTTAGTCCCCAAATTATACTCTACCGGTACGCCAAACATGAAAAGGGCAAACATATTAAAAAACAAATGCATAAAATTACCATGCATAAACATATGAGTAAAAATCTGCCATGGCTGAAATGCTTCATTTTTAGGAAAATATAATGCAAACCATTCATAAAATAATTTACCATCTCCTACCATCGCCGTTCCTATAAACATTATAACATTAATGATTATTAAATGCTTAACGGTATCTGTTAATCTATTCATCATAATTTACACAAATTTTCTATCTAATTCGTCAACCGTCATGGTAATAAAGGTTGTTCTATTTGTTGGTGACACATTAGGTTCTTTACAAGCAAACAAACTATTTACTAAATGCTCTTGCTCTACTCTATTTAAACTTTGTCCAGTTTTTATTGCTAAACTCTTCGCCATAGACTTTGCTAATAAATCTGTAGCACTAAAATTACTATCTGGAACTTCGTTTTCCACATCGCTAATAAGCTGCTCCAAAATAATAGAAACTTCACTTTCTGGTACGCTTACTGGTACACCTGTAATTTCTACTTTTTCATCACTTACTGCTTTAAATATAAATCCTGTATGCTCTAAATCGCTTTTTAATTGATTTATAATTTCTATCTCTTGAGGAGAAAAATGCAACTCTAATGGAAATAGTAATTGCTGACTCATCGCCTCTTGTACTGTTATATTCTGTAAAAACTGTTCGTAAAGCACACGTTGATGCGCTTTATTCTGGTCTATTACCAACATTCCAGATTTTATTTTACTTATAATATATTTATTATGTATTTGATAGGTTGTTTGTTTTTGTTCTACTTGATTAGTTTCATCAAAAATAGACGTCTCTGTAGGTGCACTTTCAAACTGGACTTCGCTAAAATCTTGTTGTGTTTGGGTGCCTTTAGATTCTAAGCCTACATATAAACTTTCCCAACTTGGGCCTTTTTCTTTTTTGTATGAAGGTATAGATCCAGAGTTTCCCGAACTTAAGCTAGAAAATGAAGTAGCCTCGCTTGAGCTAGTTCTTATTGGTTTATCCTCTTGAAATGGGTTAAAGCTTCTATCTACTTCTACACTTGGCATTTTTGCTTGTGTCTTATTATATGGCGTATCTAAATTAGCATCACGCTCAAAATCTAAAACAGGTGCTATATTAAATTGCCCCAAGCTATGCTTTACAGCCGAACGTATTATAGCATATAACGTATGCTCATCATCGAACTTAATTTCTGTTTTTGTGGGATGTATATTAATATCTATTGTTTGTGGATCTACTGTTAAATTTAAAAAATAACTAGCATGAGTTCCTTCTTTTAACAATCCTTCGTACGCAGAACCTATGGCATGATTTAAATACGCGCTTTTTATGTAGCGGTTATTTACAAAAAAGAATTGTTCTCCTCTCGTTTTCTTAGCAAACTCTGGTTTACCAATAAATCCCGAAACGGTTAATACTTCTGTTTCTTCATCTACAGGCACTAACTTTTCATTTGTTTTTGCGCCAAAGACATTTACTATACGTTGTCTATAATTGCTTTCTGGTAGGTTAAACGATTCGCTCCCATTATGAAACATTACAAAGCTAATGTTTGGATGTGCTAAAACCACACGATGAAACTCGTCTATAATATGTCGTGTTTCTACTGGGTTCGATTTTAAAAAATTTCGTCTAGCTGGAATATTAAAAAATAAGTTTTTTACACCTATAGAAGTACCCTTGGGTGTTACAACAACCTCTTGAGAGACTACATTACTCCCTTCTATCTCAATACAAGTCCCTACATCGTCTCCTTCCTGCTTTGTTTTTAATTCTACATGGGCAATAGCAGCAATACTAGCTAATGCTTCTCCTCTAAACCCTTTTGTATTTAATTGAAATAAATCGTCTGCCGATTTTATTTTTGAAGTTGCATGGCGCTCAAAACTTAAGCGCGCATCGGTTTCACTCATTCCTTTTCCGTTATCTATAACCTGAATAAGTGTTTTCCCGGCATCTTTTATTATTAGTTTTATTTTACTTGCTCCAGCGTCTATTGCATTCTCTAGTAGTTCTTTTACTACAGAAGCTGGTCTTTGTACTACTTCTCCTGCTGCTATTTGGTTAGCAACATGATCGGGTAATAATTGAATAATGTCTGCCATGTATTAACTCTTGAAAAAGGCACTTAAATTAAAATCCATAAACCATAAAAATAAAAACACTAATATTAAAGCAATGTACAATACACGTCTGTTAACTTGCTTGTCTGGAGAGTTCATAAACTCATCCCATGCAGAATTAAACTTTTGCTTTATATTTTTATTACCACCTACTGTAGAACGATAATCATCAAATTTATGCTTTATTTCAAATGGGCTTCCTTCTCCATCGCTTTTATAGTAACGTGGTGTATAATTGTAGCGCTTATTTTTTCTTTGTTTTATTAATCCCATAACGTCTCTATTTTAATGCATTTTGGTTTCTAAATAGTACATGAATGCAACTATTAATACCAAAACAACAATTAGTATTGGTAATGTTGATGTTTTACGTTTGCGTTTGCTCTCGAAAAAATTTGAGGACGATTTTCTATTAGAGTTGTTCTCCTCTGTATTAGAATATCGTGGTTTGTAATTAAAACTTCTATTTTTCCGATTTTTGAACATGAATGCTATTGAATAGTTTATGTTAACGCAAAAAACATTCCAAAAAAAATGTATTCGTTACAACACTCAAAAATACTTAAAATACTGTAGAGTATGGAAAGACTATTGCTAAAAATTGTTAACAAAAAAGCATTAGAGACCTGTAAAGTTGCTTTTAAAAAGCAGCTTTACATTAATAAAACAAAGTGTATTATAAAATTAAGCGTTTTTTCTAAGGGTTGCCATTTTAATTGCGGCTACTGCAGCTTCAGTTCCTTTATTTCCATGTTTACCACCAGAACGTTCTATAGCTTGTTGCAAATTATTATCTGTTAGCACACAAAATATAACTGGGGTATCATGTAAAACATTTAAGTCTTTTATACCTTGAGCAACGCCTTCGCATACAAAATCGAAATGTTTAGTTTCTCCTTGTATAACGCTACCTATAGCTATAACTGCATCTACATTTTGTTCTTGCATTTTTTTACTTCCATAGATAAGCTCGTAGCTTCCTGGTACATTCCAACGTATAATGTTTTTAGTTTCTACATTATGCTCTACAAGTGTATTATATGCGCCGTTGTATAACCCTTCTGTTATCTTGTCATTCCATTCTGAAACAACAATCCCAAACCGAAAGTCTTTCGCGTTTGGGATTGATGCTTTATCATATTCTGATAAATTATTGTTTTCTGTTGCCATATTTAACTTCTGTTTATAACAGAAATGCTATTAGTTAGACATTGCTTGCGCCTTACCTATAAACACGTCTACTGTAGAAGCTTCTGTTGCGTCTGGGTAATTTTCTTTTATTTTATTAAAAAACGCTAATGCTTCACTAGGCTTATTTAATTCTAAAGCAGCAATTCCAGCTTTCTTTAAATAAATAGGTGCTGTATAATCATTAGTTCTCATTTCTGCTGCTGTTTTATAATACTTTAAAGCCTCATCTACCTGCTCTAATTGCATGAAAGCATCACCAATTAAACCTTTAGCTTTTGCAGCATGTACTTCATCATCTATAGAAAATGCATCTAAATACGTTACTGCATTTTTATAATCTTTTAAGTTTAAATACGCTAATCCAGCATAATAGTTTGCTAAGTTTGCAGCTGGTGTTCCTTTATATTCCTTAATAATATCTAACATACCATATTTTCCTCCACTACCATTTAAGGATAATGTATAAAGAGAATCTGAAGCTATTCCACTAACAGCATCATTAAAATGCTTTTGAGCAGGATACATATCATTCATTGCTTTTTCCTGAGCTGGTTTGCTTACAAACTCATTGTAACCAAGATACCCTAAAACTAATGCAGCGACTACACCAATAATTATGAATATGTATTTTTGGTTTTTTGCAACAAAATCTTCTGTTTTAGAAGCAGTTTCATCTAATGTATTAAAGACCTCAGCAGTTGTTGATTGTTCTTCAGTTTCTACTATTACTTCTTCTTTCGTTTTTGGTTTATAACCTCTTTTCTTATAAGTTGCCATGAATTGTATATTTATGCGTCGCAAAAATAAAATTTTTATCCATATATAAAAGGTAATTTATTTGTTATTTTGCAAGACTTATTCTTTAAGAATAAAACTTGGATCACTTTTGTGCTAATTCTATATGATTTTAAAATCTCTTTCTTTATTAAATTATAAAAATTTCGATAGTAAAACATTCTCTTTTAATGATACTATTAATTGTTTTGTAGGCAACAATGGTGTCGGTAAAACGAATATATTGGATGCCATCTACCATTTATCTTTTGGCAAAAGCTATTTCAACCCTATTGCTTCTCAAAATATAAAACATAATGAAGATTTTTTTGTTATAAATGGAGACTACGAAAAAGAAAACAAACCAGAAAAAATAGTAGTTAGCCTAAAACGCGGACAAAAAAAAGTAATAAAGCGCAACAGTAAGGCTTACGATAAATTTAGCGAACATATTGGTTTTTTACCTTTAGTTATTATTTCTCCTGCCGATCGTGATTTAATTATAGAAGGTAGTGATACACGCCGAAAATTTATAGATAATGTTATTTCGCAAAGTGACAAATTGTATTTAAGTGATTTAATTAAGTACAATAAAATTCTTGCGCAACGTAATTCGTTACTAAAATATTTTGCATTAAATAACACTTTTAATAACGATACGTTAGAAGTTTACAACAGTCAATTAACCGATTTTGGTACTCGTATTTTTGAAAAAAGAGATGCCTTTTTAAAAGAATTTGTGCCTATTTTTAAAGAACGTTATAATGCTATTAGTAACAAAAAAGAAGCTGTAAACTTAACTTATAAAAGCGATTTATTTTCTGTAGACTTACATACTCTATTAAAACAAGTTATTAATAAAGATAAAAGTCTACAATATACAAGTGTAGGAATCCATAAAGACGATTTACAATTTAATATAGAAGATTATCCTATTAAAAAATTTGGAAGTCAAGGCCAACAAAAATCATTTCTTGTTGCTTTAAAATTGGCTCAATTCGATTTTATAAAACAACAAAGTGGTGTTAACCCCATTTTATTATTAGATGATATTTTTGATAAGCTAGACGAACAACGTGTTTCGCAGATTATTAAATTGGTTAATGATGAAAATTTTGGTCAGCTTTTTATTAGCGATACTCATGCTGAAAGAACAGAACAAGCCGTTATGCAAGTACATCTATCCTACGAGATTTTCAATTTATAAAACTAAAAATCGGTATCATTAACACCATATAACAAAATAGTTTAAACACATGAAACGTTTATTAACTCTTCTATTATTTGTATTTATCTTTAACAGTTGTACAAACAACCCTGAAACATTTATTCCAAACCTTGAAGGGTATTGGGAAATTGAAAACGTTACCATGGCAGATGGCACAAAGCGAGATTATAAAATAAATACCACGATAGATTATATTATGGTAAATGATAATTTAAAAGGGTTTAGAAAAAAAATGAAACCTCTTTTTAATGGTACTTATGAAACTTCTAAAGCAGTAGAATACTTTACTCTAAAGTTAGAAAACGATAGTTTAAACATTTATTATAATACAGCTTATGCTTCATGGAAAGAAACTATTTTATTTGCATCTAAAGAGCAATTAAAAGTTGTTAACCAAAATAACCACGTATATTTGTATAAACGGTTCTCCCCAATTAATATTAATGAATAATGGCTAAACGCACTAAAGATTTATTGAACATATCGGATGTTTTAAAAGATTTTGTTGAAACAAATAATTTAGAAAAAGGTTTAGACAAAGTTAATGTTAAAGATGCATGGACTTCTTTAATGGGTAATGGTATAAATAATTATACAGAAGCTGTAGAATTAAAAAACGGAACGCTTTATGTTAGACTTAGTTCTAGCGTTTTAAGAGAGGAATTAAGCTACGGGAAAGATAAAATTATAAGTAATCTTAACGAAGAACTTGGTAAAGTTCTTATAAAGAAACTAATATTACAATAAGCTAATCTTTTTTAATAGAACGTATTAAAGCAAACATTCTTCTGAAAATAAAAAAATAAAAAAAGATATTGTTAGAATAATATGCTATATTTGAAATCAAATAAATTTAAATTTTTTAAAAATGGCTCAAGGTACAGTAAAATTTTTCAATGATTCTAAAGGATTCGGTTTTATAACAGAAGAAGGATCAGACAAAGACCATTTCGTACACATCTCTGGTTTAATCGACGAAGTTCGTGAAGGAGACACAGTAGAATTCGACCTTCAAGAAGGAAGAAAAGGTATGAATGCAGTAAACGTAAAAGTAGTATAATTATATATATATTCTATTTAACAATTTACAAGATTAGCCTATCATTAATTTGATGGGCTTTTTTTATTTTTCAAATTAATTCACATAAATGCATTTTTTGTTAATTATTGGCTCTACCTTTGCCGCATTAAATAATTAATAAATTTATTACAATGAACAAAGGCACAGTAAAATTCTTCAATGACACTAAAGGATTTGGTTTCATCACAGAAGAAGGTGTAAGTAAAGACCATTTTGTACACATCTCGGGTTTAATCGACGAAATTCGTGAAGGTGATGAAGTAGAATTCGATTTACAAGAAGGTAAAAAAGGATTAAACGCAGTAAATGTAAAAGTAGTATAAGTATATATATTTCTATTAAACTTTTTTAAGCAAAGACCTACGCATAATGTGTAGGTCTTTCTTTTTATAACAATAGCTCTTAATTCTTTTATAAAAAGTATTCTATAAAAAAAGAGTAACATTCCTGTTACTCTTTTTAATTAATATAAATTATTTTATTCTTATCTAATTATATTATTGCTTAATTAGTTTTACTACTCCTTTAGAATTTCCTGAAGTAATTGTCATAAAATACATTCCTGAAGCAGCGCCAGATAAGTCTATAGCTTTTGTAGTACTCATATTAGATAAATCTACTGTTCTAATAATACGACCATTAATATCGTGTATTTCTGCTTTAACTAAATTTATAGTACTTGTTTTTTCTATATTAAAGATTCCATTAGATGGATTTGGATATACTTTTACCAAATTAGCTATACCGTTAAATTCTGCTACAGATAATGAATATTGGCAGTTATATAACATAACTTCATCTACATACCAACCATCTCTACCATTACAACCATCTGTACCTAACTCAAATCTAAACTGAATTGTAGAATTAGCTGTAACACCAAGACTTGATAAATCTATAACACTAGTACCCCAACTACTTGTAAGAGAACCTTCGTCTGCACCATGGAAAGCAACTTCTCCTCTTAATGGGTTATCGTTACCATTTAACATTAATGCTCCATTATACGGGTTGGCTGTAAAAGCAGCACTACCAAGTAATTGCCACGCACCCCCATCTAACTTATATTTTATATTACCTCCATCGTAATCAGTTTCTGTTGCTATATAATGGTTAAATGCTAGCTCATAAGTACCTTCTGTAAAATTTGGTATTGTAATTTCTGGACTTGTTAAAGTAATCTTACCATTTTCTAAATCTCCTGCACAGTCTCCAATAATAGGATCTGTACCAAAAGCAGCACTTCCTGCTCTTCCTTTAGGTAATGTATTGTCTACAACCCAATCTCTATCTTCCCAAGTTGCTGCATTTATAGGTGCTTGCTCAACAAGCCATCCATCCATTCCAGTCTCCCAATCTTCAAAAAAGATAGCATCATTTGTTGCATTATCACATAAATCTGGAATTGGTGCTAAAATTGTATCAAACCCACATGCATCTGGGTTTATTCTCATTTCTACTGCTAATACAGCAGCAATAACAGCATCTACATCTGCAGCAGTAATCATTTCTCCAGAAGGTCCCGCAGGAACATCTGTTGTAGATAAGCCTTCTAAATTTATTCCTATTAAGTCTGTTGCAGAAGCTTCTAAAGCATCTGCCATAGATGCAAAATCGCTAGTAGCTGTTAAGTATTGTGATTGTGCTCTCCAAAATATATGAGCCGCTTTTGTAAAACCTATGCCATTTACTACTTGTCCGTTAAAATTACCTCCATCTACTAATAAGGCATAAGCATGGTTTGGTATTCCTGAATTTATATGAACTCCACCAGAGTCTCCTGTAGAACACCAGTATTGTCCATCTGTAACTTTTCCTGGATGGTTTCTACATGTAGGATCCCACATATCTCTAATAGCTCCTCCAAATGCTGTTGCATCTTCTCCAATCATCCAACGATCTGAGCTACCACAACCAGTTCTTAAAGAGTTATCATCATCTGCATCTTCATAAGCATTTAAAATATCTACTGTTTCTCCCCATATATCTGAGAACGATTCGTTTAATGCTCCAGATTGCCATTGGTATATTAAACCACTTGTAGAACCTGTATAAGCATGTCCCCATTCATGTGCAATAACATCATCTGTTGCTGTTCCATTACAGTAATTTGCTGTAGCTCCATTCCAGTTTGCATTTGGGCATGAAATATTAGGATCGTTATTTATTGTTCTCATTTGGGCATCAGCTCCATCATAAGAGGTGTATCCAAATGCATTTTCAAAAAAGTAATATGTATGTCCAGACGCAACAACTTCGTTTTGTTGCCATATTGTTAAAGATCCAGGAAAAGCATCTCCTTCTTCCCAAACAGTATTACCTGTATTCCCTTCATAAACAACACGATCTAAAGCATGTGCCATGCCTGTAAATTGCTCAACTATTGTCCCATTATGAGCATTTACAAATACAAATTCTCTTACATCTTTATCATTTCTAACTTCTACTTCATAAACTAAATATTTACTCCCTAAAAAGCCTTGAGCTAAACCTTTAGCAAACACATAAAGTGTACTTTTGTTTACAAATAATGCTGTACCAGAATAATTTATATTTTGGCTAGCAATAGCTTCCATTGCTAATGCATTAGCTTCTCCTTCACTTAAAGTAGGCGTTGCGTCTAATTTGATATTAGGAATATAATTTCCGTTTACAGATGTTAAACGTTCTTGCGCATTAAAATGAAAACGTAATTTACCATCGTATACTGGCACTCCATTATACTCTTGCTGTACAAGTACGTTTTTTAATCCATAAGTATCTGTTTCTTCTTTGTTAAGAACTAGCTTATTTTTTGAAGCATCTATGTTATAGATAGACTTATTGGTTTCTAAAAAATTAAGTGCTTTTTCGTAAGGGGTTCCGCCTTTAACTTTTAATGAATTGTTTAAGGGGAATTTTACAAATTCTGGTGTACCGAAATTCTCATTTACGGTAATTGTAGCCTGAGTTTTCTTTTGAAAATCGGCAATGGATTTTTGTGTATTTTGAGCAAACAAGGTCCCACTCGCTAACATTGCACAAAAAACCAAATAATTGTATTTTTTCATCATTATGTAGTTTAAGTTGTGCTAAAGTAGGTTTTTATTGGGCATAAAAAAAACCTAAATTTGTTAAATTCAGGTTTTTACTATAAGTATTTGAGTCTATTTTAGTTCTAGAACATCTCTCTTCCAGAAAAATGAAAAGCACCTTCTATAGCAGCATTCTCATCACTATCACTACCATGTACAGCATTCTCTCCTATAGATGCAGCATATAATTTACGAATAGTTCCTTCTGCTGCTTCTGCTGGATTAGTTGCTCCAATTAAAGTTCTAAAATCTTCAACTGCATTGTCTTTTTCTAATATTGCTGCAACAATAGGACCACGAGTCATGTATTCTACTAATTCTCCAAAAAATGGTCTCTCTTTATGTACTGCATAGAAAGTTTGCGCATCTGCTGTTGTCATTTGCGTTAATTTCATTGCTACAATTCTAAACCCTGAAGCATTAATTTTTTCTAAGATTGCGCCAATGTGCCCTTTTTCAACTGAATCAGGCTTAAGCATTGTAAATGTTCTATTTGTTGCCATTTTATTCTATTCTAAAATATTAATATGTTTTCTATTCTAACTTTAAAAATCACAAAATATCCATACGTAAAAAATACTTCCGTTTTTTAAAGTTGGCGCAAAAGTAATGTTTTTCTTTAAATTACTCATATAATCCAATATTAAAAAATTGTATCTTCGTCGCCTATGAATTCACAAGATATATTAGAGATAAAAGAGTTACTCGCTTCTCCAAAGAAAATAGTTGTAATTCCTCATAAAAACCCAGACGGTGATGCTATTGGATCTACTTTAGGATTATTACATTATTTGTTAAAGTTAAACCATAAAGCAGTTGTAATAGCTCCTAATGATTTTCCTGATTTTTTAAAATGGATTCCTAAACAGGATACTATTTTAAAATACGAAACGCAACAAACTGAATGTGATGAGCTTATTAATGATGCAGATATAATGTTTACATTAGATTTTAATGCCTTCCATAGAACTGGTAATATGGAAACTGTTTTAACAAATAGTAATGCTATTAAAATTATGATAGATCATCATCAACAACCAGATGATTATGCTAAGTATATGTTTAGCGATGTCTCTATGAGTTCTACCTGCGAGATGATATATCATTTTTTAGAAAAATTAGAAGATTTAGATTACATAGATAAAGACCTAGCGACTTGTTTGTATGTTGGTATAATGACAGATACTGGATCTTTTAGGTTTCGTTCTACAACAAGTACTACCCATAGAATTATTTCTAAATTAATAGATAAAGGTGCAGATAATACACAAATACATAATAATGTATATGATACCAATAGTTATAACAGATTACAATTACTAGGCTGTGCTTTAAATAATTTAAAAATTATTCCAGAATCTCGTACTGCTTACATTACCTTATCTCAAAATGAACTTCAAAAATTAGATTATAAAAAAGGGGATACAGAAGGTTTTGTTAATTATGCTTTATCATTAAACAATATTGTATTAGCTGCGATTTTTATTGAAGATAAACAAAACAAAATTATAAAAATATCGTTACGTTCTAAGGGTGATTTTTCTGTTAATGAATTATCAAGAGCTCATTTTGATGGCGGAGGCCATACTAATGCCGCAGGAGGTAAAAGTGATTTACCTTTAGGCTCCACTGTTGATAAATTTATTAGTATATTACCACAATATAATAAAGCATTAAATAATGTATAGATTAATTTTAGTTTGCATAATAGCTGGACTAACTATAGGTTGTAAGTCTCCAGAACCACGCAAACCTATATCTGTAAAATCTGGATCTTTTTTTAACGAATCTATAGAACGTAACAAGAAACTATACGAAAAAGAGAAAGCTCAAATTCTTGCAATTATTGCAAAAACGCCTGAAGATAATTATATAGCCTCAGAAAACGGGTTTTGGTATGCTTATCAAAACAAAATTGAGGCTGACAGTTTAAAAACGCCTAGTTTTGGAGACATTGTAAATTTTAACTATAGTATTTCTAGTTTAAACGGAACTATTATTTATTCTACCGAAGAACTAAAAACACGCAATTACGCAATGGATAAAGAAGAACTATTTTCTGGTTTAAGAGAAGGTTTAAAACTTATGAAAGCTGGTGAAACCGCAACCTTTATCTTTCCTTCTCAAAAAGCCTATGGATATTACGGAGACGAAAATAAAATTGGAACAAATATGCCAATAATTAGTAAAGTTACTGTAAATTCGATAACCCAAAAGTAACAATTAATACAATGAACAAATTAAAACACTCAATGAAAATTTTTATGATTGCATTATTGGTAACGCTAACCTCAGCCTCTTGCCAAGATAAATACCCAGATTTAGAAGACGGATTATATGCTGAATTTATTACCAATAAAGGTGTAATGGTTGCTAAACTTAATTATGATAAAGCACCAGTAACCGTTGCTAATTTTGTTTCACTTGCTGAAGGAACTAATACTAAAGTAGATAGTGCTTATGCAGGTAAAAAATTCTATAACGGAACAACTTTTCATAGAGTTATCGATAAGTTTATGATTCAAGGAGGTGATCCTACAGGAACAGGGTCTGGTAATCCTGGTTATAGATTTAAAGATGAAATTAACGAGGCTAAACATGATAAGCCAGGAATTTTATCTATGGCTAATTCTGGTCCTGCTACTAATGGCTCTCAATTTTTTATTACAGAAGTACCAACTCCTAATTTAGACCCTAAACATACTGTTTTTGGTGAATTAGTTACGGGGTTAGAAGTACAAGATGTTATTTCTAATGTAAAAACAGGAGAAAGAAACAAACCTGTTGATGATGTTGTTATTGAATCTTTAAATATTATTAGAAAAGGTAGCGAAGCTAAAAAGTTTGATGCTGCTAAAGTATTTGACAGCTATTTTATTGAGTTAGAAGCAGAGAAAAAGAAAGCCTTAGAACAACTTGAAAAAGCAAAGAACAAGTTTGTTAAAGATAATGAAAACTTAAAAGGTGAAGTTAATAGATTATCTTCTGGAGTTGTTATGATTATGACTAAAGAAGGTTCTGCAATTACACCTACATCTCAAGATAAAGTTTTAGTAAACTATGCTGGCTTTTTAGAAGATGGAACTTTATTTGACACGAATATAATGGATGTTGCTAAGCAATTTGGCAAATACGATGAAAGAGCTGAAAAGCAAGGAAAATATAAACCTTACCCTATGCTTTACAGCCCAAAAGCTAGATTAGCACCAGGATTTAGAGAAGCATTATTAAATATGAATGTTGGAGATAAATCTCGTATTTTTATTCCTTCATTTTTAGGCTATGGAAACAGAGATTACGGTCCAATTCCTGCAAATTCTAACCTTATTTTTGACATAGAAATTATTGATATTCAAAAATAATTGAAAGACATAAATATAAACTTAAAAGAGCCTTCATTTCTGAAGGCTCTTTTTTAATTTAGAGAAATCTTAACTTTTAAATACTATAATTTTATGGGTAGAGTTATTAATTGGGGAATTATTGGGTTAGGAAATATTGCAAATACTTTCGCTAAAGATTTACTACTTTCTAATAAAAGTAAATTATATGCTGTAGCTTCTAGACATAGAGATAAAGCTAAGGCATTTAGTGAAAAATTTAATACAACCCTTTATTATAATTCATACAAAGCATTAGCTGAAGACTCAAATATAGATGTTGTATATATTGCTACGCCACATACACTTCATTACGAAAACACCTTATTATGCCTAAGCAAAGGGAAAGCAGTTCTCTGCGAAAAACCTTTTAGCATAAATACAAGTCAGGTAGAAGCTATGATTAAAACTGCAAAGTCCAAAAATTTATTTTTAATGGAAGGTTTATGGACTCGTTTTATTCCTGCTACAGAAAAGCTATTAGAACTTATAGAATTAAATACTATAGGAGACATTATATCTATAAAAGCAGATTTTGGATTTAAAGCCGAAATAGATTTAAAGAGCAGGCTTTATAATAAGGTATTGGGAGGCGGTGCTTTATTAGATATTGGTATTTATCCTATTTATTTAAGTCTTCTTTTACTTGGCTCTCCAAAAGCTATAAAAGCCACTGCGAGAATGACAGAAACGGGTGTAGATAGTTATTGTGCTATGGTTTTTAGTTATGATAATAATGTATCTGCAAATTTAGAATGCACTATAGAAACAGATACACCTACGGAAGCTATTATTTATGGCACAAAAGGCAGTATTAAATTGCATCGTGATTTTTTTGCTTCAAAACAATTAACGTTAACACAAAATAATGTTGAGACAGTTTATGATATAGATAAAAAAGGAATGGGGTATCTACACGAAATTGAAGCTGTTAATTTGTGTTTAATTAATGGTTATAAAGAAAGTTCTAAAGTGCCTTTAAAAACAAGTTTAGAGTTAATAAAAATTATAGACCGAGTAAAAGCATCTATAGGCTTAAATTATAATATTTAACAATTATAAAAGCCTTTTTGTGTAAAACAAAAAGGCTTTTATTTCTAGTATAGAAAATTATTTTTTATTACTTCTCTTCTGCCTTTATATTATCTACAAACGCTTGTAACTTTTTACCATATAAAGACGATTTTATCTTCGGTGTTAAAGAGCTATTTATAGTATCAAGAAGTTTTATATTGGCATTGTAAAGCTCTGTAAGTGCTAAATATGGTGCTACTTCACTATCCTTATTATTAATTGCAAAATTTACAGTATATAAATACTTACGCTTTTCTAGGCCTTCATGCATTTTTTTAGTCTTATCTGCTAAAGCGCTATCGTTAGCTCTATGTGCTTCAAAATTTTCTTTAATTAATTCTAAATTCTTATTATTAAACTTAGACATCATTTTTAAGTAATCTTCTAGCACCTCTTGTTGCTTAGAGCCTTTTATTTTTGCTCCAAAAGCAAAATTATCTAATGTTGTATTTATTTCGGTAATACCTTTGTCTGCAAAAAAAGAAATACGTTCGTCTTCATTATCATTTTTATCTAAATAAATAAAATATAACTCAGGTGTATCGATAGCACTTTCTAATTGAAACTTAGAGTCTCCATTAATAACTGTAGAATCAATAGCTACTAAAACAGAGTCTTTCGCTTTTTTTAAATAAAGTGTTCCTTTCTTTAACCCTTTTACATTTCCTTTTACAATTAACTTGTCTTTATCATTTCCACAAGAAAAGATAAATAATAAGCTAAAAAATACTACTAGTTTTTGCATTTGTAATCTTAAAATTTATTTCCGCAAATATGCTATAAATTATCATTAAAAACTAGCTTACCGAAGCTAATTGCATCAAAATTGTACAACCTATCGCTGCAATAGTTCCTATTGCATATCCAAACACTGCTAACAAAACACCAACTGTTGCTAATGACGGGTGGAATGCAGATGCAACAATAGGTGCAGAAGCGGCCCCTCCAACGTTTGCTTGACTACCAACTGCTAAAAAGAAGTATGGTGCTTTAATTATTTTTGCTACACCTATTAATAATAATGCATGAATACTCATCCAAACGATACCTATAGCTATTAAGCCCACATTATCAAAAATAAGCATTAAGTCCATTTTCATTCCAATAGAGGCTACAAGTATGTATATAAAGACGCTTCCAAATTTACTAGCGCCCGCGCCTTCATAGTTTTTAGCTTTAGTATATGATAAGGCTATAGCTATTAATGTAGAAATACTTATCATCCAGAAAAATTTAGATCCTAAGAACGTAAATATATTTCTTGTTGTTTGCGATTGGATGCCTGAGACAACTTCTTCAAAAAATGGGGCTAAAAAATTAGAACATAAATGTGCAAAACTTACTGCTCCAAACGCTATTGCTCCCATTATCATAATATCTGTTAATGATGGATTACGTTTTACTCCTTCAGAGAACGTAGACATTTTCTCTTTTAAATTCTCTATAGAAGTGGTATCTGCTTTTAACCAAGAATTAATTTTTTTACGTTTACCAATTCCAATAAGTAATAGCGCCATCCAGATATTAGCAACTACAATATCTACAAACACCATTCCTCCGTATAATTTTTGGTTATATCCATAAATCTCTAACATTGCTGTCTGGTTTGCTCCTCCACCTATCCAGCTACCTGCTAGTGTAGATAACCCTCTCCATACAGCATCTGGCCCTATTCCTCCTACAGTTTCTGGTGAGACCATAGAAATTAATAAAATAGCAATTGGCCCTCCTATAACAATACCTATTGTTCCTGTTAAAAACATAATAAGTGCACGCCACCCTAAATTAAACACTCCTTTTAAATCTATACTCAGGGTCATTAAAACAAGTGCTGCTGGTAATAAATACCTGCTAGATACGTAGTAGAGATTAGATTTATGTTTAATTACTTCACCAGCTTTATCTATAGTTTCCCATTCTGGTGCTATAATTCCTGTTGTTGTTAATACAGCAGGAATCATATATGCCATGAATAATCCTGGTACAATTTTATAAAATTGTGGCCAAAAACCAGTTTTAATAGATTCTGTATAAAATACAGCTCCTAAGGCAAGCATTAGTAATCCAAATACAATAGTATCGTCTGTAAATAGTGGTGCGTTTTCCATTTAGTTAGTTTTTTTATCCTTGCAAAGTAGCAAAATTAACGGCATAAAAAAAGCGACTCGATTAAGAGTCGCTATCATTTTTGTTTATGTGCTTAGGTTTAGGGTCTCGCTTGGCTTCTTTTAAACCTTTCATTAATATCCATTCTATTTGCCCATTAGTACTACGAAACTCATCGGAAGCCCATTTTTCTATAGCTTTAAGCATCTCTTCATTTATTCGCAACGCGAAAGCTTTTTTCTTCGCCATTTTATTGAGTTTCTTTTCTTTTTAAGTTTATTAATTAGCCAAATATAATACAAACTACTGCATCGTGTAAATTCATTAATCTCTCAATTAATGATTTAAAGTTCCTGTATTTAATACTGGAGACGCATCTTTATCGCCACATAGAATAACCATTAAATTACTTACCATTGCCGCTTTACGTTCTTCATCTAAGTCTACAATATTTTTTTTACCTAACTCCTCTAAAGCCATTTCTACCATACTAACTGCTCCTTCAACAATTTTATGTCTTGCTGCCACTATAGCTGTAGCTTGTTGACGCTTAAGCATAGCATTTGCTATTTCTTGGGCATAAGCTAAATATCCTATTCTTGCTTCAAGTACCTCTATTCCTGCTATAGACAAACGCTCGTCTATTTCCTTTTCTAACGCTTCACTAACTTCATTAACACTAGATCTCAAGGTTATATCTTCTACATGTCCTTCATCTGCAAAGTTATCATAAGGATACATACTTGCTAACTTTCTTACGGCTGCATCTGTTTGTACTCTAACAAAATTCTCATAATTATCTACATCGAATGCTGCTTTGTAAGTGTTATTTACTTTCCATACCAATATAGTACTTATCATAACTGGGTTGCCCAATTTATCATTTACTTTTAAACGTTCGCTATCAAAATTACTTGCTCTTAATGAAATTTTCTTTTTAGAATAAAAAGGGTTTACCCAATAAAATCCATTTTTTTTAATTGTACCTACATACTTACCAAATAATAGTAATACTCTAGAACCATTTGGTTGCACCATTAAAAATCCAGGCATAATAAATAAGCCAATTATTAAAAGTAAGGCATATTCTATTTCTTCTGTAGCAATAGCCGCAAATATACTTCCAACCACAATTGCTAAAAATACAAACAACATAAGATAACCGTTTGCGGGTGTAATGATTTTTTCTTCTTTCATAAGGATAAAGTTTAAATTGATATTAAAATGATATCATAAAGATATATTTTTATTTTCATATTCCAAAATTTTAACTCAAAATAAACTGTGGCACGGAGATTGTATATTTAAAAACATAATTACTTATGAAGATTTTTTTTAGAGTGTGGTTACTTTAAATTAAAATAGTAATTACCATATTTTTGATTGGTTAGTTAAAAAAAGCATCTGTGTTAACAGATGCTTTCTTTGTACTATTTATTTACAAAACTTAAATCATGTTATTTTTAACATGCATTTATAATAGTTCAGGTACGTATAATTATATTTTGGCACAGTCATTGCTTTATTCTTTTTATAATTACATACATTGATTATTTTAGAGTGTGGTTACTTTAAACTAGGAGTAGTAATTATCATATTTTTGGTTGGTTAGTATGAAAAAGCACCTGTTAAAGCAGGTGCTTTTTCTATTTTTTAAGGTTTTGTTACTTAATAAGCTTCTTTTTTATTTTTAACATGTATTTATGATTTCTCACCTTATAACAATATTACTTTGGCACAATGATTGCTTTATAGTTAATGTAATTATTTACGATGATTATTTTAAGGTGTGGTTACTTTAAATTAGGAGTAGTAATTACCATATTTTTGGTTGGTTAGTATGAAAAAGCACTTGTTAAGCAGGTGCTTTTTCTATTTTTCAAGGTTTTATTACTTAGTAAACTTCCTTTTTTATTTTTAACATGTATTTATGATTTCGCACCTCATAGCAATATTACTTTGGCACAATGATTGCTTTATAGTTAACGTAATTATTTACGATGATTATTTTAAGGTGTGGTTACTTTAAATTAGGAGTAATAATTACCATATTTTTGGTTGGTTAGTTGAAAAAGCATCTGTTAACACAGATGCTTTTTCCATTATTAATATTACCTACATCGTTTATTCTATTTTTTTTGTAATAAAAACATTCTATCTTCGACATAATTTCTAAACTAAATAACATGGTTTCTATTAATAAAGGAAGCTATAAATTAACTTAAATATGAAAAACTATCTTATTGTCGCTACTTTATTTTTAGCGTTAGCATCTTGTAAAAAGGATGTAAAAACTAAAAATGTAGAACAAGAAAACACAACAGAAACAACTACAGATTATGCTAAAGAGACTTTAGATGTTAGCACTACTGTTTACCCAGAGAACATTACTAAAGTTTTTAATGCTCATGGAGGCATAGATAAGTGGAATAAACTAGGTGCTTTAGTTTTCGAAATTGAAAAACCAGATGGTAACGAAAAAACAACTACTGCTTTAAAGAGTAGAAAATCTTTAATTGAAACTAAAGATTATACTTTAGGTTATAACGGAAAATATGCTTGGTTGGATGAGCATAAAGACAAAGCTTTTAAAAATGACCCTAAGTTTTATTATAACTTAATGTTTTATTTCTATGCCATGCCTTTTGTATTAGGTGATGATGGTATTACATACCAAGATGTAGAACCTTTAGTTTACGAAGGTAAATCGTACCCTGGTATTAAAGTTTCTTACGAGAAAGGCATAGGCGAATCTCCAGATGACGAATATATTCTATATTATGACCAAGAGACCAACAAAATGGCTTGGCTTGGCTATACGGTAACTTACTTTTCTAAAGAAAAAAGTAGTGAATTTCATTTTATAAGATATTCTAATTGGCAAACTGTTAATGGTTTTGTTTTACCTGCAAAATTAGAATGGCATAAAGCTGAAGGGTTTAAAATAGGAGAAAAACGAAACGAAATGAATTTTGTAAATATTTCAGTTTTAAAAACTGCTCCTAACGATAGTCTTTTTGAAAAAACTGAAAATGGTGTCATTTCAGAGTAGAACGCTTCAAAAAAAATTGATAAAAAAAAGCGATTCCAATTGGAATCGCTTTTTTTTATCAATAATAAGTTAATTATTGATTCTTATATTTATTAGAATAACGTTTATACAATTCTGTTTGGTGAGATTCTAAACTAATATCTCTACCTTCTATATATGCTTTAGTTAATTTATTTGTTCGCATATCTAAAGCATCGCCTTCGCTAATAAAGAGAGTGGCGTCTTTACCCACTTCTAGAGAGCCTACTCTACTGTCTATTCCTAAAATTTTAGCTGTGTTTAAGGTAATTAAACTTAAAGCTTCTTCTTTGGTTAATCCATAAGCGGCACATGTTCCAGCCAAAAAAGGAAGGTTACGTGTATTCATACGTTCCATATCTCCTGCATTTTCTAATCCTACTAAAACGCCAGCTTTAACTAAATCATTAGCCATTTTAAATGGGGCATCATAGTCTCCATCATCTGTATTTGGTCGAGAGTGTACGCGTTGTAATAATACTGGTATATTATTCTGCTTTAATAAATTTGTTACTAGATTAGCTTCGTACCCACCAACGATAACCATTTTTTTAATACCATTTTCTTTAGAAAACGTTATGGCATCTGTTATTCCTTTCTCATTACTTACATGTACATATAATGTTTTAGAACCATCCATGAGTCCTTGCAAGGCTTCAAAAGGTAAATGTTTTGGTTTTTTATTTCCTGTTATGTACGCTTTACTTTCTACAAAATAATTAGCTAATGCTTCTACTTGCTTTTTATAATTTTTATTTGCTTTTAACGTTGCTGGCTCCCCTAACCACCATCGTCCTCTAGAAAAAGGATTAGGCCAATTTAAATGGATTCCATCATCTTTTTTAATAGCTGCGTCTTCCCAATTCCAAGCATCCAATTGCACTATAGAAGAGGTTCCCGAAATACGTCCGCCTCGTGGTGTAATTTGAGCCATTAACACACCATTAGGCCTCATAGATTCTACAACCTTAGATTCTGTATTATATGCAATTAAGCTACGAATATGTGGATTCATTAAACCTACTTCATCATTATCTTGAGTTGCTCTTACTGCATCTATTTCTACTAAACCAAGCGTAGAATTAGGCGCTATAAATCCTGGATAAACATGCTTTCCTTTTGCATCAATTATTTTTCCTAATCTAGCTATACGAGAATTAGCACTCCCTACAAAAGTAAGTTTACCATTTTCGAACATTATTAATGCATTCTCTATAACTTGACCGTTACCTAGATGAGCTGTTGCTCCTTCTATAGATACGCCTTGTTTTTGTTTTGTGGCTGGTGTTTGTTGTGCTACTACTATTGATGAAAATAGTAAAGCGACAGCCAGTATATGTAATTTAAAATAATTCATTTTAATAGTTGTTTTAGTTGTGATACTTCATTATTGTGTAAATTAAAAATCTGTATCACAGTGAAAATGTGCTTTAACTTTCTTTTCAATAGGTTTTGTTTTCAACCCTTTATTTTTAGCTTGTAGCATTAATGTTGTTAACTCATTTTTTTCTTGCTTAATCGCTTTTCTAAGTTTAGCATCCCTATCTATGTCAAAATAGGTAACTCCATCAATAACTGTGCGTTCTGCTTTTGCATAAATAGATAATGGGTTATCGCTCCATAATACTACGTCTGCATCTTTACCTGTTTTAATACTTCCTACACGATCATCTATGTGTAATAATTTTGCAGGGTTAAGGGTTACAAATTTCCATGCTTCTTCTTCGCTAATGTTTCCATATTTTACAGATTTTGCAGCTTCTTGATTTAAACGTCTTGACATTTCTGCATCATCACTATTAATAGCTACAGTTACTCCTGCATTATGCATAATTGCTGCATTATATGGTATAGCATCATTAACCTCATACTTATAAGCCCACCAATCGCTAAATGTGGAACCGCCAACACCATGTTTCTTCATTTTATCTGCTACTTTGTAGCCTTCTAGAATATGTGTAAACGTATTAATGTTAAAGTTAAATTGTTCTGCAACTTTCATTAACATATTAATTTCACTTTGTACATAAGAGTGACAGCTAATAAAGCGTTCTTTATTTATAATTTCTGCTAATGTCTCTAATTCTGCATCTTTACGATAAGGCTTTCCGCTTTTCTTTAATGCATCATACTCTTTTGCTCGTTGAAAGTAATCTATATATACTTGCTCTACTCCCATTCTAGTTTGTGGAAAACGAACTCTATTATTATCTCCCCAGTTACTTTGTTTTACATTTTCTCCTAAAGCAAATTTTATAAACTTAGGTGAATTTTTGTAAAGTAAATTCTCGGCAGATTCTCCCCACTTTAATTTAATTATTGCAGAGCGCCCTCCAATTGGATTTGCTGAGCCGTGTAAAATTTGAATAGAAGTTACACCTCCTGCTAAATTACGGTAGATATTAATATCCTCAGGGTTAATTACATCTTCTATTGTTACCTCAGCTGTAGAGTTATGTCCAGATTCGTTAACAGAAGAAGTTGCAATATGCGCATGCTCGTCTATTATACCAGAGGTTAAATGTTTTCCCGTTCCATCAATAACAGTAGCTCCAGAGCTACTTAAATTAGTTCCTATTTTAGAGATCTTTCCGTTTTTAATTAAAACATCTGTATTTTTAAGAATCCCTTCTTTTTCATTTGTCCAGACAGTTACATTTTTAAATAATAATGTTTCTTGTTTTGGCAACACATCAAAACCGTATGCCATATTAGGGAAAGTTACAGGAAACTCTTTTTCAGTATCTGTAGCTTTATCGGTTCCTTTTTTAGATTCTCCATTTTTCTTTTTATCGTCCTTCTCCTTCTCTTCTTTAGCTTTCTTTTTAGCATAAAATGCCATTTCGTTGCCATTAGGGAAATAGGCTTTTCCATTAAAGTTATTGGTTTCTGTAATATTAGACACTAGTCTTATAAACTCTTGTTTTGTTGTATCTAATGATGAAAATGTTAAATTCATCCAATCTTCCTTAAAGCTTATTTTGGTTCCTAATGCTATACTATCGCTTGTTACTTTTGCTTTTAGTTTTTCGGTTGTACCAGAAATGGACAAATCGTAATTATTATTACCTAATTTAAAAGTATAATCTCCTCTAATGTCTTTTACGTGCATTGGAGAAAATTCATTTTTAACACCGGTTACCCAATTTTGATGAATCTTAGTTCCTTTTTCAAAAAGGTCTCCAGAAGTAATTAAAAAATTAGCATAAGCTCCAGTTTTTAAAGTTCCTATACTATTACTTTTTCCTAGAATTTGTGCAGGAATAGTTGTTAAGGCTGCTAAAGCGTTTTCCTTACTTAAACCCGCTTTTATAGCTTTTAAAAGATTAGGCATTAATTCTTTTGCAGACTTTAATTTATAAGTAGACAACGCAAACGTTACGCCATTATCTGCTAATATTTTTGGGTTAGAGGGTCTTTGTTTCCATTCTCTTAAATCTGCTAAGCTTACTGCTCTTGCCAAAAATGGATCTTCCATATCATAGGCATCAGGAAAATTTAAAGGGATTATAAACTTAGCATTTGTAGCCTTAATCTCTTTAATGTTTTCATATTCGTCTCCGCCTCCTACAAATACATATTGTGTGTTAAATTCATCACCAATTTTATCAAATCGTAAAGCATTAATTTTACTTCCTGCTTCCATAATTTGCACTAAATTTTTATTAGCTAAAAATGCTTCAAGTGCTCTATCTTTTTCTTTTATATTTCCTTTTGCATACCAATCTGCATCATAATTTACTTGACGTAATAGAGCCATTGTTCCCATTAAAGATGTTGGGTATGCTTGTCTAGAAGTATTACTTTTACTAGTACCTGTATACTGTGCAGAACGTTGCGACAAAATACGGTTAGCATTAGTTCCTTCTGTATTTAAAGCTATTAAAGCTCCTGTACCTCGAATAATACCATCATCTATGTGCGTGTTTACAACACCAAAACCAGCTTGTTGTAGCTCTTTTGCTTTTTTAGAATCAAAGCTATACATATCTATAGCATTTTTATCTGGCCTAATGTGGTCATTCCAATAATACCCTTCTCTACTAGCATCGTATTGTGGCAAACGAGAGCCTCCCGTTTTTCTACTAGGTTTAGTTACACCAAACGTAGAGTAAATATCTATAAACGACGGATAAATACTTTTACCAGAAACATCTACAGTAATGCAATTTTTAGGAATTGCAACATTAACCCCTGTAGAAACAACTTTACCATCTTTAATTAATAAAGTCCCATTCTCAATAACCTCGGTTGGTGAAACATAAATTTTTGCATTAGTAAATGCAGTGTAATTAGAATTACTTGTCTTTACACCATTGTTTTTAGGAACATTCTCTTGAGCGTGAAGTATAAAACCACACAATAAAAGCATGTACATTAAATAGTTTTTAATCATACGTTAGTTAATAAATAATTAGAGGTTTAAATATAATGATAAGCAGTAATTTAAAATAAATTAATGCTTTTTTTAACATTATAAATTCCTAAATTATAAAGTTTTATCTTTAAAATAGTTTACTAATAAAGCAACAACATAGCTGTAGCTCTTCATTCCATCTTGCTGACTATTAGCTTGTAAGTATGTATTATACGTTTCTTTAAAAATGGGTTCCATTGGGTTTTGGTAACGATCCCAAAATGCTCTTACTTCTTTATAATTTTCCAAAACCCCGTAATTTATAGTCGCTAATAACGTTTCGTATAATTCTGGGTTTCGTCTATAAACTTCATGCAAACAGTGACGTAAACCAAAAGTGTAACCAGAATACCTAAAATAAATATTGTTATGATTTGTGGTTACTAGGCAGCCTATAAAATTTGCCTCATTCTCTGCTGCATAACCTAATTGATGAGCTACCTCATGAGAAGCCGTTGTAGGGTATTTAAACTTTGGTATTAAAGCATCTACATGTGCTTCATTTGTTAATGGGTTTAAGTACCCACTAAACCCCATATAAGTTAAAGGTAAACTAAATAAAGACGATTTTATACTTACTGGGCTATAATTTAAGTGTGGAAATTTTTCTTTTAAAAGCGCATATCCTTCAGGCACAAGGTTTACTATTTCTTGCTTAGAATATGGCAAACTTACTTTTACAGCACTATCTTTAGTAATTTCGGTATGTATGCTATTCGATTTTGCTATTAATTTTTTAGTCACGGCAACTAATGCCTCGGTAGAATAATCAGCCTCTAAATTTAAATTCTCATGTAAAGGCAATCTATAATAATTAAACCCCCATAATATATGAAACGCTATATATAATACACTTACAGCTGCAAATACATCTATAAGCCACTCCTTAAAATCCTTTAATACTCGCCTTCTATTAATAACCAGCCAACGTAATACAAAAATAATACCCAAACCATAAACAATATCTCCAAAAGAAAATGGCAACCAACCTAAAGTAAACCTAAATACTTTTGATATGTATTGATACAATGCACCACTATAATACGTTTCTACAAACTCTGGAAAAAAAGCTAATAATTTAACACAAATTATAGCAGGAATTAAGGATAAAGCGAGGCTTCGTTTTTTATTTTTAAACATACCTTCAAATGTAATTAAAAAATATAAAAGCTATGTACCCAATCTGTTCGTTAACTTAAAAAGGATTCTACCTGCTTTCCGCTATATCTTTTACAGCTTTTTAATGAGCTGTAAAAGGATGCCGCATCAATCAGGGGTATGGACTAAGTTCTTTTTCAATCTATTAAAATAGGGGGCTCTTTTTTTAATTGCAATTCGTACTTTTGTACTTCAATTAAATATTAAACAATGAATTCAGAAATAAGAGCATTACAACCACAACAACTTTGGAATAAATTCGCCGATTTAAACGCTGTACCTCGCCCTTCAAAAAAAGAAGAACGTGTTATTGCATTTATGAAAGATTTTGGTGCAAAACTAGGACTTGAAACTATAGAAGACGAAGTTGGTAATGTCATTATAAAGAAACCTGCAACTTCTGGTATGGAAGATAGAGTAACTATCGTTATGCAATCGCATTTAGATATGGTACACCAAAAAAATGCAGATACCGATTTTGATTTCGATACGCAAGGCATAGAAATGTATGTAGATGGCGATTGGGTAAGAGCTAAAGGGACTACACTTGGTGCAGATAATGGCTTAGGTGTTGCAACTATAATGGCTATTTTAGAAAGTACAGACATTCCTCATCCAGCTATAGAAGCCCTATTTACTATAGATGAAGAAACTGGTATGACGGGAGCCATGGGATTAAAAGGAGGTTTACTAGATGGTGGTATTCTTTTAAACCTAGACACAGAAGAAGATGACGAAATAGGTGTAGGCTGTGCAGGAGGAATAGATGTAACAGCAACACGTACTCATAAAGAAGAGGAAACACCAGAATTTAAAGTAGGTTATGCTATTACTGTAAAAGGTTTACAAGGCGGACATTCTGGAATGGACATCCATAAAGGGTTAGGGAACGCAAATAAAATAATGAATCGTTTATTATTTGATGGTTTCGAAAACTTTGGTTTACGCATCTCTGAAATAGATGGTGGTAGCCTAAGAAATGCTATACCTAGAGAAAGCAAAGCTATTGTTGCTATAGATGCAGTACACGAAGCTGCATTTAATAACGAAATGCAAACGCTTGTAAATACAATACAAAAAGAGCTTAAAACCATGGAGCCCGACTTAGAAGTAATTATCGAGGCAACAGAAACGCCTAAAAACATTATGGATTTAGGTGTACAAGAAGGTGTAACTCGCGCTCTATATGCAGCCTTAAATGGCGTATATAGAATGAGTGCAGATATTACAGACTTGGTAGAAACCTCTAACAACATTGCCCGTGTAATTATTAAAGACGGGAATATAAAAATTGGATGCTTAACAAGATCTTCTGTAGAAAGCTCAAAAACAGACTTAGCCAATACATTACGTGCTACCTTTGAGTTAACAGGATGCGAAGTAGAGTGTTCTGGAGATTACCCTGGATGGACACCAAACATGGACTCGTCTATACTAAAAGTATTAAGTAGTACTTATGAAGAATTAAATGGCGAAAAAGCACATGTCGCTGCTTGCCATGCAGGACTAGAATGTGGTATTTTAGGAACTAATTACCCAGACATGGAAATGATTAGTTTTGGACCAACTATTAAAGGCGCACACTCTCCAGATGAGCGTGCAAGTATCTCTTCTGCTCAAAAATATTGGGACTTTGTTTTAGAAATTTTAAAACGTATTCCTAAAAAATAATAAAATACAAATTTATTAATACAAAAGCCCTGTTGAAAGAAATTTCAACAGGGTTATTTTTTTAATGAACATCCGTAATCAATCATAAAGCCTACCGCAACCTGAACTTATTTCAGGTTCTCACTATGAAGCATCTATGTTTTTAGAGGTTATGTAATATTGAAGCAAGTTCAGCATGTCATCACAAGTATAATAATACAAAACGGATAATCAGATTTTTTTTAATATAAAAGCTTCGCTCATTTAAAAATACGTAGATCTACGTATTTTTTTAACCAAGTATAAATCCTAACTTTAAAATTCTTAGAAGCATAAGAGTTTTAACACAAATTTATTACCACCTATGGAAATAAATTAACAATAATAAAGTTATTAAATACATCACTTATTAATCAGTAATTTATATATGGAAGAACAACACATCCCTATGGAAAAAAGAGCAAAAGGCAAATCTAATGTCTTTAAATTTGTAACTATACGTAATCCGCAATCAGCTTCACCAGCAAGCAAACAGGTAAAATTTATTTATCACCCAGATATAGCAAAGAGCCAATTTACAAAAACAGTTAATGTAGGTAGTGGCAATCCAAGAAGAAAAGCTTTAGCTACAGATAATAACCAAAAAACATCTGCTGATTTTAAGCCCTTATCTTCTGTAGAAGCTGTAAGCCTAATAAATCCAAATTTATCTACATTTTCAGATTGGTTATTTAGAAATAGAAATACTCTCGATGTAAAGACTATAAAAGTTACTGCAACACCTCTAAATGATGAGCAATTATTAATAGTTTGGGATAACTTATTTTATTACGCTATAGAGAATACATCTGGTTATATACGAGAAGCCTTACTAATGCTATTAGTAGCAGATAACTTTGTTAAAAAACATAAAGACACTAAATTAATTACTAATAATGAGTTATTAAGGCAATTAGCTTCGGCAAAAATTGTTATACCAAAAACAATTTTATCGAAACCTGAAAGAGTTAGTGATTCTACAATTCCAAAACAAGGAAATTATACTACAATAGATAGTGAGACAATTAAAGAAACTTTAAATCAATATGAAGTTGCTATAAAAGAACTACAAGAAGTAAATAAACTTCATGTAAAAAACATTAACAATGTAAAATATGAAGACATTAAGAGTACGGTAATTAACCCACCTACAGATGGTGAATTTGTTTCTGTTTCAAGTGTTTCTATTGAAGATATTACGGCTGTAACAGATAATTTGCTGGGGTTAAGAGAATTAGGTAAGTACGTTTCAGAAACCACTCTAGATGTTGTTAGAGCTTTAGATTTGTCCAAATTACAAGACCCTATTATCGCAATTAATGTTATTGAAGAAGATGCTAGAAAACTTAATCAAGAATTGTCTTCTATTATCTCATTAACAAAAAAACAAGTTATAGCTGGTGGTAGTATTCTGGAATTGAAAATACCAAATATACCATCACCGTTTACAGGATGTAAACCTGTATTAGTAGATATGGTAAATAGTATTGAAGAGACAGATTATATTCAATCAACGGCATCTGGATTTGGTAATTCTGGTGGTGCTTCTCAAAATAGTATTTTAGATTATGGTTCAATAAGTTTTACAGTTGATAATTTACCTACTCGATTAGGCTATCATATTGGTTTATCTCCACAAAACTCAGATGCTAATTTTAATACTATAAAGTATGCCATTGGAATCCATAGACAAAAAGTGCGTATCGGTCTCGTTTCTGTGGTAAAAACAAGAGCTATTGCATATATTAATGGCCTCTCTGTAAATTCACATGTAGACGTTAGACAAGGAGATCATATTAGAATATCTAGAACAGATACTTTTACAGGTGCAAAGATTGTGTGGGAATTATTTAGGCCAACCACAGGACAATTATTAACAATTCATGAAGCTGATGATGCATCACCATCTTCTGGAATAGAACCTTTAAGCTTAGATTTTTCTTTTGCTCAGAGTGGATTAAGAATACGAAATATTTTAATAGATCCATGTAAAGGAGACGATAACGGTTCGGATGATAATGATGATGTAAAATGTTCTGGAGTAACAAATTTGGGGATTTCAGATTATATGAGAGTAGAGCAAGAAGTGTGTTGTTATTCTGCTGGAGAAGTCTCTCATATAGAGAACATCATGCAAGGCGAATATAAAGAGCGATCTACTAGACGTTTACGCCGACAAGAAACAACCACGACTTTTGAGACAGAAACAACTACAGAAAAACTTAGAGATACAACGACAACAGACCGTTACGAAATGGAACAAGAAAGTGCTCAAGTTATTCAGCAAGATTCTGCTTTTGATATTGGTGTTACTGTATCTGCAAAATATGGTCCTGTAAGGCTAACTTCAGATGCTGGTTTTGCAACAGCAACTTCTTCTACCGAAGCAAATTCTCAAGCCGTTAATTATGCAAAAGAAGTAAGTAGTCGTGCTTTAGATAGAGTAACTAATAGAGTAAGAGAAGAACGTGTTAATAAGGTTATAGAAGAGTTTGAAGAAAATAACTTACATGGTCTAGATAATACGAATAATACAAACGGGCATGCCACTGGCTTATACCGTTGGGTAGATAAAATATATAAGAACCAAATTGTTAATTATGGTAAGCGTTTAACCTTTGAGTTTATGATACCAGAGCCTGCTAAATTTCATTTATGGGCAATGGCAAATGGAGAAGTTGGTGCAGATATTGAAGAGCCATTAGACCCTAGAGAAAACGGATTGCCTAATCATTCTGCTTTAACGACAACTAATTACGCTACTTGGCTTGCTAATTACGAGTCAACAGCTTCAGCACCACCTCCATTATCTAAGTCTATAGCTAAATCATATAGTGAAACTAACGATCACGAAGCATCTTACTCACAATCTAATAATGATTTAACTATTCCTGAAGGTTATACTGCATTACATGGTCATGCAATAGTACAAGGCCTAGGAAAAGGAGGTTGGCAACTTAAAGTATCTTTAGGCTCAGTAACAAAAGTAGCATGGGATGGCGGTAGCGGTAGCGCATGGAATTCTCTATATGATTTTACAGCAATAACAGAAGGTACTGTACCTTTTTCATTTACAACAGTTAAGATGTTTACTATGAATCTTAATGTAACTGTATATTGTGTTCGAAAACCAGAAACATTTACCACTTGGCAAATTGAGACTTTCAATAAAATAATTAATGCTTATAAAGAGAAAAAAGCAGCTTATGATAATGCAATAGCAGAAGCTAAAGCTCAATCGTCTTTAGGCATACAAATACAAGGAAACAATCCGCTTTACAATAGAAATATTGAGGAACAAGAACTAAAAAAGAACTGTTTAAAATGGTTAGAAGTAGAAGTTGGGAATAGCCATTATAATGAGCTAAATGTTTGTGATACAGCAGAAGACATGCCAAACATGCAAGCAGGTGAAGCACTTGCTTGTTATTCACAAAAGGCTAAATTCTTTGAGCAAGCCTTCGATTGGGATATTATGTCATATTTATTCTATCCTTATTTTTGGGGTAAGCAATGTAGTTGGAAAGAAATTTACAAGTTAGATGATAACGACCCAGTATTCAGAGGCTTTTTACAAGCAGGAATGGCACGTGTTGTTGTACCAATAAAACCAAATTATGAAACTGCCATAATGTATTATTTAGAAACTGGAAAAGTTTGGAATGGCGGTGAAGTACCATTACCAGAAGACCCATTATACGTTTCCATTGTAGATGAATTAATAGAGCAAGACCCAACACCAGTTGGAGAGCCTTGGGAAACAAGAGTACCAACGTCCCTAAATGTATTACAAAAAAACTCTGGTGCTATAGATGGTGATGGTTTACCTTGTGAATGTACAGAATACGAAGGGGATGGCACAGGCGGTAGTACGTTAAGCGGAAGCCCAGAGGGAGGTGTTGGTAAATTTAAAGTTTCTTAAATCATAATTTATGATAGATGCTAAAAGCCCTAATCAGGGTAAAAATATAAATTCAAAGAATATAGAATATTTATGTTTTGAAGGAGGAGGAGGTAAAGGAGCAGCATATTTAGGTGTAATAAAAGCACTAGAAGAAAAATTACAAATATCTCCTTTAATAGATTATGTAAATCATCCAGTTCCTACCAATCGAAAAATAAAAGGCATTTCTGGAGCTTCAGCAGGTGCTATAACAGCTTTTTTATTAGCTATGGGTATGACTGCTTCAGATATAGCTAATGAATTGAAACGATATTCTTCGGAAGAAGTGGAACTCGGTTTTAAATATGAGAAAGATTATTTTCCTCCGCCAGTAACATTAAAAAGAGTTCCTAAAAAACAGCGTGTAGGAATATTTGAAACATTTTTTGAAACTATGCATTTAAATGTATTAAATAAGTATAGAATAGTAAAAAAAGATAAAAGAGAATTAAATTATATAAAAGAAAAGCCTTCATGGTTAAGTTTTGCAGCCGAATTAATAGAATCATTTGCTATAAGAGGGGAAACGGCTAAGCTTTTTATTATAAAAAAGATATTTGGAACACCAACATCTCCATCCAGCAATGGTACAGATGCTGATGTGTATTTACATAGTTTAATGGCTTATAGAGGTGCTTTTTCAGGAATTGCAGTACGTAAATATTTTAAGAAGATTTTAGAGAAGAGAGTAAAAGAAAGACTTAAAAGTGTTTCTAATAATGCTATCAAAAAAAGTGTCAAAACGAATGGAATGGACATAACTTTTGAAGATTTTTTTAATTATTTTGGTTGCGATTTAGTAATCACAGGAACAAATGTATCACAGCATGTTCCTAGATATTTTTCTGTTCATACAACCCCTAGTTTCCCTGTCATAGATGCAGTTTGTCTTTCCATGAATCTACCTCTCATATTCAAACCAATATATGTAGACCTCGCCGTCCATAAATATAGAGGGAATAAAGATAGCGAGTATAATTTAAAGTATAAAGGTTTGTGGGTAGATGGAGGTATGCTTAATAATTATCCTGTACATGCATTTAATCGCTTTGAGAATTTTAGTTATAACGGAGCTACAGGAGGATTTAATTTTTTAACAGATGTTAATCATATAGGCTGGGGTGTTGCAGCCAATGATGTTGCCTCTGATTTAGATATTAATGATAAGGTCATAGGTTTTAGATTAGTAGATTTTTCAGAAACAAAAAAAGTCGATGAAAATGAGATTTTTAATAAGACTGATTATTTTAACGTATTTCCCTATATGTTAGATTTATTGGGCACATTTATGTATTCAGGAAGTCAAGGACAAATCAGGAATGACAAGGAGCAAAAAAGAACAATATACATTAATTCAGAAGGATTAAGTGTTGTTGATTTTTCTCCTTTGCGACAAGGATTTGCTTTTGGAAAAGGAAATAAGAGAAGTGTTAATAAGGAAATAGTTAAAGAAGGAAGAATAGAAGAAGCATATAATGAAACATCAAAACGTATTTTTTAGCATAATATTTTTATTAATAATAAGTTCATGTAAAACCATACAAGAGAAAAATATTATACCCATTTCCTTAGAAAGATGTGAGGATTGTATTTATTTTTTAGATTATCACAAATATGAACTAAATTTAGGTTCTACTCCTATATCCTTTAAAAACTATAGTCATTATAAACCATTAATTATAAAGTGGAATACAGCAGAGGGTATAAGTAACAGCTGGAATACAAAACGCCATTTCTATTTAAGAAACAATGAAAATGACAGCTTGAATATGCTAGTTGGCTATATATCTCAAAAGCGAGTTCCGAGTTGGGATTCTATAAATAAAGAGGAGCATATTATTGAAAAAGAAATATATAAAATATTTACGGAAGATACTTACTTAGACAAATTGAAATTACCATATGTAAAAAAAGGAAATTATGAAATTTTAAAACAATATTTTGAAGGGTTAGTATATAATATTCCAGACTCTTTAATGAAGAGACCTAAAAATTATCATGAGATAGATAAAAGAGAGGTGCTATTTAAAGATGATATTAGGTCCTATTGTACCCCATTTACATCAACAACTGATTCTAATTGTTATACAATGACTTTAAATAGAGAATCTTCTGATAAAGATAAAGCATTTAATAAAGGAGAAAAAATATATAGGTTAAGAGATATGGCTATTTATGTTAGTTTTTCTAGTAATGTTCCAAATTATATTTTACAAAGAGACTCTACATATACGCTACAAAATATTAAAGAATTGTCTTCATGGGAGAACTCTACGTTAAATCAATATGAAGAGTTCAGTATTGAATTAAAAGAAAAAATAGATGTTATAAGAAAAAATAGAGGAAGAGTTCCTTTTTCAGTTCTTCTTGACAGTGTTGAAGCTTATAAAAGACAATTTAAAAAGTACTAATGAAACAAACACGCGATATATTAGAGACCTATTTTGAAACAGGAGATTATCCTACAGAGGCACAGTTTGCAGAACTTATAGATAGTTATGCACAAAATGAACTTACCATTGCTTCTTAAACCAATTTTTGTGACTGCAACTGTAAACAAACAAGAAATGCAAGAATATAATAATGAGTATAAGGGCTTGTGGGTAGATGGAGGAATGTTAAACAATTTTCCTTTAAACGCATTTAATAAATTAGAAAAAAAATCGTTAAATATTTTTGGCCAAGAACAATTATTAGATGTAGCGGCTAATACTTTTAACTCTGATGCTGATTTTACAAAAAAAACACTTGGGTTTAGGCTAGAACCAGAGCCATTAGGAGACAAGATATTTAATGATAATGAAAAATTAAAAGAGAAACTATTTAAAGAAAATAATGGACAAGTCCTTTCAGGGCTATTAGGAGATCTTTTTAAAACCTTTATGTTTCCGGGTAGTAAGGGACAAATAAGGAACAAAGAGGAAGAAGCTTATAGTATTGTAGTCAATGATGCAGCTTCTATTGGAAAACGAGAACCAAAACCCTATTATGAGTGGCAATTAACAGATTTTTCATCTCCAAAATTAACAGCGTTGAGAAAACCTAAGGGAGATAAAGAAGCTGAGTATAAACTGTTTTTAATTAATAAAGCTAAAACAGATGTGTTACGTATTTTAAATGCAAAAAACTAAAAGATGTATAGAAAATTATTTAACTTAATTATAATCATTATTAGTGCTTTAGTTTTTTTTAATTGTAAAACACAGGAAAACAAGCAGCAATTAATAAGAGACAAAATTCCTGAGTATTGTGATACATCCTTGTTTTTAAAAGACTCAATGTTTTATACAAAAGAATACTGCAGAGACTTAGAAAAAAAAAGAGGAGCCATAGAAGTTAAAATACCTTATGAAGACTCTCATTTTTCAAAAATATTTGGAGATCGTCTTTTTGGAGGAGTATCAGAAGATGATTTAAAAGAAAAACTATTTTTTCTTAGAGAAGATAAAGAAACAGGTTTACATGATATCAGCTATTATAATTTCTATGAACCTTTTGACTCTCAAATGAAAATAAAAAGCGAAGCCGATAAGTATGTGTTTTCTCAAATGGTACGGAAATATTTTTATTATGATGAAACTATAGAAACGCTTTTTGGTGTAAAAATGAAGGATTCTATAGATTTCAAAAGCTACCAAGATTTAATATTATGCACTAAAGCTAAATTAGAAAAAGAACATGGTAATTCTAGGCATCTAAAAAAAGACTCATTAACCTTGTATGGATTTAAAGGAGATATTCCACATCAAGACCTTTTACAATATAATGAATATACATACAATGATTCATTAACGAACAATAAAGCCATTACAGAGCGTTTTATTGTAGATTATGGACTTACAAAAAAGCAGAAGAAGCAATATGCGAGATTAGATAGAGAAGGAAATATTCATTGGGATTACTATCATGTAAAATTTTATGAAAAACAAATTTCAGTCTATTACTCTCTAATTCCTTTTAATGAGGTAGAATATTATAAAAAATATATTAGAAAAGACAGTTTATATTAGAGTGATAAAAGTTATAAAATAATGAAACAAACACGTGATATATTAAAGACCTATTTTGAAACAGGAGATTATCCTACAGAGGCACAGTTTGCAGAGCTTATAGATAGTTATGCGCATTTAAATGAATTTAATTTTGGAATTAATATAAAACCATCAGCAGATTATAAAGGTAGTTTTTATCATTTTTATAAGGCAAATAGTGGAACACATAGCGAAGCCGCACATAAAATTATAGAAGCTCAAGCAGGAAGTACAGCAGCTGTAATTAATGGATATAATAATGTTTTGAGTAGAAGTGTTTTACATAAAACATTAGAAGTGTCATTAGTAGGTACTATTGATATAGAAAAACATAAACCTAAAATTATAGTTGAACGCTATAAGCAAAGAAAGAAGTTAAGTAGCGGCTATAAAAAGCCAGCAGGGTATTATAAAGAGAAACCAGAAGATGCGGCTTTATGGAATAGAAAATCGGAGTACGATGTAACATCCAATACGATGGAATTAGATTTAAAACCTATTCATTATTTTAGACCGCATTCAAATTTATATAAAGATTTTGTACCATCGGGTAGTGTTTACAGACGAAATTCTTATAAATATTCTAGACATGCTAAACCTTTTGTTCCGATTAGATTAAAATTACAAATAACAATAGATACTATTAATTATGAATCTAAACCTGTTGATGTTAAAATAGCTTTAGGAAGTTCTGGAATTAATGATGCTATTAATTATTTAATTTAAATAAAAAATAGTACATTTAAAAACCTTAATAAGGTAAGATACTCTTTCGTGAGAAACCTTGCTCTGTGCGTAGGATTCTCTTTTGTGAGTGACTTTAATTTTTAACTTAGTTAACTATTGTAAGACACTCTTTATGTGAGTAACTTTCTTATTAAGGTTTTTGTTTAAATTAAAATACACTGTAGTATAATCTATCTCAGGTTGAGAGCAGTCAAAACTTATTATCTTTTATAATGGTTCAGCCAATTCTCTTTTAAAACAATAGTAAAAAATGACTCTTCATTAATATATTAACACCAATTTAAAAAACAAAAAACCACTCTAAAAAGAGTGGTTTTAAACTTTGAGCCGATGGAGGGACTCGAACCCACGACCTGCTGATTACAAATCAGCTGCTCTAGCCAGCTGAGCTACATCGGCAAAGCGAGTGCAAATATAATATTGATATTAATATCTGCAAACTTTTTTTAAAAAAAATTAACCTAATTTGTTAATTTTCTCAATAAGGGCGCGACCTTTAGACTCTAGCTCATCCTTAATTGCCTTAAAATGAGACTTTTTATTCTCTACATCTTTTGCATTTACTTTAGCAATTAATTCATCAAAAGTTTCAATAGCTTCGTCAATTATTGCTTCGCTCTCTTTTGTATCCTTTCCTGTGTTTGAATATTCCCAAACGTAAACTGCTTCAATAATGTCACCTAAAACATAATTAATGTCTTTTTTAAGGTCTCTTTTATTTGCCATAATATTTATTTTTTATTGTTTGCAAAATTACACATAAACTTCTAATAGTTCTGCTTTTTTTGCTGTAATTTCAAATGTTTTAATACTTGCTGGTAATAACAAGGTTTCTCCTTTCTTTAGTATTTCAGAATGGTTTTTTGTTTTTACAATTACTTCTCCCTCAACACACATATATATTATAAAAGAATCAAAGGTGTTAGTTTTATTAAGTGTCTCATTAGTAACAGGAAGGTAATTTGTTGTAAAGTAAGGACAGCTTACCATTTTGTTAGAAATGTTTTCTGTTTTAGAATAATTTATTCTAAAATTATCTTCCATTTCAAAGTCTATAGCATCAATAGCTAAATCGTTATGTAATTCTCTACTATTCCCTTTATCGTCCACTCTATCCCAATCGTAAACACGATAGGTTATATCGCTAGTTTGCTGTATTTCTGCCAACATAACACCAGCACCTATAGCATGTACACGACCAACTTCTATAAAATAAGTATCTCCTTTAGAAACCTCATCGAAATTTAAAATTTCTGGTAAAGTCTTTTCTTCTAAATGTTTTAAATAACTTTCTGAAGTTACTTTTTGATTAAAGCCAACTATTAAATTAGAATTCTCATCGGCTTGCATAACATACCACATTTCTGTTTTCCCAAAAGAGTTATGGCGTTTTGCTGCTAATTCATCATTAGGATGTAATTGAATAGACAAGTGTGATTTAGCGTCTATAAACTTGATTAATAGAGGAAACTTATTCCCAAAAACCTCATAGTTTTTCTTTCCAATTAAATCACTTTTATGGGTTTCTAATAGTTGTTTTAAACTTTGCCCTTTTAAAGTGCCATTTTTAACTATAGAAGTATCGCCTTCTACATCGCTAATTTCCCAACTCTCTCCTACATTATTAAGATTCGTTGTTTTATTTAGTTCGATTTTTAACTTTTGCCCTCCCCATATTTTATCTTTTAAAATAGGCGTAAATAGTATTGGGTATAACATATTGGGTATCTATTAATTGCCAGAATAACTCACGAAGTTTCTAGGTGTTTCGTAAAGGGTTACTTGCAAATCTAATTTGGTGTCTAGTTTAGCTTTAATTTTATTGTAAATAACTACAACTATATTTTCTGCAGTAGGATTTAAATCTTTAAACTCAGGAACATCTAAATTTAAGTTTTTATGGTCAAAAGCATCTTCTACTTCAGATTTGATAATGTCTTTTAATATTTTAACATCTATAACATAACCTGTCTCTGGGTTTATTTCTCCTGTAACACTTGCTATAAGTTCATAATTATGTCCATGATAATTTGGGTTATTACATTTCCCAAAAATGGCATCATTTTTCTCAAAAGACCAATCCTTTCTATACAGTCTATGAGCTGCATTAAAATGTGCTTTTCTATTAACAGTTACTCTCATCCGTTATATTTATAAATTCGTAAAACTTATCGAAAATAATTTTAAACCAGGCTGTATATACTTCTGGGTTTTCTGCTATATCTGTTTTTACATCTTCTAAAGGCATCCATTTCCAAGATTCTACTTCTTCCTTATTAATCTCAGGAATACCATTGTAATGACCTACCATAATATGATCTAATTCATGTTCTGTTAATCCATTATCAAAAGGAGCTTTATATATAAAAGATGTTTTTTCTTCTAACTCGGCAACAAACCCCATCTCTTCTTGTAGACGTCTTTTTCCTGCCTCTAAATTACTTTCTCCATCTCGTTGATGACTACAACAGGTATTTGTCCAAAGCCCTGGCGAATGGTATTTACTTAATGCTCTTTGTTGCAGCATTAATTCATTTTTATTATTAAAAACAAAAACCGAAAAAGCGCGATGTAATACTGCTTTTTCATGAGCTTCCATTTTGGGCATTAACCCTATTTTTTCATCTTTTTCGTTAACGAGTATTACGTTTTCTTCTATCATTTCTTAAATTCACTTCTCACAAATTTACAAAATAGCTTATTGTTTTTATCTGTTTTAATTTATTTTTAAGCATACAGCCTTTCTATAATTATATAGAAGTAGAAATGCCCTCAAATAGAGGGCACTTCCTTAGTTGCTATTAAAAAAATATAAAATATTTTCTCCCGAAATATGAATATTAATTAGCAACTATAATAAATTCGCTTCTTCTGTTTAATTGATGTTCGTACTCTGCACAAGGAACTCCATTACTACATCTATTTAATAATTGTGTTTCTCCATATCCTTTTCCTGTTAGCCTTGAACGCTCTATTCCACCAATTTTTACTATATAATCTATTGTAGACTTCGCTCTTCTTTCAGATAAATCTATATTATAATTATCTTTTGCACGACTATCTGTATGCGATCTAACATCTATCTTTATTTTTGGATACAATTTCATTACAGCAATAACTTTTCGTAATTCTATTTCTGCATCGGCACGAATATAATCTTTATCTAGATCAAAATAAATACTATTTAACCCTAATATTTTAACTAAATCCGCTCCAAGAGCAGCAGATGTTTCTCCTAAATCATTTCCTTCTTTCATATACAAGGTACGTTCAACTGTCCCTTTTGTTTTTCCTGTTGCAAAAGGCTTCTCTGTTGTAGTATAACCTTTCTTTTTTGAGCGTACTGCATATTGTGTACTACAAGATAAGTCTTTAAACTCAAAAGAGCCATCGTACTCAGATATTTTTTCAGCTATAACTTTACCATCTGTATTTAATAAATAAACCTTTGCATTTGCTATTGGGTCTTCGCTTCTATCATCTTTAATAATTCCAATCATGTTTTGCTTACATTGTCTTGTTGTTATTAAAGGTTTTATACTTTTAAAGCTATAAATATCATCATCACCAACCCCTCCATCTCTATTAGAAGCAAAATAACCTAGTCCGTTTTTTTTAATAATAAATGTAAAATCATCTTGAGGGCTATTTATTGGTCTCCCTAAATTAAAGACTTCTCCATAATTATTTGGTCCATTTATGTTTACAACAAACATATCTAATCCTCCTAATCCTATGTGCCCATTAGATGCAAAATATAATTTATTATCTTCACTTATAAAAGGGAAGGTTTCTCTCCCCTCGGTATTTATAGTATCTCCTAAACTTACTACATTACCAAAACCTTCCCCTTCTATTGCTATTTTATATAAATCTGATAGGCCTCTTCCTCCTGGCATATCACTAGCAAAATATAACGTTTTTTCATCCTTACTTAATGCAGGATGTGCTACTGAGTATTCATTACTATTAAAAGGTAACTCTTCTACCTCCCAACCACTTCCATCTTCTGTTCTTTTAGCTCTATACAATTTTAAACGGTTAATACCTTCTTCATCTTCTCTATAATCTTTATTGGTATAATTGTTTCTTGTAAAATACATGGTCATACCATCTTTAGTAAAAACAGCTGTAGATTCATGATACTTTGAGTTAATCTTTTTACTAAACTTTTGTGCACCTCTTTTAGAGTCATCATCACTAATAGAAATACCATAAATATCTAAAAATGGCTGTTCATTCCAATCATGTATTCTTTTTATGGCTGATCGTTTTGTTCTATTTGAAGCAAAAACTAAGCGTCCTTGATAAAAAGCTGGCGCAAAATCTGAAAGCTTAGAATTAAATCCAATATTAGAGAGTTCAAATCGTCCAGACTGTTCCTCTATTTCTTCTAAATAATTGCGTTCGTTTAAAAATAATTTGGCACGATAATCTTCTCCTTTTACTGTTAAAAACTCTTCCATGATTAAATCGGAAGCTACATAAGATTTATCGCTTTTAAGAGACAAAGCATATTTATATAAATAATCTGCGTCTCTGTTTCCCGAATCGTACAATACGCCATACCATTTAGCTGCTTGTTTATAATCTGCAGTAAAATAATAGGAATCTGCTAATTTTTTCAATAAGTCTTCAGATTGATACCCTTCTTCTGCAACTTTTAAATAAGCCTCTCTAGCATCTATATAGGCAAATTGTTCAAATTCTTTATCTCCTTTATTTACAATTTTCTCTTGCGCCCACACTTGTGAACTACTTAGGAGCACTAAAGCTATTATGATATATATATGTTGTCTCATGTTTTAAGTAATTTTAAGTTGGTTAAAAGAATCTTGGTGAAATCATACGATTATTACGTTTCAAAAATTCGAAGCGTAAAAAGAATTCGAATGAACCATCGTTATATTGTCTTAATTCTGTTGTTTCTCTATCGTAAGCAAATCCTAGCATTAACTTATCAGACAATTGAAAACCTACCATACCACTAAATGCTGCACTCCACCTATAAGCGGCTCCTAGTGTTAATTTTTCTTTTATTAAAAAGTTTGCTGAAAGATCTACTTGTAATGGGGAACCATCTACTGCTTTTAATAATCCTGCTGGTTTAAATTTTAGATCATCGTTTAAATCGAATGTTTTACCCGCCATTAAATAAAGGTTTATACGTTCTTTTGCAGTTGCAAACGAATTATTATTGGCTGCATTTAAATCAAAATGTTTTGTTTCTAACATATTAGGAATACTCAAACCTAAATACCATTTACTTGTATAATAATAAATACCTACTCCAAATTGAGGTGAAAATTTATTATCTATATTTATTTCTGCTTCTGCATCTCCAGGGTTAAATGCTCCTGTATTTAACCTATTAGTATCTATATTTAAAAAATGACCTCCAGCCTTTAACCCTAAAGCTAGTTTTCTTTCATCTGAAAGATTTAAAGTATAACTAAACGCTATATCTACATAGGTTTCTTGAGTAATAAAAATTTCATCATTGGTTATGTTTAAACCTAGTCCTACTTTTTCTCCTAATGGAGAATGTAAAGAGGCAGTAAATGTATCTGGTGCTCCATCTAAACCAACCCATTGCGTTCGATATAAACCAACAAAGCTTAAAACATCTCTTGAACCAGCATAAGCTGGGTTTATACTTAATGTATTATACATGTATTGTGTGTACTGAGCATCTTGTTGACCATAACTAAATGTAGAGCAAAAAGCTAGTAGTGTTATGATTAGTATTGTTAAGAATTTGTTTTTCATAAGTGCGAGTATTAAACCTAGCAGATAAAATCTGCTAGGTATTTAATTATGATTTATCTTCTATTAATATATAATGGACCTGCTTTTGTAACTGTATTTCCAGAACTATTCACATACTCTAATGCATAGTAATATGTTCCTACTGGTAATTTATCTTCTTTCTTAATTGTTACACGACCTTCTGAAATTCCTCTGAAATAATTTCCATTCTGTCCATAGCCATCAACATCGTAAACTTTTACACCCCAACGGTTGTATATTTTTACTGAGTTATTAGGATATTGCTCTATACCTTGTATAACAAATACGTCGTTTAAACCATCTCCATTTGGTGTTAGGATATCAAAAATATTAATACCATCTGGGGCATCTGGATCTCCATTATTTACTTCTATGTAATCTGGGATATTGTTATCATTTTCATCTCCTAGCTCCTCTCCATTTTCAAAACCGTCTCCGTCGCAATCTAATGCTAACCATTCATCTGATACATCTGATAAATCTTGACTCATGAAGTCGAAATCACATGGTTCTATTGGATCTGTTTCATCATCAATTTCTTGTTCATTAGTAACACTATCTCCATCACAATCTGAAGTGTTCCATTCTTCTGAAGGTGTTTCTGTTTGACTTGTGATATCAAAACTACATAAGTCTAATGGATCTGTTCCATCAATAGTCTCTTGCTCATTAGTTACGCCATCACCATCACAATCTAGGGCTCCAAATGCTCCTGAAACTGGCTCTGTCTGATTTGCTGGAACAAAATCACATGCATCCTGTGGATCTGTACCATCATTAAGTTCTGTTCCATTAATTACACCATCTCCATCACAATCTATTGCTTCCCATTCTGGTGTTACAATAACAACATCTTGACTCTGCATTTCATAACTACACGGGTCTAATGGATCTGTCCCATCTGCTATTTCATCTCCATTAGTTACACCGTCTCCATCACAATCTAACATATCATATTCGCTAGTTGTCATTGAACCATCTTGGCTATTAGGGTTAAAACTACATGGATCTAAAGGATCTGTCATGTCATCAATCTCTTGCCCATTTGGCACACCATCTCCATCACAATCTGCTGCTTCCCATTCTGTAGAGACGTTAGTAATATCTTGGTTAGCGACATCGTAATCACAAGTATCTAATGGATCTGTCATGTCTAATACTTCTTGTCCGTTTAACACGCCATCTCCATCACAATCTGCAGCATCCCAATTAGCTTCTACCATTGTTATATCTTGATTTGCATCATCGTAATCACAAACATCATTAGGATCTGTCATGTCTATTGTTTCTTGACCATCGTTTACTCCATCTCCATCGGTATCTTCATCTAATGGATCTGTGGTCGTTCCGTTTGGATCTGCTGTTGTATCTGGGTCATCTATTCCTGTTGTTTCTTCCCCATTTGTTAGTCCATCATTATCACAATCGATATTATTCCATTCGGAATCTGGTGTCTCTGTTTGACTCGTTAACTCTAAATCACATGAATCATTAGGATCTGTCATATCTATCGCTTCTTGCCCATCGGTTACACCATCTCCATCTGTATCTATATCTAGAGGATCTGTTGTATTACCATTTGGATCTGCTGTTGTATTTGGATCATCTATTCCTGTTACTTCTTCTTCATTTGTTAAACCATCATTATCACAATCTGCATCATTCCAAGTATCCTCAACTGTTGTAATGTCTTGATTAGTTACATCATAATCACAAACATCATTAGGATCTGTCATATCAAGCGCTTCTTGTCCATCGGTTACGCCATCTCCATCGGTATCTTCATCTTGTGGATCTGTTGTATTACCATTTGGATCTGCTGTTGTATCTGGATCATCTACTCCTGTTGTTTCTTCTCCATTTGTTAAACCATCATTATCACAATCTGCATCTAACCATTCTTGAGTAACTGTACTTAAATCTTGACTTGAAGCTTGATAATCACAAGGGTTGTTTGGATCTGTCATATCTATAACCTCTTGTCCATTTTGTACACCATCTCCATCACAATCAGCAGTATTCCATGAAGCTTCGACCATCGTAAGGTCTTGATTTACCGGATCATAATCACAAGGATTATTTGGATCTGTCATATCGTCTGCTTCTTGTCCATCATTTACACCATCACCATCGGTATCTGGATCTAATGGGTCTGTAGTATTACCATTTGGATTACTAGTTGTAGCTGGGTCATCTACTCCTGTTGTTTCTTCTCCATTTGTTAAACCATCATTATCACAATCTAATGCATTCCATGAAGCTTCGACCATTGTGATATCTTGATTCGCTGGGTCATAAATACAAGGATCGTTTGGATCTGGATCTGTAATGTCTAGTTCTCCATCTCCATCATCATCATCATCACATCCTCCTATTACCCCATCTCCATCGATATCTACTCCTGCTGTAGTAACATCTGTATTAGTTCCAGTTGTATAATCTGCTCCAATGACTAAACCATTAGAGTCAACAGCTAATTGAGGTTCACCTGTTCCATAAGAACCGCCATCTCCTCCATCGGCATTAGAATTATTATAGGCTTCATTGGCATCAGAACATCCATCATCATCAGAATCTAAATCTAAGAAATCTGGAAGGTTTTCTCCTACGTTACCATCGGTATCTATTGGAGTTCCTACTCCTGTTCCGGCTGTAGCTGGAATACCAGTTACTGGGTCTATTGGTCCATCTGCAATACCATCATTATCATTATCAACACCACCAGTTTCTAAGACGTCATAAATTCCATCGTTATCAGCATCTAAATCTAAATGATTACTTATTCCATCACCGTCATTATCGTATGCTACTTCCACAGTTCCATTAACATCTCCTATCAGTGGATCCATTGGATCGTCATCTAAATAGTTTGGTACACCATCATTATCATCATCTGCACTTGGATCTCCTGGGCCTTCGGCTACGTCTAAAATGCCATCGTTATCGTCATCTTGATCTACTACATCTGGAATACCATCCATATCTGCATCTGGTCCTGTACTTACATCAATAGTTACTGTTGCTGTATCACAGATATCATCTGGACTTGGGCCATCTCCTGTAAGGTCATTACAAACTGTATAGTCTACTGTAACTGTCATTCCACTTTCACTTCCTGCAGCTATGTAAATCAATTCTCCTGTATTTTCATCGAAAGTTATAATACCTACTCCTGAACCTGTTCCTGCATTAGTAATATAAATATCACTTCCTGCTGTCATTGTGTTATCTGGTAAGTAATCGTCATTTCCTAAAATATCTATTGTTTCTGGAACGCCTATTATAGCTGTAGCATTATCATCTTCAGCTGTTGGTGTTTGTGGATTTGGATCCGTTACATCTGGATTACCATCATTATCATCATCTTCATCACAAGCATTTGCTCCTCCATCTCCATCTGGATCAGGAAGCGGCGTTCCTGCAGAACCTTCTACATAATCTGCAACACCATTAGCATCTGAATCTGCTATAGTTGAAGCATCTCCATAAGTTGCGGCAACTACTGTACCGTTAGGATTTACTGGAGCAGGATCTGTTCCATACTGTCCGCCATCACCACCATCGGCATTAGCATCATTATAAGCTTCATTAGCATCACTACATCCATCATCATCTGAATCCGAATCTAAAAAATCGGGTAAATTTTCTCCAACATTACCATCTGTATCAATTGGATTGGCTACACCTGTTCCTGCACCACTTGGGATTCCTGTGATTGGATTAATTGTTCCATCTGCAATACCATCTCCATCTGTATCTGTTGTTCCTGTTTCTACAGTGTCATAGATGCCATCGTTGTCGGCGTCTAGGTCTAAGTGATTACTTACGCCATCGCCATCATTATCGTACGCTGGTTCTACAGTTCCGTTGACGTCTCCTACTAATGGATCGGCTGGGTCGTCGTCTAAATAGTTTGGTACGCCATCGTTATCGTCATCGGCACTTGGATCGCCTGGGCCTTCGGCTACGTCTAGAATCCCATCGTTATCGTCATCTTGGTCTACTACATCTGGGATGCCATCCATGTCGGCATCTGGTCCCATGTCTACGGTTATGGTTACCGTTGCGGTATCACAAACATCGTCTGGTGTTGGTCCATCGCCTGTTAAATCGTTACATACCGTGTAGTCTACG
>NZ_JBSHNT010000159.1:0-18671 GCF_053601615.1 Pontimicrobium sp. MEBiC06410
ATTGAAACTTGGTATAATAGAAAAAGATTACACACGGCTTTAGGCTTAAAATCTATTGAAGAATTTGAAACAGAAATGAACAATCAAAAATTAGCAGCATAATCTCTCTTCTTTTTGTCCAGTTTTTTGTTGCAAGTCCAGTACAGGTTTACTATATAAAACATTTTCTCCAAAACTAATAAAGCTTTTATTAAAGTGTAAAATACGGTCTTTCGGTTTAGGAAAGTCTGTTCCTACTTGGTTATGGTTTAATGAACTTTTTTTAACCATATAATCCGAATGTAATTGTGCAGCTTTTACTAAATCTATATCTCTTTTAAGAGGATGCTTGCCTAATTTTTTTCTTAAATCGTTAACCCTTTTTACTAGTGCTTTAGAAAGTATTTCTTTCTCAGAAGCATTTAATTGTGCGTTTGCAAATTGAAGCGGAAGTATTAAAAATAAGAAGCAGAAAAGAATGTTTTTCATAGTTTAAAAGGACCATAATCTTCATCTAATTTATATTAAAATAATGAGTACGCAAAATGATTGCGTATTAATCTAAAACCTTTGTTTAAAAGCATTAAAAAATGGAGGCACTTAAACTTAAAATATTCAATGTATTAGTAGATAAAATAACTGTTTCAGAATTTGAAGATTGGTTATATACTTCAGAAGAAATTTTAAATAACCTAGAAAATAACTTGTTGTATTTTGATGTTATTACTATTAATTTTAGAGGGAAATCATGGAGGTTAGATCTAAAAACTATAGTCTTAAACGCTTTAGATGGTAGTTATTTTGAAATCATAGAAATAAAAGAAATCTGTTCAAAAATAGTTAACGCTAAAACATATAAGGAAATCCATAAAGTAATAAATCATTTAGAACAAGATTTTAATTACGATACTGATTATGCAATACTATGGGAATTATATAAGTTAAAAGATTATTTCGACTATGTAGAAGAAGGGTTTTGTTGCAAAGGAACTGAAGAAATAGAAGCAAAATTTTACTCCGAACAAGTGCTTAAAACAATTCAAGAAAAACAGGAGGTTAATGACATAAAAGAAGGATTAGAGTTAGCATTACAACCGTATAATTAAAAACATCTTGCATGTTTCAAAAAAATATAATACTTCGTATTATGGAGCTAAATTTTAAGTATTTGAAAAAATAAATTATGAAAATTGAAAAATAAATGTCAATATTTGCAACTCAATTAGTCAAATAAAAATGAAAACAATTAGGATAAATAGAAACATCATCGCTTGCAATGGCGCTATCAGAACTGTGTATTTTGGTAGAGTAGAAAATGTGTCCTAAACTGAAAAACTTTAATATATAATTTTAAGGCTTTCTTTTTTAGGAAGCCTTTTTTTATTCTACCTATTTGAAAAAAAGAATAGATTAAAAAACAAACAAATTACAATGAAGCTTACTTTAAAATTAATATCAATAATCAAGTTCCCTAAACAGCGGAAGAGGTAAGCTATTAATAATACTTTAATAAGAGCCTCTCATTTCGGGAGGCTTTTTTTATGGAGTAAACTAAAAAATTATATATAATGAAACGAGATAAACAACTTAGAAATATAGGAATAATAGCCCATGTAGATGCAGGAAAAACGACAACAACAGAGCGAATACTCTATTACACAGGGACAATACATAAACCAGGAAATATAGATGATGGTAATACAGTAACCGATAGTGATCCTCAAGAAGCAAAACGAGGCATAACGATTTCGTCATCGGCAATTTCAGCAGATTGGAATTATAATGAGATGACACATCAAATTAATATAATAGATACGCCTGGGCATATAGATTTTGCTATAGAAGTAGAACGTTCATTAAGAATATTAGATGGAGTTGTGGCTTTATTTTGTGCATCATCAGGTGTCGAGCCGCAATCTGAAACCGTTTGGAGTCAGTCTAATAAATATGGTATTCCAAAACTGTGTTTTATTAATAAAATGGATAGAATCGGTGCAGACTTTTTTAAAGTTGTCAGCGACATTCAACAAGAATTAAATACAGTACCAATGGTACTTCAAATTCCTATAGGAGAGGGCGATGATTTTATAGGTATTATTGATCTTATAACAGAAAAAGCAATGTATTGGAATGCGAATGATTTAGGGCATACTTGGGAAGAGAAAGCAGTCACCGAAGATTTAAAGCCATTACTGTTACAATGGAAAGAACAACTTATAGAAACAGTTTCTGGTTTTGATGAAACTATACTGATTAAGTATTTGGAAAATGAACCGATTAGTAATACAGAACTAATGCGTGCTATTAGGGCTATTACAATAAAACAACAAGCAGTACCAGTGCTTTGTGGTTCATCGTTTAAGTATATAGGCGTGCAGCCATTATTAAATGCTATTTCGCAATACTTACCAGCACCGGAAGATATTAAGTATATAAAAGGTGTAAATAAAAATAACGAAGAAGAACGAAGATTACGTTCTGTTAGTACACCATTTACAGGATTAGTATTTAAGGTTGTTTCAGATAATTACGTAGGAAGTTTGGCTATGGTTAGAGTGTATGCTGGTGCTATTAAAGTAGGCGAGACTATTTTAAATTCTAGATCTCAACAAAAAAATAGAGTAAGTAGAATTTTAAAAATTCAAGCCGATAAATTTATAGAACTAAAAGAAGCTAAAGCAGGAGATATTGTAGCATTAATAGGATTAAAGAATGCAAAAACTGGAGATACGTTATGTGAACTAGACGATGCATTTACTCTAGAATCTATTGATGTGTCAGAACCTGTTATAAGTATAGCAGTGGAACCAAAATCTAAAGATGACGAAAAACATTTTGGAGAAGCTATTGCTAAAATTTTAGACGAAGATCCATCATTAAAAATGTCTTTCGATCAGCAAACAGGGCAAACCATTTTGCATGGTATGGGAGAGTTACATTTAGATGTACGATTAGAAAAGTTGAAATCAGAATTTGGAGTAGCCATTCAAAAAGGGAATCCAAAAGTATCCTTTAAAGAACGTTTACAGACAACCGTAGAACATACAGAAGTCTTTAAAAAACAAAATGGAGGAAACGGACAATTCGCCCAAATTAAATTTACATTGGGTCCTAGTGTCGAAAAACAAAAAGGATTAGAATTTGTAAATGAAATTAAAGGCGGAAACATACCTAAAGAATTTATTCCTAATGTTGAAAAAGGATTTTTAGAAGCTATGCAATCTGGAATATTAGCAGGTTACCCTGTAGAAACGATGCGTGTAGTTTTATTAGACGGAAAGGTTCATGCAGAAGATTCTAGCCCATTAGATTTTGAAATTGTTGCTAAACATGGTTTTAAACAAGTAGCAGCTTTAACAAAACCTATACTGTTAGAACCTATAATGAATGCCGAAATTGAATGTCCAGAAGATTATTTAGGAAAAGTAACATCAGACATTAATAAAAAACGAGGCATTATTATGGAAATAAAAGAAGACGGAACGAAACGGAAGATAAGTGCCCAAGTGCCTTTATTAACAACCTTTGGTTATATCTCCGATTTAAAAACCTTAACTAGTGGTAGAGGAACCATATCGTTAACCTTATTAAAATATAATAAAGTAACAGATACTGTTTTTAACCAAGTAGTAGTGTAATTTAAAAAGCTGTGATTTTATAAAATCACAGCTTTTTTTTCATAAATCAAAATAAAAATCACATATTTGTGCTGCACAAAAGCAAAAAAATATAAAAATATATACTGTATGAATTTATTTAAATCACATAATCAGGGCGTAAAACTGCGAGGTTGTAGGCATTTTAATAGATAAATACAATGTAAAAAATAATAAAAACGTCCAAATAATTAAATTTGGACGTTTTTTTTTTTGATTTTTTTTAAGAGTCATAAATAATGTGTGTTGATTAACTACATGTCACGCCATCAATAAGTTATAAATCTGAATAATTTCGGACAAGATTTCTATTGTCTAAATGTTTTTGTAAATAATTGATTTGGAAATATCAAAAATTACATTTTATATTTGCATCGCAATACAGCAACAAAATTAAGTTTAACTAAAATCGAAGTATGAGTTTATTTATATCAAATCAAAACGATCCAAAAGGAATTCTACCTTTTGTTGTGCTTCGAGCGTATAGTTAATACCACTTTTCATAGATAAATGAAAAATCCGAAGCAATTTAAAAACTGTTTCGGGTTTTTTGTTTTCAGTCATTAGCAAGTCTGCTAAAAAACATCCAAACAGTAAATTAACAACAACACAACCAGAATGGTAGTTTGTTCGTAGTCGACACGATTCAAAATGCAATTCACAACACAAAATTTAAAAATGAAACACTTATATACAATCTAAACACCGATTCCTAATTGGGAGTAATTATTGGAATCATTAAAACAAAGACAAAACCAATTTGAAAATGTCTAATGAAACCAGTACACATAAAAGCAGCGAGGCAAAAGGAAGTTTGTCGTTTATTAAAACGACAATGGGAGATTAGTAAGCAAATAAATAACCTAGGCTTTATAGAATTAGAAAAACCGATACGATACGGTTGGTATAAAGAAATTAAAATAACCCATCGTGTAGAAAATTATAAGCACAAAGAAGCCATTTTAGAAGTTTACAATAAGGTTGAAAAAGCCATTTGGGCAAAAACCAAAGAAAAAGTAGCGTTTAAATGGCAAAAAGAAACCTCTCGGCATCTTATTTATAATGATGTTCCTACGCTAAGCAAAAAGCAATATAATAAGTTAAGTGATGGTGCAAAAGCACTATGTGTAGCTTTTAGATATTATGAGTATAAACATAAAATAAAAACAAGATTTTATGTAAAGCTTCCTAAACGAACCTATAAAATTAAGTTTACTAGAGCCTATATAACACACAGGAAACGTATAGATTCAGAGCTTTTAAAAGAACGCTCATTTATAGAAGAACAATTATATAAAAAAGGATACTACAACATCACTGAAGGATTCTATTCTTGGTCCGATTATTATTGGAAAGCAAGAATAGATAGACAAGAAAAATTAAAAACAAACAGGAGTCTAAAAGAGTTAAAAAAATATGCTCTAGAAGACATCATTAACGAAACCATATCATGGGAAAGAAATTAAGCGGAAAAGACTTAATAAAATTAGGCTTTCCAAAAAACAATAGTATTAATGTGACTTTAGGTCAGATTAATCGATATCAGAAACGAGTAAAAAAAGAGAAAATATTAACAGAAGCAAAAAAAGTATTATTAAATCCAGAACACTATAAAGGTGATGGCGTTTGGGGGAAAATAGCAGAAAGTTTATTAGATCCAGTACATGTAACAAAACAAAAGTTAAACACTAACAGAGCACCATTCCATATTTATGGCGAAAACGAAATTGAAGATCAAGCAAAATATCAATTATACGATGCTTTAAAGTTGCCAATTTCTGTAGCAGGCGCTTTAATGCCAGATGCTCATGTAGGTTATGGCTTACCAATTGGAGGGGTATTAGCCACAAAAAATGCAATAATACCTTATGGCGTAGGTGTAGATATTGGCTGTAGAATGTGTTTAACTATTTATCCAGTAAAAGCCTCTTACTTAAAAGGTAAAAAGCATCAATTGGAAAATATTTTGTCCGAGCATACCAAATTTGGAATGTACGAAACACACAAGATAAAACATGATAGCCCAGTTTTCGAGCGAGATGAATTTAAAACCATTCCGTTAGTAAAACGCTTAAAAGATAAAGCGTATAAACAATTAGGAACCTCTGGAGGAGGAAACCATTTTGTAGAATTTGGAGAAGTCAATATTCTAGATGTAAACAACGAATGGGATTTACAAATAGGAGAATATCTAGGTGTTTTATCGCATAGTGGATCACGAGGATTAGGTGCTAACATCGCAAAACACTATACCTATTTAGCAACAAAACAATGTCCGTTGCCAAAACATGTACAACATTTAGCATGGTTAGACTTAAATACGCACGACGGACAAGAATATTGGTTGGCCATGAATTTAGCTGGAGATTATGCGCAAGCTTGCCATGATGATATTCATAAAAGAATAGCAAAACTATTAGGAGAAAGACCAATAGCTAAAATAGAAAATCATCACAATTTTGCTTGGAAACAAGAAGTAAATGGCGAAGAATGTATAGTGCATAGAAAAGGAGCAACACCGGCCAAAAAAGGAGAATTAGGTATTATCCCAGGATCTATGACTGCGCCAGGATTTATAGTAAGAGGATTAGGAAATAAGGACAGTTTACAATCGGCATCGCACGGTGCAGGACGATTATTGTCGAGACGACAATGTAAAATGAAGTTAACGCAAAGTGCAATTAAAAAAGAATTACAAAAACATGAAGTCTCATTAATAGGTGGAGGCATAGACGAAGCACCAATGGCTTATAAAAACATAGAAAAAGTCATGCAAAACCAATTAGAATTGGTGGAGGTTGTAGGTAAGTTTACACCAAAGATTGTGAGAATGGACAGATAATTTTTTGCTTAAAAAAATAAATAGATTATGGGAGCAAATCATAACATAAAAAGATACGGAGAACAGTGGCCAAACTATAGAATAGAACAAGGTTTGGACATTTTAAATAAATTAAAAGCATGGATTATAATCTCTGGAGGTTGGGCATGGCATTTTATGTCGCCAGAAGGCCATACAGAATATAAACATGCACACGATCATAAGGATATAGACATTTTTGTACGTCCAAAAGACGTTGCAGAAGTTATGGTAATATTAGCACAAGAAGGCTTTAAAAAAGTGTGGACAAGATACGATCACATGCCAAGTAATGAGAATTTTAGACGTTACGAAAAAATAGACTGGTTAAACTCTGGAAAACAAGTAAGAGTGACTATAGATTTTTTCGAGTCGAATACAGTAGAAACTATAGAAGTAAACGGTTGGCAAATAGTAGAACCAAAAACACTATTAAGCTATTACTCCAACATTCATTCTAGCGATAAATGTTGGGCAGTAAAAGCTGCATTACAACTCATTGAAAAAGGTAAAAGTCCAGTAGGCAATGTATTGCTTTCTAAAAATCCTTTAGAAAAAACATAAAACATTGGAAACAAAAATAATACAAATAACCTCTGGTCGAGGACCAGCAGAATGTTGCTGGGTTGTAGCACAAGTATTAAAGAAATTTTTAGACGCCGTAAAAAGCAATACTATAGATTATAAAATATTACAAAGAGAAAAAGGTATTGAAAACATGACATTACAATCTGTCACGATTCAACTAGAAGGAAAAAATCTAAGTACATTTTTAAATCAATGGAAAGGCACTATACAATGGATAGGGGTTTCAACATTTAGACCACGGCATAAGCGTAAAAACTGGTTTGTAGGGCTATACGAAATTGAACAACAACAACAATTTCAAATACATGAAAAAGATGTCAATTATCAAGCTACAAGAAGTTCAGGGCCAGGAGGGCAACATGTAAATAAAGTGAGCTCCGCTATTAGGGCTATCCATAAACCAACTAACACGCAAGTGCTAGTAATGGATAGCCGCTCACAACATCAAAATAAAAAAATAGCAAGAATACGTTTACAAGAAAAAGTAAACGAGTTGCAGCTTAAAGCACTTAAATCTAGTGTTAAAAATCAATGGGAAAACCATTTAAAATTAGAACGAGGTAACCCAATACAGGTTTTTAAAGGATCCGATTTTAAGAAAAACAAAGTTGTAAAAACTTATAAAAAACAACGCAGTACATTAAAAAATGACCTGCGTAATGAATTAAAAAAATGATTATAAATAGAGGATTAATTGATGAAGAAACGTCAAGTCGAGTGATTTTTCGTAGTGTAACGAAGAAAAATTGTATCGAGACTGAGCTATTATAATCTTAAAAACTTAAAATTATGGAAACAAGTTTATTAAATAATTACGTGCTTAAAGCAATAGATGCCTATCCATACGAGTTAGAAGAAGCTGTAGAAAATTTAAACTACGCTTTGTCATACGAATCTGAAAATGTATATGCTTTATATTTAATGGGGCAAATACAAGCAGAGCAATTAGGAGATTATGAGCAAGCTAAACTATATTATGCAGAAGCCCTAGCTAATAAAATGGATTTTCAAAAAGTATATTATAAATATATACAGACATTATTGTGGAATGACGATTTTAATGAAGCACAAAAACTAATCGATTTTGCATTAACTGTAAAAGGAATAGATAAAGGCTGTATTTGGGACAAGCAAGGACAATTGTTTGAAATAAAACAAGAGTATAAAAGCGCCATTAAAGCTTTTAAGACCGCTAAACAATTTGGTTATAACGATTCTTTTATTAGCTATATTAATAGTGAAATAAGCAGAATAAAGAGTAAAATAAAACCAAGTAAGAAGAAAACAAAAGCAAAGAATAAGAAGAGTAAAAAGAAAAAATAATCAATAGAGATTGTCTAAAATGTCAGTTCGAGCACAGTTGAGAACTAAATAGACAATCACATTAAAAAATATAAATACAATGAAGTATGCAACAGATGTATATTTTACATCAGACCATCACTTTGGTCACGAAAATATTATAAAGTTCTCTAACCGTCCATTTAATACAGTAGAAGAAATGGATCAAGAACTTATAAAACGATGGAACAGTAAAATTGGTAAAAATGATAAGGTCTATCATTTGGGAGATTTAGGCTTGTGCAAAGCCGATAGAATGAAAGCTATTTTAGAGCAATTAAATGGTAAAATCTATTTAATAAAAGGTAATCACGAAGGTGCAGCGATGTCTAATACTAATCGATTTGAATGGACAAAAGACTATTTCGAATTAAACGTCGCCGATGAAGAAGCACCAAATGGTAAACAGAAAATTATATTGTTACACTACGCTATGCGTGTTTGGCGATCTAGTTTTCGAGGAACATGGCATTTATACGGACACTCGCACGGAAGCTTACAAGACGATGAAACCATGAATGCATTCGATGTAGGCGTAGACTGTCACGACTTTTATCCGTTATCCTATGCTGAAGTAAAAGCCATTATGAAACAAAAAAAATGGGAACCCCCATTTGAGAAAAGAAAATAGAATAACGACACAAAAGAGTAATTACAATTGCTCTTAATGAGTGTCTAAAACCCAAAAAAATGAAAAAAACATACATAGTAGGAGATTTACATGGATGCTATGATGAGTTTATAGAGCTATCAAATCAAATAGGAATAACCGAAAATGATTTAATAATTTCACTAGGAGATCTTGTAGACAGAGGGAATAAATCTTTAGAGTTATATAACTATTTTAAAAATCGAGATAATGCAATAGTATTAATGGGTAATCACGAAAGAAAACATTTAAGAGGTGTTTTAAGTTATTCTCAAGAGATAGTAAAAGTTCAATTTGCTGATGAATATAAAGGTTTTAAAGAATGGTTGAAAACATTGCCTTATTATTATGAAACAAATGACGCTATAATAGTTCATGCTTTTTTTGAGCATGACAAAATATTAAGTGAGCAAAAGAAAGAAGTTTTGGCAGGAACAACTTCTGGAAGTAGGCATCTTGAAACTAAATATGAAGAAGGTAAATATTGGTCAGACTATTACAAAGGAACAAAACCTATAATCTATGGGCATCATGTCGTTGGTGATACTCCAAAAATTAAGAATAATACTTATGGTATAGATACAGGAGCATGTCATGGCGGACATCTAACTATTATTGAACTTCCTGGATTTAAAATCCATCAAGTAAAAGTGAAAACAGATTATTGGAAAGTAGCACAGTCAAAGTGGCAAATACCAGTGTTAAAAGCAAAAAACTGGGAAGGTATGAAGATTGAACATATTCGTAATGAGATTAAAAAATTAAGCTATAAAAATGAAATTGAAGTCAAGAATTTCTTGAAAGAGATTGAAAACTGGCTTGATCAGTTATTAAACACTATTGTAGTATTAAAAAATCGATTAGAAGAAATTACTTTAGAGTTAAAAGAAAAATATAAAGATGAATTTGGTAGAAACATAGCCAAATTAAGCTACAGTAGCTTTCTTTATAAAGCAAATTCGAAAAACTTACAAATAAGTGATTTGGAAAAAATGTTATATACACCAAGGAAAATAATCAACTTAGCTCTCGAGTTAAGTTTAGAAGAAATCCCTAATAGAGAGAACTTATAGATAACCTAATAATTAATTTTAATAAAATATTTGCTACGTAAAAACATTGCGTAATACTATTAAATATTTGCACTGTAATTAACAATTAGTTACTAATGCTATTAATTGATTTTTTAGTAATTAAGAAACGCTCTGTCGGAAATTGTATTCTGGCAGAGTTTTTAAAAGCATTTGTAATAAAATAATTGACTACGTAAAAACAATGCGCATTAGAGCTAAATATTTGCAGAGTCAATAAAAAACAAAATGAATAAACAACAAATACATAAACAACCCATATTGCGCTTTAGTGAATATGATTATAGAAGAGCAGTCATCGCACTGAATCTCTTAAGAGGATGTTTTATACCTATTTTAAAAAATAAATTATGATTTAACCCATAATTAAAAGTAGAATATAAAGCGTCCAACCTAAAAGTTGGGCGTTTTTTTTGAAATTATTTTTAAGTGAATTTGAAAAACTAAAAACAGTAAAATAAGAATTTGAAACAGCAAAACAATTGTGAGACAGGCTATTGTAAAAATGTTGATTATCCGTTAAAAAACGGACAGGGATTTCAATGCCTTAAAATTGATTAACTAATTGATAATCAGTAAATTAAATTGAAATTTTTCTTGTATAATTCAAAAAAGCGTTTCATATTTGCACCATCAAAATAACAAAACAATAATGAGGAATTATTTACAATATATAATTAAACAAAATCTTTGGTTTCGCTCGCCGAGACCAGTCGCAACATTTAGTTGTGATGAAAGATTTATAAAATATACTAGGAAGGTTGTGTATACATGAGTTGATGTATACATAGATTTAAAAAAAGCACCTTCCGTTACAAGAGGTGCTTTTTTTATGGTGTTCATTGAAATAGAAATATAGAAAAATTGACGTGTAGCTTAGTTGGTAGAGCAAGGTACTTTTAATGCCGAGGTCGTGAGTTCGATCCTCACCACGTCAACAAAACGGAAGGGCAAGCCAATAGGAGGTGGCCACAGTCTTGAAAACTGTTCGGAGTTAATGACTCGTGTGGGTTCGACTCCCACTCCTTCCGCAAAACTGAGAGGATAACGATGGATAGTTTACTCGCTTTGGATGCGAGAGGTTGCAGGTTCGACTCCTGTCTCTCAGACTAAATAAATTAAATGGAGGATAGGCAAATGTTGGTTCGTTGCGCTTGTCTGCTAAACAAGTCCGCCATATGGCGGTGAAGGTTCGATTCCTTTGTCCTCCGCAATACTATGGGGTTATAGTTTAACTGGCTAAAACAGCGGGTTTAACTCACTGAAATTTATTTTGATAAATAAGTTTCGTTGAATTCGCAAGCTCATTTGCAATTTGCAAAACGGAGTATAAGTCTTCGTAACTCCAAAACATGATATCGTAGCTCAATGGCAGAGCAGTTGGTTGTTAACCATCAGGTTAAGGGTTCGAATCCCTTCGGTATCGCTAAACGACAAGGTGGCTGAATGGTTAAGGCATTAGTCTGCAAAACTAAATTTTATGAGTTCGACTCTCATCCTTGTCTCAAAAATAAAAGGGAATGCGTCAACGATGGTGAGTTGAGCCAGTCTGTAAAACTGGTGCCAAGGCTTAATAGGTTCGAGCCCTAGTGGGCCAACAAGCAAACCCTTAGCTTTTATAAAGTCTAAGGGTTTTCTTATTTTTAGGGTACAACATAGGTGTAACAAACTAAAAATTTCTACTTCTATAGTTAAACATACTCAATACTTGAATTACGAATACTACTTAATTTTATCCCAAAGTAAAATCATCAAGTATTGGAGTAATGCTCAAACATCTTTTGTGTATAAAGTTATAGTCTTAGTTATTTATAATATTTGAGATATTAGATTAAATGTATAAACTCTGCACTAAAACAAACAATTCAATATTCACTTTTAAAAAAGCCACCCGCTTTCTCGGGTACACCATTATGAAAAAAAATAATAGACAAAACAGTTAATCTCGACCTGGTTGGGGTTAACGGCAAAGCTTATGCCATTATGGGCGCATTTAGAAGGCAAGCACGAAAAGAACAATGGACTGATGACGAAATAGAAATCGTTATTAGCGAAGCTGTTCTAAGTTTAAAACAGGTACTTTTAAATATATCAAAGATGGTTATCAAAAATATACCATTAAGCGAAGTGACGCTTGTTTAAAGAGGAGCGAACCACCGATGTTACTTTGCTTGAGAAATTAGAACGTATTGAAAGTATGGAAGCCTACAACAAACAAGTCGTGGAGATTATGATTGATAATATGTTTGCCAAGGATGATTTGGAGAAGAAGCAGAAGGTGGTGATGAGTAAGAGGCTTGCAGAACTTGAAAAGGTTAGAAAATGACAATATTTCTTGTTTATTATACTACTTCATAATAACCAAGTTATAGATTCAAGTGTTCTATTGGGCTCATGAATTTAGACTTTGATATATCAGTGATATGTGTGTATATTTCTGTAGTTTTAATTGAGTTATGCCCAAGTAGTTCTTTTACAAAGCGAATATCTACTCCACTTTCAACTAAATGCGTAGCATAACTATGGCGAAGCATATGTGGGGTAACTGTTTTTATAATCTTGGCTTCATGCCCGTATCTTTTAATAAAATTCTGAATGCTTCTTGCTGAATAAATTGGCTTATTCTGACCTTCAAAAAGAAAATCTTTAGGCTTATATTTTTTATAATAAACTCTCAAATCTTGAAGCACGGTTGTAGGAAGCTTGACTGTTCTAGATTTATTGCCTTTTGCAATGTCTATGTGTAAAAGCATCTGATCAGAATTAACATTTTTTATTTTATGTGCTAATACTTCTCCTACTCTTAATCCGCATCCATATAAAAGTTTTAGGATGCACCGATGTTTTATGTTCTTGCACACAGATATTAATCTAATTACCTCATTACGTGTTAAGTACTTTGGTAACGTTTTTGAGTTTCGTTTTGGATAAAGATATTTAAGATTCAACTTTTTAGTGTGAAATAATTGATAATATTTATCTATAGCACTAAGAATCTGTTTTTGATATGCAGTACTTATATCCTCTGTTTTTTGTAAATGAAATAAGAAGTTTTCAATATTTCTTTCTTTAACCTTTTCCAGTGAAGAGCCTTCAAAAGCTATTAGAAATTTAGATAAAGCATTTGTGTACGATTTTATGGAGGAAAGTGCATAGCGTTGCAGATAAAGCTTCCTTTCAAATTCTCCTAATATCGTTTTAGTTAATGACATAACATTCGTTTTATCTTTTAAATCATCCTTTTAAATATACAGTAAATTATAAACATAGTAGCCATTCTCTCTAAAAAATAAATTTTGGATAAACGCCATAATTAAAATAATGATAAACGCAATGCGTATATTTGGGTGTTAGCAGGCATAAAATAAAACCGCAGTGAACATTTTTAACAGAATATTTAAAAAAGAAAAAGTGGAGCAGAAAAAAGAGACCTCTGAATTAACTGATATTGAGTTAGACAGTCCGATAAGTGAACCAATCCTAAATCATTTAAGAATGAAAACAACAGGTGCTCTTTTACTTACTGGGGATTGGGGTAGCGGAAAAACTTACCACATTAAGAAACGCATATTTCCGTTAATAGAGAAAAAGACTGATTATTCCCCTATAATAGTTTCGCTATACGGTGAAACTGATAAAAATAATATCGCTCAAAAAGTTCTTTTTGCATATTTTGATAGCAAAGGAGAAAAAGTCAACTTGGGAACAGGAACAATAGCTAAAAATGTAAAAAATTTAACAGATGCAGTTCCGTATATAAAAAAATTCGTAGACGTAGAAAAACTAATACTTGGTACTGGCGAAAACCTTTTCAGATTAATACCGCACGACCAACTTCTTATTTGTTTTGATGATATTGAGAGGATGAGTGAGAAAATCAATATTGATGATTTTCTAGGAATAATAAATGACTTAGTTGAAAACAAAGGATGTAAAGTATTATTAATTGCTAATGAATCTGAAATAAAAAATGGAATAGCTTTTAAAGAAAAAACAATAGAAAAAACCATCCATTTCATCCCTGACCTTGACGATATTTTTGATAGTGTCATAGCTGAATACCCTGACAGTAATTTCAAAACATATTTAATAGCCAACAAAACTTTTTTTATTCAAACCCTCACAACAGAAGTTGAAGACAGTGAAATAAATAAAGAATTAAGAAAGTCATTTTCTAACATCCGTACTTTAAAGTTTTCTCTTGAGCATTTTAAAATAGCGTTTGAAAATTTAACAAATGGAAATGAAATTTCAGAATTAATTACCTTTCAATTAAAAAACTTATGGGTTTTTACATTATCTATTTCAATTGAATTCAGAAAGCCTAATAATATCACACTAATAGACAAAAAAAATCTAGATAATCAGGCTTCTACTTTTTCAGATTTTGACTTTGGTGATTTAGACTTATCATCTCCAAATGATAACACGGAAATTGAAACAGAAGATAATGAATGGACTTATTCAGAAAACTTTAAAAGTAAATATTACAATCGACTATCTGAATCGTACATTTTCTATGAAGAACTATACAATTTGATTACTTCAGGTAAGCAAATAGATAAAGTCATATTTCTAAAAAACCTAGAAGAAAGCTTTAAGGTTAAAGAAGGAAAAATAAATCCTGCACATCAAATTTTAAATTCATTTCAACAAACAGGTTATTGGAAATATACAGATTCTGAATTTGTTAAAGTATTAAATGAACTTCTGGTCTTTTGTGAAAGAGGTGTTCTAGAGGATATTGTATCATATCTAAATGCAGGTGTGTTTTTGCTTGGATTCAATGATATAATTGAATTAGAAAAAGATATTATTACTTCTAAAATTAGAACAGGGCTTGATTTACTTCTACCAAAAGTGAATTTTAATCACTTTGCTAAATCTCAGTTTGAAATGGTTCAAGGTAATTTCTCTGGAGAGCATTTGACTTCATTAGTTGAGCATATTAAAGATAAGATTCAAGAGCTAGAAGCTTTAAAAGCAATTGAAGAAGCAAAAAGCCTCCAAACTTTATTCGAGACTGACCTCTCAACATTTGTTAAAGAGTTTCTTCCTGAAAGATACGACATTAGAACTCCTGACAATCCTTTGTTCCATCAACTAGAATCCGAAAAGGTTAAACAAGGAATTAAAGATGCAAAACCCGAAGGAATTATGGATTTAGCTTCTTTGCTTAAAATCAGATATTTGGATACTTCTTTTAGTGAGTATTTGACAGAGGAAATGAAATTTTTAAATGAACTTGAAGAAAGTATATCAGAAATTGATTTCTCAAAGAAAACGCTTTCAAACCATATTATTCAAAGTCAATTGACACCTAGAATAACGGAATCTAAAAGTAAGTTACAAACTTATATTGACACAAAAACAACATAAAATATAGAATACGCCTGCTAACAATGGCTAAAAAACATAGGGGTTTTGGTGGTGAATTGAAGTTTAGAGCTTCGATTGAGAACCGCCAAACCAAAATTTTGATAACGAAAAAAGAAAAATAATTATAAAAATATTTGGCTTAGCTAGGTGCTAAATTGAAAGGACAGTGTTTCAAACTCCCCTACGATTTCTTAGCCGAGCCGTTGTAACCAATTAAAACTCAGATGACGTAAAGATGTCATATAGATGACGACACCAATGCCAATGCTTTTATTTAGCTTTGCTTTCAACAATTAAACATCACTCAATTGAAGAATAAAGATTTAGCAAAAAGAGTAAAAGAATTAAGAAAGCGAAACGGTATGTCACAAGAACTCTTGGCAGAAAATTCTGGGTTAAGTTTACGGACCGTCCAAAGAATTGAAAATGGAGAAACCCAACCTACTGGAGATTCCATTAAAAGATTATCTAGCGCCTTAAATGTTACACCTAACGAATTAATAGATTGGCAAATTATTGAGGATAGTAAAGCTTTATTACTATTGAACTTGTCTCAACTAGGCTTTATAGCATTTCCATTGCTTGGTATACTAATTCCACTAATTATTTGGACCTCTAAAAAAGATAAGATAAAAGACATAGACTATGTCGGAAAATCCATTTTAAATTTTCAAATATCTTGGGCATTACTTTTGTTTTTATTAGTTATTGGTCTTTTTATTACCTCAAAACTTGAACTAACAAACATTTCTTTTTCTGGAATACTAATAACTATCAGCGCATTGTATTTTCTAAATTTTATAGTTGTAATATCAAATACTTTCAGATATCATAATGGGAAATCTATAAAGTATCCATCAGTGTTTCAGTTCTTAAGTTAATCTCAACTGAATTATTCTTCTTTAAAAAAGTAACTATGAATAAATTTAATTATAAAGCGACATTCGAACTTGTCTTACGCCAGTGTGTTTTTATTATCATAAATATTTATGGACTATCTAAATTATTAGGCGGACAATTTTATATGAAAGGGAAATTACCTTCCGAAATTGCGAATACAACATTAGGTGAGGCAAGTGGATTTTCATTGGCTTGGACATTTATGGGACATTCATATTTTTATATTTTGTTCGTTGGTGTTTTTCAACTTTTAGGAGCTTGGTTTTTATTATGGAATAAATCAAAATTGATAGGTGTATTGATATTATTACCTATAATGGTAAACATAATTGTATTCGATATTATTTTTCTTGATGTATATCCAGCTTTAGCAAATGCCATAATTGTTCTTTTAATGTTATTGTTAATTCTATTTTTCAATAGAGAAATAATAAAAGATATTGTCATTAAGCTTACTAGCTTTCAATCAAAAACTAGTATTCCTATTAAAAAAAGATTAATCACTTTTGGAATTACTCTTCTATTTATTGTATTAATTTTCAGTTTTGATTCATTAATTGAATACTGGCTTGGGGCAAGTACAGAAAAGATAATAGAATAATAACTGGTTACAACACCGGTAACCGTTGCACAAGCCTATAATTTCACATAAAACAATTTTCTACAAGCCTCTTTTTAAGAGGCTTTTGTGTTTTTTAAGACAAACTAAATTAAATTTTTAGACCCTTAAAAAAGACGCTTACACGTTGTAAAAACATGTTGTTTTGTTTAATAATAGAAACTTGAGTGCTTGCCTCACTTTTTATAGTTCTATTTATAAATTTCAAATATTTTTTCAAGTTATATGCTATAGCAGATAAGTGCATAACCTTATTTGCTTGCGCTATACCTATGGTGTTTATTTTCCTGAGTCCCATAAATTGTGTGAGTGTTCCAAAAACTGGTTCTACTGTACTTTGTCGTTTACGTTTCATATAACGTCCTTGTTTAGAGTTTACTCTTGCTATGTTTCGCACATATTCTGCACGATAATAGGTAATAGTAAGTTTCTTTTCTTGTGCAGATTTCCCTAAGCATTGACTTCTAATCGGGCAGTCTATACACACCTTTTTAGAGGCTCTGTATTCTTTTTTCTTCGTATGGTTTTTCTTTTCTACAAAGGTTTTTGTAAAGGGTATTATTTTGCCTTGTGGGCACACATAATGGTTTTCTTGTTCTTTATATGTAAAACCTTTTGGTCCGCCTTTGTAAGTACCATGTGGAGGAATAAAACTCTTAAGCCCCTTACGTTCTAAAAAGGCATAGTTTTCTCCGCTACTATAACCTGTATCGGCTACACAGTTTTCCCATAACAAACCAGATCTCCAAAACCGCTTTTGTACACGAGTAGTGATATCTTGTAATTATTGGTTGTCTTTGCCATCTGCATGATAGGCTTTGATATCGGTTATTACATGATGTCCTGTATCTACAGTAAGCTGACTGAGGTAATTTAGCTTTCTCGCTTTACCTGGTTTTACACTTATTCTGGCATCAGGGTCACTTGGACTGTAATGGGTTTTGTTACTAGTATAACGGCTGCCTTTATTACCTGCTCCGGGTCTTTGATCTTGCTCTCTTGCCCATTTTTTAGTTCTACTTGCAATAGCTTGCAACTCTTTATTAGTTGCTCTAATAGTTTGCGTTTCTTTACTTGCCTTATTTGTCTGTACTTTTCGAATAGGAGTTTGTTTATCTTGCTGGCTTATATGCCTTAGTTTTTGTAGGTGCTTTTCTAAGTCTTCTTCTGGGACTTTTAACTCTAAACTATCCATAGAGGCATTTGCTTTTATTGGTGCTGAGTCTATTGCTTGGGTATGCCCACTGACCATACCGTTGTCTATACATAAACTCAATACTTTTGTAAATACCGTTTCGAAGATTGCTTCTGGAAATAATTGACGCGTTCTACTTAATGTCGAGTGCCAAGGTAAGCTCTCATCGATATCGTAGCCTAAAAAATAAAGGATATCTAGTCTTAAACTACAATGTTCTATTAGTTTGCGGTCACTTATTATATTCTCTAAATACCCCACCAAACAGAGTTAAAAAAACACAATAGGATCGATGCTTTTCTGTCCGCTTGTTCCATAATACTGCTCTGTCAAGCCATATAAATAGTCTAAATTTAAGCCCTCTTTTAAGCGTCTGTAAAAGTTTGTTTTACTTACACGCTCACTTAACAGAAA
>NZ_JBSHNT010000160.1:0-1479 GCF_053601615.1 Pontimicrobium sp. MEBiC06410
GGTGTCCGATAATATCGCACCAACATTTACTGCACCTGCAGATATCGAAATATTTACAGATGCATCATGTAACTACGATGCTGGAGTAAACATTACAGGAGATGTTACTGATGAAAATGACAACTGTTCTGCAACACTAGACGCTACCTACACAGATACTGTAGTCGCTGGAACTTGCGAAGGATCGTTTACAATCACCAGAACATGGACATTAACAGATAGCTGTGGTAATACTGCGCCAGAACAAACACAAACCATTACCGTTTCCGATAATATCGCACCAACATTTACTGCACCTGCAGATATTGAGATAGAATGTGATCAAGACCCTAATGACCTTACTATTACAGGTGATGTTACTGATGAAAATGACAACTGTTCTACAACATTAGATGCTACATACACAGACACAACTGCTTCTGGTAGCTGTGCTAATGAAAGCGTTATTACCAGAACTTGGACACTTGCTGATGATTGTGGCAATACAACAACACTAATACAAACTATTACGGTCTCTGATAATACAGCTCCAGATATTTCTAGTTGTAATATTACTAATCAATCTGTTGATTGTACAGCTACAGATAATCAAACAATTGCGGACCAATGGAATGCAGATAATATTGCTGCTCTTCAAGCTTGTAGTACAGATAATTGCGACACGGATTTAACAAATCAAGTAACTTCCGATTATGATTTTAATAATCTAAATACAGTATGTGGCCCTTGTGGAACTATTACTGTTAATTATACTGTAACTGATGATTGTGGAAACAGTTCTTCTATTGCTGTTACATTAACTTTTGGAGATGCTACAGGTCCAGACTTATCTAGTTGTACTGTAACAGATGAAATCATTGAATGTGATGCAACTAATAATGAAACTAATGCTAATCAATGGAATACAGATAATATTGCTGCAATTGAGGCATGTGCTAATGATATTTCAGTAGTAGTAACTTCTAATTACGATTATAATAATTTAGTCTCTACTTGTGGCCTTGGAGGTACTATTCCTGTTATTTACACAGCAACTGATGCTTGCGGAAATGTAACAAACCTTAATGCTACTTTAACTATCCAAGACTCTACTCCTCCAACATTTACTGCACCTGCAGATATTGAGATATTTACAGACGCATCATGTAACTACGATGCTGGAGTAAACATTACAGGAGATGTTACAGACGAAGCAGACAACTGTTCTACAACACTAGACGCTACCTACACAGACACTGTAGTCGCTGGAACTTGCGAAGGATCATTTATAATCACCAGAACATGGACATTAACAGATAGCTGTGGTAACACTGCGCCAGAACAAACGCAAACCATCACGGTGTCCGATAATATCGCACCAACATTTACTGCACCTGCAGATATCGAAATATTTACAGATGCATCATGTAACTACGATGCTGGAGTAAACATTACAGGAGATGTTACTGATGAAAATGACAACTGTTCTGCAACACTAGA
>NZ_JBSHNT010000161.1:0-287330 GCF_053601615.1 Pontimicrobium sp. MEBiC06410
AATGACCTTGCTCTACTTCTTCAACTATTTGAAGTTTAAAAGAGAGCGAGTAATCTTTTTGGGTGCGCTTGGTGTACCCATTGTTTTCTGATGTTTTCATTACACTAAGATTTTAGTGTATCGCTATTTTAGGACGGGACAAAATAATAATATAAAAAAAGCGAACTGTTAAGTTCGCTTTTTTTATAATTAAATGTTTACTCATTAAATTTCTAAAGAATTAAATAACTCTTTTAATTTAGGATCAGATGGTCTAGGTGCATCTGCACTTACAATGTTTCCGCTAGGATCTATTAAAATAAATCTTGGAATACCATTAATACCGTAGTCTAATACAAACTGAGATTTCCAAGCTTTATCTGCCATTAATTGCACGCCTCCTAATTCTTTGTCATTAACCATCTTTACCCATGTATCGTGGTCTTTAATAGCATCGATAGAAGTACTAACAAAAGCAATGTTTTTTCCATGGTACTCTTTTTCTACTTTTTTAAGAGAAGGAATCTCTGCTTTACAAGGACCACACCATGTTGCCCAAACATCTACATATACATATTTACCTTTTAAATCTTCAAGAGAAGTTGTTCCTCCTTTATGGTTCTCGTAGTTAGCAAATGTAGGCGACGGTTTCCCTTTTACTAATTTTTTAGCTGTATCGAAGTTTGTTTTTAAATCTTCTTTAATTTTATCGTCTGTAGTATTCTCATTAAAAAAAGTATACATTTCTTGTAAATTATTATTAGCTGGTGATAAAGCCATTTTTGCTAAATAATCTATAACTTGGTTTTTTAATGCAGGAATTTTAATGTCTTTTACAGCAGCAAAATCTGCTGGTTTTACATTATTAAAATCATCTAATCCTTCAAAAATAGGATTCATAATGCTATTAAATGCAAGGTTTTGGTATGCAGTAGAATTGTTAAATGCTATGGCATCATCGTAAGTTAATTCTTTTAATGCTTTTGGTAAGAAATTTTCAGAGGGTTTAAAACTATCGTTTTTTGTATAATATGCATGTGCTCTTTCATAGTTGTTTAACGTTGCATAAGAATCGTACTCTAGGTTTTTTAACTCTGCCGCTAAGAATCCTTGATCTATTCCTTTAATGCTATCTAAACTAGCTTTATTACTATTTTTAATTTCTTCAACTTTAGCTTTATAGGCAGTTTCATCTAGGTTATAAAATGCAGATGAAGGCCCTTGTATTTTTCTTGTATTGTCTCCTTTTTTTGCTAAATAATTACTTTCTGCTGCTCCATCTCCAGAAAATACAAATCCAGTTTTGCCTGTAGCAACACCAACACTGTCACCTACTTTTAAGTACATGCTTGCACGACTTCTTCCTAAACTTAAAGTATAGAAGCCATTTTTAGCTATGTTAAGTGTATCGGTAAATTTACCTTCTTCAACAGTAATTTTTTGTTCAAAATCAGTACCTTTTATAGTCACTTCTTTTGCTTTAGCATCTCCTAAGTCCCCAGATACTATTGTATAATCAATTTTTGGTTCTTGTTTACATGCTAAAATTGCTAAAGCAGATAAACTTAATAGTAGTTTCTTCATTTTTGAATAAATTAATTTTTTATCAAAAATAGGGGTTTAAAATTATTTTTTTGCTTTTTCATTAATTATTAACGTTTAGCTTGCATATTTTATATTGAATGTTGATTTTTGAAGCACTTTAAATTTATAATATGACTACTCATTATATATCCAATCAAGTTTTAGAACTTACAACGATACAATCTATTGTTTCTGAGGGGAAAAAACTACAACTTTCTGAAGAAGCTATAACTCGTGTTACTAATTGCCGTAACTATTTAGATGAGAAATTAAAGACAGAGGATAGACCTATCTATGGTATAAATACAGGGTTTGGATCTTTATATAATGTAAAAATATCTAAAGAGAACTTAACAAAGCTTCAAGAGAATTTAATGATGTCTCACGCCTGTGGTACAGGAGACGAAGTCCCTCAAGCTATTGTTAAATTAATGTTACTGCTTAAAATTCAATCATTAAACTACGGGCATTCTGGTTGCCAATTGGAAACTATCCAGCGTTTAGTAGATTTTTATAACAATGATATTTTACCTGTGGTATATACGCAAGGGTCATTAGGTGCTTCTGGAGATTTAGCTCCTTTAGCGCACTTGTCGCTGCCATTAATTGGAAAAGGTAAGGTAAATTATAAGGGAGAAGTTGTAGAGGCTCAAACCGTTTTAGAAGCATTTAATTGGAAACCTGTTAAATTAAAATCTAAAGAAGGATTGGCTTTGCTTAATGGAACTCAATTTATGAGTGCTTATGGTGTGTATTTATTACTTAAAAGTTATAAGTTATCTTATTTAGCAGATTTAATTGGAAGTGTTTCTATTGATGCTTTCGATGGGAGAATAGAGCCTTTTAATGAACTAGTACATATAGTAAGACCTCATAACGGCCAATTAAAAACGGCAAAAAATGTTCGCGAGTTTTTAGAGGGGAGTAGTATTATTAAACAAACAAAACAGCATGTACAGGACCCTTATTCTTTTCGTTGCATTCCGCAAGTACATGGTGCTACAAAGGATACGTTAGATTTTGTTTTAAAAACATTTAAAACTGAAATTAATTCGGTAACTGATAACCCTAACATTTTTTCTAAAGATGATGAAATTATCTCTGGAGGTAATTTTCACGGTCAACCATTAGCATTAGCTTTAGACTATTTAAAAATTGCAATGGCAGAGCTAGGTAATATATCTGAACGTCGTGTTTTTCAATTGGTTTCTGGTTTAAGAGGTTTGCCCGCGTTTTTGGTTAATAATCCTGGATTAAATTCTGGGTTTATGATACCACAATATACAGCAGCGAGTATTGTAAGCGCTAATAAACAATTAGCTACACCAGCAGCAATAGATAGTATTGTGTCTAGTAATGGGCAAGAAGATCATGTAAGTATGGGGGCAAATGCAGCAACACAGGCATATACTTTAGTTAATAATGTAGAGCGTGTGCTTGCTATAGAGTTATTTAATGCCTCGCAGGCATTACAATTTAGAGCTCCATTAAAGTCTAGTGAGTTTCTAGAATCGTTTTTACAAGCGTATAGAGAAGAGGTACCTTTTGTTGAGGAAGATCAAATTCTTCATGATGATATTCAGGCTTCAATTGCTTTTATAGAGAACTTAGCTATTGATGATGAAGAGCTATTTTAGTATGGAGTAGATGGTGTTTTTGCTTCCGTTAAAAGTGTTTCTGCCCATTTTATAGCAAGTTGTAAATCGTTAAAGATTTCAAAAGGTTTTTTTAAGAATAGTTTTTCTACTTGAGCTGCTTGTCTTGCGTTGCTATTTTCTGAAACGACTGCAAAACCTATTAATGATTTTACATTAGAAGTCTCTTTATAAATTATGGGGTCTACAGCATAAGAATTAACACGATGTGTTATATACACAAAAGGTTTGTTCTTAAAATGATTTAAAATAGCTTTTGTTTGTCTATTACACTTTTCAATGCATATTGTTTCGCCTTCGTATACATTACAAATTGCATAGTTTTTATAAAACTGTATTTTACAGAAGCCTAAATCTTTTACCATTTTTTGTTGTTTTCGGGCGGCAAAAGTACTCTACTGTTCTAAAATTTAAAAGAAAAATATATTGTTTTTTTGGTTTTTTAAACTGTAAAAAGTCATGTGTAAATTAACTAATTTAATAATATTTATACTTTATTTTATGAAGTTTATAATAAAGAATAAGAATTGTTATTTAATAATATATTTTTTTGACTAGTTCTTTGCAGGTAAAAGATTCTATTAACACTCTTCTATAGTTTGTTTTTTCTTAAGTAATTTATTTGCCCATTGAATACTTTTATCTAATTCTGAAAAGACTTCAAAAGGTTTTTTTAAAAACAGTCTCTCTATATCTGTAGAACTTAATGCCATGTGGTTAGTAGAAACAACAGCAAACCCAACAAGATTTTTTATTTTAGAAACCGATATATATATTGTAGGGTCAACAGAGTAGGAGTTTATACGATGCGTTATATATACAAAGTCCTCTCCTTTAAAAGACGGTACAATTGTCTCTACCATTTCATCTATTAAATCTTGAGTTAATACAATACCTTCGTTTATTATAGAAACAACTATATTATTATAAATTTGTAATGAACAAAAAGATAGAGTTACTGTATTAATCATTAGTATTAATTAAAAAAAGCTTCACTTAAAGATAGTGAAGCTTTTTTAATTATACTAGCTATTATAATTATTATTACTAAAATTATTTAGCTTCTTTTATAATACGATTGGACCATTCTAATGCATCATCTAAAGAATCGAAAGTATCTATAGGTTTGTGAGAAAATATTTTTTCAATTTCTATAGTGTTATCATAAAGGTTATCTATTACTATAGCAAAACCTTTAAGGTTTTTTAATTCTGAATTGTATTTATATATAATAGGGTCAACAGAGTAAGAATTCTTTCTATTGGCTATATATACAAAAGGCTCAGATTTAAAATGATTAATTGCTACTTCAATAATTTGAGAGCTTTTTTCAAGAGTTACATCTACGCCGTCATTTATTGTTCCTACTATGGTGTTTTCGTATATATCTATAGTACAAAAAGAAAGTTTTGTAGTCTTCGTCTTTTTATGCATTTTTAGGGAATTAATGTATATAAATATTAAAAAAGGTTGCCACTTAAGCAACCTTTTTTACATATGGTAATTAAGATTCTGTTGATTTTTCTGCTTTATCAATTTTTATTGTTATTTCATTAGCTTTTTTATCTAAATCCATAATAATTTTATCGCCTTCTTGTACATGAGAAGTAATAATTTCTTCTGCAAGAGCATCTTCTATATATTTCTGAATAGCTCTTTTTAAAGGCCTAGCTCCATATTGTTTATCGAAACCTTTATCTGCAATATAATCTTTTGCAGCTTTAGTAAGTTTAAGCGTGTAACCAAGTCCTTTTATACGGGTTAAAAGCTTATCTAATTCAATATCTATAATTTTATGAATATCTTCTTTTTCTAAAGCATTAAACACAACCACATCGTCTATTCTATTTAAAAACTCTGGTGCAAAAGACTTTTTTAATGCATTTTGAATTACGGCTCTGGCATTAGCATCTTCTTGCGATTTTTGTGCAGCAGTACCAAACCCTATTCCTGTACCAAAATCTTTAAGTTTTCTAGCTCCAATATTAGAAGTCATTATTATAATGGTATTTCTAAAATCAATCTTTCTTCCTAAACTGTCAGTTAAATACCCATCGTCTAATACTTGTAATAGCATGTTAAAAACATCTGGATGCGCTTTTTCTATTTCATCTAATAGAACTACAGCATAAGGTTTACGTCTTACTTTTTCTGTTAATTGCCCACCTTCTTCATAACCAACATATCCTGGAGGTGCTCCAACTAAACGAGAAATAGCAAATTTTTCCATATACTCACTCATGTCTATTCTTACTAAAGACTCTTCACTATCAAATAGCTCACGTGATAATACTTTAGCTAATTGTGTTTTACCAACACCAGTTTGTCCTAAAAATATAAATGAACCAATTGGCTTATTAGGGTCTTTAAGTCCAGCACGATTACGTTGAATTGCTTTTACAACCTTTGCAACGGCTTCGTCTTGTCCAATAACTTTTCCCTGTATTAATTTAGGTAACTCAGCTAATTTATTACTTTCTGTTTGTGCTATTCTATTAACAGGAACCCCTGTCATCATAGAAACCACATCGGCAACATTGTCTTCTGTTACAGTTTCTTTATTTAGCTTAGTATCTTCTTCCCACTTTTCTTGGGCAATGGCAAGTTCTTTTTCTATGCGTTTTTCATCATCTCTAAGCCTAGCAGCTTCTTCGTATTTCTGCTTTTTAACAACAGAATTTTTAGTAAGCTTTACGTCTTCTAGCTTTTTCTCTAGTTCTATAATTTGTTTAGGAACATCAATATTAGTAATGTGTACACGAGAACCAGCTTCATCTAACGCATCTATAGCTTTGTCTGGAAGAAAACGCTCTGTCATATAACGATTTGTCAATTTTACACAGGCTTCTATTGCTTCGTCTGTATACTCAACATTGTGGTGCTCTTCGTATTTACTTTTTATATTATTAAGTATCTCTATTGTTTCTTCAACTGTAGTAGGCTCAACAATTACTTTTTGAAAACGACGCTCTAATGCTCCATCTTTTTCGATATATTGTCTGTACTCATCTAAAGTTGTTGCACCTATACATTGAATTTCTCCACGGGCTAGAGCTGGTTTAAACATATTTGAAGCATCTAAACTTCCTGTTGCTCCACCTGCACCAACTATAGTATGGATTTCATCTATAAATAGAATAACATCGTCATTTTTTTCAAGCTCGTTCATTACAGCTTTCATTCGCTCTTCAAACTGCCCTCTGTATTTTGTTCCAGCTACTAAACTTGCTAAATCTAAAGTAACTACACGTTTGTTAAATAAAATACGTGACACTTTACGTTTCACAATTCTATTTGCTAAACCTTCAGCTATTGCAGATTTACCTACACCTGGTTCTCCTATTAATAAAGGGTTATTCTTTTTACGTCTACTTAAAATTTGAGAGACTCTTTCAATTTCTTTTTCACGACCAACTACAGGATCTAGTTTGCCTTCTTCTGCCATAGCAGTAAGGTCTCTACCAAAATTATCTAAAACTGGTGTTTTAGACTTTTTATTACCTTTATTTGCTGGTGTATTAAAAATATCTTTAGACTCATTACTTTCAGAAGTAGAATCATCTTCTTGAAAAGATTCTGCTTTTGGTTCTATATAATTGTTATCGTCGTTTGTAATCATAAACTTAAATTGTTCTTTTACATTATCATAATCTACTTTTAGCCTATTTAAAAGCTTAGTTGTAGGATCATTTTCATTTCTTAAAATGCACAGTAATAAATGTGCGGTGTTTATAGAGGTGCTTTGAAATAACTTCGCTTCTAAAAAAGTGGTTTTTAAAGCACGCTCTGCTTGTCTAGTTAAATGTAAATTCTTTTTTTCGTTAGAGGTTATAGCTATGTTAGGGTTTGCTGGGCTTAATATTTCTACTTTTCGTCTTAAATGATTTAAATCTATATCTAAGGCATTTAATATATTAATAGCTTTACCATTGCCATCTCTTAATAAACCAAGCATTAAATGCTCAGTTCCAATAAAATCATGACCTAAGCGTAATGCTTCCTCTTTGCTATATGCAATTACATCTTTAACTCTTGGGGAAAAATTATCATCCATATATTTATCTCGTTTCAGGATTAAAATTACTAAATCATATTACCAAACGCAAAAACTATTCCTTAAATAATATGAATTCAGCTAAGAGACAAAAAAATCTTTATAAAAGAAAATAATTAGTAATATAACTTATTAACGAAAATCACTCTTGAAATTGTTAATAAATACTGTTAAAAAATCTTGTTTAAACGTTACTGTGACTGATGAAATAATTATATTAGCACGTTTTGAAATACTGATAAAAACTTAATTATATTATATATGGCAGAAGGAGAAAAACTTATCCCAATTAATATTGAAGATGAAATGAAATCGGCTTACATTGATTATTCAATGTCAGTCATTGTGTCACGTGCACTCCCAGATGTACGAGATGGTTTAAAACCAGTTCATAGACGTGTACTATATGGTATGCATGAATTAGGTGTTAGAGCAAATAGCGCACATAAAAAATCTGCAAGAATAGTTGGTGAGGTTTTAGGAAAGTATCACCCTCATGGTGATACATCGGTTTACGATGCAATGGTGCGTATGGCTCAAGAATGGAGTTTGCGTTACATGTTAGTAGATGGACAAGGAAACTTTGGTTCTATTGATGGTGATAGTCCAGCAGCAATGCGTTATACAGAAGCACGTATGCGTAAAATATCTGAGGATATGTTAGCAGATATTGACAAAGAGACAGTAGACCATAAATTAAATTTTGATGATACTTTAGAAGAACCAACAGTATTGCCAACACGTATTCCAGGGCTTTTAGTTAATGGAGCATCTGGTATTGCTGTAGGTATGGCAACAAATATGCCACCACACAACTTAACAGAAGTTGTAAATGGTACTATTGCCTATATAGACAATAACGATATTGAAATTGATGAGCTTATACAACACATTAAAGCCCCCGATTTTCCAACAGGAGGTACTATTTATGGATATGATGGTGTAAAGGAAGCTTTTCACACTGGACGTGGGCGAATCGTTATTCGTGGAAAAGCAAATATTGAAGAAGTAAATGGGCGTGAATGTATTATAGTTGAAGAAGTACCTTATCAAATTAATAAGGCAGACATGATTAAAAAGACTGCCGATTTAATTAATGATAAAAAGTTAGACGGTATTTCTACAATTAGAGATGAGTCTGATAGAAACGGTATGCGTATTGTTTACGTTTTAAAGCGTGATGCCATACCAAATATTGTATTAAACAAGTTATATAAATATACCGCATTACAGTCGTCTTTTAGCGTTAATAATATTGCACTTGTAAATGGACGTCCGCAATTATTAAACTTAAAAGAATTAATACATTATTTTGTAGAGCACAGACATGAAGTTGTTGTTAGACGTACAACTTACGAATTGCGTAAAGCAGAAGAAAGAGCTCATATTCTTGAAGGGTTAATTATAGCTTCCGATAATATAGATGAAGTTATTAAAATTATTAGAGCATCCTCTAATGCAGATGAAGCACGAACTAACTTAATAGAACGCTTTAAATTATCTGAAATACAAGCAAAAGCTATTGTCGAGATGCGTCTACGTCAATTAACAGGACTAGAGCAAGATAAATTACGTGCTGAGTATGAGGAAATAATGAAAACAATAATTGACTTAAAAGATATTCTAGACAAGAAAGAACGTCGAATGAATATTATTAAGGACGAACTTGTAGTTGTTAAAGATAAATATGGTGATGAGCGTCGTTCTACTATTGAATATGCAGGAGGAGATTTAAGTATTGAAGATATGATTCCTGATGAGAAAGTTGTTATAACTATATCTCATGCGGGTTATATTAAACGTACCTCGCTTACAGAATATAAAACACAAAATAGAGGAGGTGTAGGGCAAAAAGCTTCAACAACTCGTAATGAAGATTTCTTAGAACATTTATTTGTTGGTACAAACCATCAATACATGTTGTTCTTTACACAAAAGGGTAAATGTTTCTGGATGCGTGTTTACGAAATACCAGAAGGTAGTAAAACATCTAAAGGTAGAGCAATCCAAAACCTAATTAATATTGAGCAAGATGATAAAGTAATGGCTTTTATTTGTACTCAAGATTTAAAAGATGAAGATTACATTAATAATCATTATGTAATTATGGCTACTAAAAATGGTCAAGTTAAGAAAACATCTTTAGAACAATATTCTAGACCAAGAACTAATGGCATTAATGCTATTACTATTAAGGAAGATGATGTACTATTAGAAGCAAAGTTAACAACAGGAGAGAGCCAAGTCATGTTAGCCTTAAAATCTGGTAAAGCTATTCGTTTTGAAGAAGCAAAAACGAGACCTATGGGCCGTGGGGCTTCTGGAGTTCGTGGTATAACATTACAGCATGATAAAGATGAAGTAATAGGAATGATAGCTGTAGACGATATGGACAGTAATGTTTTAGTTGTTTCCGAAAACGGTTACGGTAAACGCTCTAGTCTAGAAGATTATCGAGTTACTAACCGAGGAGGTAAAGGTGTTAAAACAATATCTATTACAGAAAAAACAGGTAATTTAGTGTCTATTAAAAACGTAACAGATGAAGATGATTTAATGATTATTAATAAGTCTGGTGTTGCTATTAGATTGGCTGTTGCAGATTTAAGAGTAATGGGTAGAGCAACGCAAGGTGTAAAATTAATAAACTTAAAAGGGAAAGATTCTATTGCTGCTGTAGCTAAGGTTATGCACGAGGAAGATGAAGATATAGATGAAACGCTTGAAGGTATTGAAAACACTAGTGCCGAGGATAATGGCACGACTCTTGCTTCTAACGAAGAAGAATAAATAAATATTAAATAAATGATTTTTTCTTTATAGAAAAATAAAAACTAAAACTGATGAAAAAACAATTAATTCTCTCTTTAGCATTATTTGTAACTCTGTTTTCTTTTGCACAAAAGAAAGAAGTAAAAATGCTAGAAAAGGCAGTTAAAAATAACAATTATGCTGAAGCTAAAGCAATGGCTAGTAAATTAGAATCTTTAACGGGTTCTATGGATAATAAAATGAAAGCTAAGTATTACCTTAATAAAGGAAAAGCATACTTTGCTAATGGAGCTGGAAGTAACAAAGATGTTATGATGGCTGTAGAAAGTTTAAAGCAAGTACCAAGTGGATCTTACGAAAGTGAAGTAGGGAAGTTAAAGCAATTAATGGAAAACGACCTATTAACCAAAGCTAATGACTTGTATAAGGCTAATAAGTTTAAAGAAGCCTCTGCTGCTTTTTACAACTTATATAATGTAGCACCAGAAGATCAAGTATATCTTTACTACGCAGCAGTAAGCGCAGTAGGAGCGCAAGATTTCGATTCAGCATTATCACATTACCTAAAACTTAAAGACTTAGGTTATACAGGTGTAGAAACACAATATTTTGCAACTAGTAAAGAAACAGGAGAAGAACAGCCTTTTGATAAAGCTACTAGAGACCTTTATGTAAATAAATTAAAAACACATATAAACCCAAGAGATGGGAAAACAGAATCTAAAACTGCAGAAATAACAAAGAATATTGCTTTAATATACCTTGAGCAAGGGAAAAATGATGAAGCATTAGCTGCTATACAAGAAGCAAGAGCTGCGAACCCTAAAGATACAGCGCTTATTCTTACAGAAGCAAATACACAGTTTAAACTTGGTAATAAAGAAGCTTATGCAACTTTAATTAAGGAAGCTATTAGTAATGATCCAACAAATAAAGATTTATTATTTAACTTAGGTGTTTTAGCTTCAGATGCAGGTAATAAAGAAGAAGCTAGAAGTTACTACGAGAAAGCGATAGAAATAGATGCTAACTATGTTAATGCATTAACAAACTTATCTGCTTTAATATTAAGTGCAGAAAATGCTATTGTTGAAGAAATGAATGGATTAGGTAGTTCAGCTAAAGACGATAGACGTTATGATGAGTTGAGAGCTCAAAAAGATAAAATATATAAAGAAGCAATACCTTACTTAGAAACTGTTTTAGAAATTTCAGAGAAAGAGAATAAAAGTAATGCAGATGTTGCTAGAACGCTAATGAATATATATAATGCCATTGATGAAACTACTAAAGCAAAAGCTTTAAGAGAAAAATATGGATTATAATTTTTAAACCTTAAAAACTTTAAGGTAAAACTAAAAAAACCACTAATTAATTTTAGTGGTTTTTTTAGTTATATAATTTTCTTGATGACTCTTAATTTGTGAGTATGTGTACGTTTGTCTACATTATAAATGCCAGAATGATCTAGCCTGTCTATTCTAACTTTTCCATGGGCATGTACTATATAATTGTCTTTCATAATAATGCCTACGTGTACAATATGGCCTTCACTATTATCAAAAAATGCTAAATCTCCAGGTTCACTTTCTTCAATAAAACTTAAAGCTTCTCCTTGGGTGGCTTGTTGTGATGCATCTCGTAATAATTTATAACCATTTAGTTTATAGACCATTTGTGTAAAACCAGAACAATCTATTCCAAAAGGTGTTTTCCCTCCCCATAAATAAGGAGCATTTAGGTACAGAAATGTTGTATCTATAATATTACCTTTTGGTTGCTTTATTTCAGAAAAACTGCCGTCAAAACTATGGTTTAATAACGTTAATCCATTTAAAGTAGAGCCCAACGTTATTGGTAATAATTGCTGATTTTCTCCTTGTACAAATTCAACTAAATCTGTAGATAATTTAAGAGGTTCGTTTACAAAGTCGGTATAAACTTCCTTTGTAATTTCTAAGTATTGTTTATGGTCTATCCAACCTTCATATTTATCAAACGCTAAACGAATCTTATGCCAAGATTTTCTTTGCTCTAAAACTTTAAAAACATCACCATATAATACTTGCGAAACCATTTCACTAGTATCGGAAGCTTCTAGTCTTAAAGGAACAATGCTTAAATTACAGATTCCGTATTGCATTAATTAAATTAGGATTCTAAAGATATTGTTATTGTAAAAAATGATTTGTTTTATACTAGTTACGTTCTAATACTAATGCAGATGCACCACCACCACCATTGCATATAGCAGCAGCACCAACTTTTGCATCATTTTGTTCTAGTACATTAAGTAATGTAATTAAAATTCTAACACCAGAACATCCAAGAGGGTGACCTAAAGATACGGCTCCTCCGTTTACATTTACATTACTATCATTTAAACCTAATAATTTCATATTTGCTAAACCAACAACAGAGAAAGCTTCGTTAAATTCAAAGAAATCCACATCTTTAATAGTTAAACCTGCTTTATCTAAAGCTTTTGGTAGTGCTTTAGCTGGTGCTGTAGTAAACCATTTTGGTTCTTGTGCAGCATCTGCATAGCTCTTTATTGTAGCTAAAGGTTTTAATCCTAACTCTGTAGCTTTGTCTTTACTCATTAAAACCATTGCACCGGCACCATCATTTATAGTTGATGCATTTGCAGCAGTAACGGTTCCTTCTTTTGTGAAAGCTGGGCGTAAAGCTGGAATTTTTTCTATTTTTACGTTAGTGTATTCTTCGTCTTTACTTACAACAATAGGTTCTCCACGACGTTGGGGTACTTCTACAGGAACTATTTCATTATCAAATTTTCCTGCATCCCAAGCAGCTGCAGATCTATTATATGATTGTATTGCATAAGCATCTTGATCTTCTCTAGAAAAGTTATGTTCTACTGCACAGGCATCTGCACATACACCCATTGCATTTTGGTCGTAAACATCTACTAAACCATCTTTTTGCATTCCATCTACCATGCTTGCTGGGCCAAATTTTGTAGCACTACGTGCGTGAAAATAATGTGGTATTAAACTCATATTTTCCATACCTCCAGCAACAATAATATCTGCATCTCCTAAAGCAATTGCTTGTGCCGCTTGCATTACCGTTTTCATACCAGAAGCGCAAACTTTATTAATAGTAGTACATGGTACTGTATCTGGAATACCAGCAAAAATTGCAGCTTGTCTAGCTGGTGCTTGACCAGTTCCTGCCTGAACAACATTACCCATTAATACTTCCTGTACTAATTCAGGTTTTAAATTTATTTTATCTAAAGCTCCTTTTATAGCTATGGCCCCTAATTTTGGAGCTGGAATTGTCGATAAAGCACCTAAAAAACTACCAATTGGTGTTCTTGCTGCTGAGACGATTACTACTTCTTTATTCATTTTTACAGTATTATTTAATAGTAGCGCGAAATTAATCAATTTTTAGTAAAAATTAGAACCTTCATGCTATAATAACGAGTTAAGCAATGAATATTTATTACATTTGAAATAGTTACATTAAACATTTAATAAAAAACATATAACTAAAGGATAGTTAAACATACATGAAGGATCTTATTAATACGTTTTATAAAAATCATGCTCTTATTTATAAAGTTATTCTTTTTATAACAACTACTTTTTTAATAGTATACTTATTTCCTAAAGGTGGTAGGTTTAAATATGATTTTGAAAAGGGAAAGCCATGGCAGTCCGAAAACCTTTATGCTCCGTTTAATTTTGCTGTTCAAAAAACAGTAGATGAAATTAATAAAGAACGTCAGGAAATTGAGGAAAACGCAGTTACTTACTTTAACTTAAACCCCAAAATAAAACCTCAAGTAAAATCTGAATACAACAAACAGTTTAGCAGAGTTTTTTCAGATTCTATTTATCAAAAAGATTTTAAAGAACTTAAGGAAAAAGGAATTAAAATTATCAATGATTTATATCGTTATGGAATATTAGAGGATAATATTTCTCTACCAGTAAATAAGCATGTTACCATTTTAGACGATAGGGTTGAACGCTATAAAACGGAGTTTTCTAAACTATATAAAGTAGGCGATTTAAAACCAAAAATAATAAAAGAACTAACCAACTCTAGTTTAGAAAGTTACATAACACCACTTACTGTACTCTTTTTTGACATTATAGAGTCTAATTTAGAATATAATAGTTCTTTAACAGAGCAGGATTTATCAGAATCATTAAGTAATATTTCTTTTGCAAGAGGAAGTGTTGAAAAAGAAACGCTTATTATTTCTAAAGGAGAGGTTGTTGAAGGCGACACCTATTTAATATTAAAATCTTTAGAATCTGAATATGAATCTCAGGTTTGGAGCGAATCTAATTATAATTGGATTGTATTTGCTTATACCTTATTAGTGGCCTTAGCTTTATTGATGCTATTATTGTTTCTTAGAAAATATAGAATGACCGTGTTTAATAATAACACCAAAGTAACATTTATTTTCTTTAATGTATTATTAATGGTATTGTTAACTACTTTGGTAGTTAATTATAATTCTAAATACATTTATATTGTTCCTTTAGCCATATTGCCCTTGGTTTTAAAAGCTTTTTTCGATGCCAGATTGGGTTTATTTACACATGTAATAACTGTATTACTTCTAGGGTTTATAGTACCTAATAGTTATGAATATATGTTTTTGCAAATTATAGCTGGTATTGTTACTATTTTAACGGTATCTGAATTATATAAGCGTGCTAATTTATTTATTTCTGTAGGACAAATTACTTTAGTGTACATTATAGCTTATTTTGCTTTTTTTGTAATACATGAAGGAAGTATAGAAACCTTAAAATGGGAAACTTTTGGATTGTTTGTGCTCTGTGGGTTGGCAACATTATTCGTGCAACCACTTATTTATATTTATGAGAAAATATTCGGTTTAGTTTCAGACGTTTCACTATTAGAATTATCAGATACTAATTCTAAATTATTAAAACAATTAGCTAATGATGCTCCAGGAACATTTCATCATTCTTTAAATGTTGCTAATTTAGCCGAAGCTTGCGCCAATGAGATTAGAGCTAATGCCATGTTAGTAAGGGTAGGGGCACTGTATCATGATATTGGTAAGATGAAGAATCCAACGTATTTTACAGAAAACCAATCTTCAGGTATAAATTCGCATGATGAGTTATCCTCAATAGAAAGTGCCAGAATAATTATAAATCATGTTATTGATGGTATTGAGATCGCCAAGAAAAATAACTTACCAGATCGTGTTATAGACTTTATAAGAACACATCATGGTACTAGTAGTGTTTATTATTTTTATATGAAAGAAAAAGCATTAAATGAAGATACAGATATTAATGATTTTTCATATCCAGGGCCTAAGCCTTTTAGTAAAGAAACAGCTATTTTAATGATGTGCGATAGTGTAGAAGCTGCATCCAAAAGTTTAAAAGAACCAACATCTTCTAAAATAGATATGTTTGTAGAAAACATACTTAATAAGCAAATGGATAATGGACAGTTTCTTAATGCAAACATTACTTTTAAAGAAATTCAATCTATAAAAAAAGTGCTAAAGCACAAGCTTGCAAATATTTACCATTTGAGAATTGAATATCCAGAATAATTTTTAAAAAAAAGTGCAAAAAAATGTTGCGATATCCAAGATGTTGTCTTAAATTTGCACCCGCAATTAATTGCTAGTTCATATTACATAAAAAATTGGAGAGGTGCCTGAGTGGCCGAAAGGAGCGGTTTGCTAAATCGTCGTACCCCAAAAGGGTACCCAGGGTTCGAATCCCTGTCTCTCCGCAATCTTTAGATTAATTCGGGGTGTAGCGTAGCCCGGTTATCGCGCCGCGTTTGGGACGCGGAGGTCGCAGGTTCGAATCCTGCCACCCCGACTATTAAATCTAAAATTTGGAGGCGTAGCTCAGCTGGATAGAGCATTGCCCTTCTAAGGCAACGGTCATAGGTTCGAATCCTATCGCCTTCACTCAAACCCTCGTAAACTATATTGTTTGCGAGGGTTTTGTTTTTTACAATAATTAAAAGTGTAATTCATAAAAAAGAAGCATAATACTATTGCCTTCTAAAATAATTATTTAGCTTTACTAACAATTCTTCTACTAAATGCCAAAAACGACCTCTAAAGTTCTTATTATTTTAGCTTTCATTGCTATTTATTTTATTTGGGGATCTACATACATGCTTAATAAAATAGCTGTCGAAGAGTTGCCTCCATTAATGTTGTCTTCTTTTAGGTTTACTACTGCTAGTGTTTTAATTTTTATTATTGCAAAATTTATGAAACTGCCATTATCTATTACTAAAAGACAGTTTTTAAATTGCGCTATCGTTGGGTTTTTATTTTTAGTTTATGGTAATGGTGTTTTTGTTTGGGCTTTAAAGTATTTAGATAGTGGTTTTGCAGCATTGCTGGCTGCTTCTCAGCCTTTATTTGTATTATTACTAATGCGGATTCTCGATAAGAAAACAATGAAACCGAAATCTATAATTGGTGTAACTTTAGGGTTTATAGGTATGTATCTATTGGTTAGTCAAAAAGAATTGTCTTTTAATGAAGGAAGCGCCATAGGTGTTATCATGGTTTTAACTTGTGTTTTGGGTTGGAGTTATGCTAGTATCTATGTCTCTAAAGCAAATTTACCTCCAAGTTATTTTATAAGTACAGCATATCAAATGCTTACTGCTGGAATAATGTTAGCGTGTTTTAGTTTATTGTTTAGCGAAACATGGAGTTCTCCATTAAACTGGTCTGTAGACACGAGGTGGGCTGTTATATTACTTATTGTATTTGGTGGGATTGTGGCGTTTACAGCTTTTAACTACTTATTAAAAAATGTATCTCCAGAAAAAGTGGCAACTTCTGCATACGTAAACCCTTTAATTGCATTGTTTTTAGGTTGGTATATACTAGATGAGAGTTTAACTATACAATCTATTTTTTCAGCAATAATACTATTAACTGGTGTTTATTTTATTACTTCAAAAAAGTGAATAATAATAAATGATACTAATATTAAAAAAATATTGGTGATTAAACTGTTTGTTTACTAGAGAGTTACTATTTATTAAGCAATAACTTTAAATCTGTAATAAGATAAATCAAAAAAATAATTGTTTAAATTATTACTTAGAGAAAGTTTTAATTTTATAACTAACAGAATATACATAATACTTTGCTTTTCATCGAAAAAAAAGCATTGTTCATTGGAAATTTGTATTTTTGAATTATATTAATCAAAATAAAACCTGTTAGTGTGATGTAAAAATTACACTTTAAAACAAACTAACTAAACACAAAAATTATGATTAAAAATATTGTTCGATTAGGAATCCTTCTTTTAGCATTTCAAATGAATGCACAAAGTATAGAACGTCAGGTTATAGGTTCTGCAGGAACAACATTAACTAATGGAACTGTAAGTTTAGATTTTACAGTTGGAGAGTTAGCCGTTTCTACTATTACAGATGGTACTACAACTTTAACTCAAGGATTTCACCAAGGAACAGTTGCTCTACTAATTCGAGTAGATCCAGTAGTATTTTTACAAGGTGCTTTGTTAAATAATGGAGGAGGAAATTTAATGAGGGATGATTTAAGATCTTCTTATTTGCCAACAACCTCTCCTTACAGTGATGGATTAACATGTGCATCTAGTGTATTTAATGATGGGGGAACTTCTGGAACAGGACCTGTTAACGATAATATTGTTGATTGGGTTTTAGTAGAATTAAGAGATGCTAATGATAATGAATTAATTGAAGCTAGCCAATCTGCATTATTGCAAAGAGATGGTAATGTTGTTGGAGTAGATGGTGTTTCTCCTTTAGAGTTTAACATTGCTACAAAATCTTATTATATAGCAATAAAACACCGTAATCACTTATCAATTATGACATCTGCTACAGTTGCTTTATCAAGTGGTTCTGCTACTGTAGATTTTACAGATGTGAGTAATCAAATAACTTTTGGTACAGATGCTCAAACCACTTTTGGAATTCCAACTGGAGCAGTAGCAATGTGGGCAGGAGATGCAAATCAAGATGGAAGATTAAACTATCTAGGTGGATTATCTGATACGCCTTCTATAAGAGCACAAGTTTTTAACGATCCAGATAACTCCGTATTTGGAGGACCACCTGTAGCAACATATAAATCTATTGGTTATTATGCAACTGATTTAAACATGGATGGTTTTACTGTATATTCTGGTGCAGATAGTGATGTTTTAAAATTAAGAAATAACATTTTTAATAATCCATCAAACTCAGTATTCGGAGGGCCTCCAGTTTCAACATATATCTTTACTCAACAATTACCAGAAGGAGCTAACTAATTACAGTTAAGTTTTACATAAAAAATGCCTCTAACTTTTAGAGGCATTTTTTATACAAAAAAGACTCAAAGCAACAAGTATAATTGTGTCTAATCAGAATTACCAAAACTGAAACTTTTAAAATACGGACTAAAATATACTTTAAAAGAACTTAATTCGTTCCCTACCAACCGAGGTAAGGATTAAGTTAACCATATATTGTGCTTTGAGACTTCTAACCAACCTCAAAATGATATTTAAAAGTATTATTTTTTAGAGTTGTGTAAAACCTATTTTGAGGGAAGTAGCTGTTTTGGTGAGTAAAACTATTTTTTCAATGAGTAAAAAGGATTTTTATTACGAGCCTGAATTTTTTGTGCATTTCATCGGTATTTTATGCATTAATAAATGCTTTATCAAATACTTATGTTATTTAACGACTTTTTTATAAACAAGCTTAACGGCTTTATATCTTAGCACCAATAACAGATTATTGTAATTATGAAATTTATTATTTCCATAACCCTTTTTTTTACTATATCATTTGTATCAGCCCAGTCTAATGAGACTGTAAACATAAATAATAACACTCCTAATGCATTAAAAAAGAAGATTGAGGTAGTGGCTAATAAAGAAACTAAAACATTACTGGTTATAAGTGTAAAAGGAGTAAAAAAAATTGAGGATTTAGATATTGAAAATTTTAATAAGAACTCTTTTTTTAATTTAATAGCTTCAAAAAAGAGGAAAAATAACGTTTGCTAAGAGTTTATTTAATATTAAATAAATATAAAGTCTGAATTAATATTCAGACTTTTACTTTCTATACAGTTATAATAAACTAACCTTTTAATCTAAAAACTTAGCCTTTAACTCTTTGGTAGGAATCATACAAGATTCTTTTTTTCCATACCATTTGTATCTATTCTTTGCAATATAGTCGTATACTTTATCTCTAATAAAACTTGGTACAATAAAGAATATCGTTAGTAAATTATTAGGAAAGCCTAATTGACTTGCTATGTGCAAAGCTGCAGACGATTTACTTTTTAAATCCTTAGTTTCGGTATATAATAATATAGAATCTGTTTTTTCTACATCTATATTAAACATATCTATTATTTGTTTACCAATATTGCTTTGTAAAGCAGCAAAACGGAAGCTGTCGCTTTTATCATGTTTAATAACATATTGCACTGTTGTATTACATAAATTACATACGCCATCAAACAAAATTAATTTCTTCCCCTTTGGTAAATCACTAATCATAATTAAATTATTTTACTGCTTCAACTAGTTCTAATGTATCAATATTTACATTAGTCGTAAAAATGCCATAATTTACAATAGCTTTCCCTTTTTCTATGGCATCTATAGTACCAATAGCCTTTCCATCTTGCATTCTTACTCTATCTCCTAGTTTTAATACAGGTTTAGGCTTTTCTATTTTAATTTCTTTTTTCTTTGCTTCTTTCTTTTTCTTTCTTATAACTTCTACTTTTTTTTCTGCTTCTTTTTTTACTTGAGTTTCTTTAGCTTTAATAGCTTTTTTTCTTTTGGCAGAAACTTTTTTGCGTTTAGAGTTTTCTATTTGTACTAACCTAAACAACTCGGCCATTAATTCACGTTTCTTTTTATCTTCAAAATACTTTTCGCTGATATCATTAACCTTTTGACCTAAATAAATTAAACGTTGATTACTGTCGTACAGTTCTTGGTAGCTTTCTAGTTTTTTCTGTATTTTTTCATTTATAGACTCTAATTTGTCTGCTTCGGATTGTTTTTTCTTCTCATTTACTTTTAGAGATTCGGATGTTTTTTCAAGCTTAGAGCGTTCTTTTTGTAATTTAGCTATAGTAGCATCAAAACGAACTTTAGAGCGTTCTATTTTCTTTTTTGCTCTATTAATTAAGCTATACGGAATTCCATTTTTTTGCGCTACTTCAAATGTAAATGAGCTTCCTGCTTGTCCTAAGGCTAATTTATATAATGGCTCTAATGTGCGTTCATCAAACATCATATTGGCATTAATCATTTCCTCTTTTTCTGTAGCAAGTATTTTAAGATTTGCGTAATGTGTTGTAATAATACCAAATGCTCCTCTAGAATAAAACTCTTCTAAAAATGTTTCAGCTAAAGCTCCACCAAGTTCAGGATCGGACCCTGTTCCAAATTCATCAATTAAAAAGAGTGTATTTTTATTACACTTTTTCAAAAAATAATTCATTTGTTTAAGTCTATAGCTATATGTACTTAAATGGTTCTCTATGGATTGATTATCTCCTATATCTGTTAAAATACGACCAAATAGGCTTACTTTACTTCGTTCATGTACAGGAATAAGCATACCACTTTGTAACATTAGCTGTAATAAACCTACAGTTTTTAATGTAATACTTTTTCCTCCTGCATTTGGCCCAGAAATAACAATTATTCTGCTATTATCATTTAATTTAATTGTTTGAGGAAATGTTTTTTCTTTACTTTTTAAATTATTTAAATAGAGTAATGGATGGTAAGCATCTCTTAAATATAAGTGTCTATTCGTAGCAATCTCTGGAAGAATTGCATTCATAGATTTTGCATATTTAGCTTTAGCAGAAATTACATCTATAGTTGTTAAAAAGTCTTGGTATTGCTCTATAAGTGGCGAAAAATCACGTAAGTAATTTGTTACTTCTTTTAATATACGTATTACTTCTTCGTTTTCTTCGTATTCTAAATTATTGAGCTCTCTTGTATGTTGTAAGGTTGTTTCTGGTTCTATATATACTATACTTCCTGTTTTACTGCCACCCATTATGGCTCCTTTAACTTTACGACGATACATCGCCTTTACTGCTAAAACACGTTTATTATCTACAACAGATTCTCTTATATCATCTAAGTATTCTAAATTATGATAGGTATTTAACGCAGATGTAAAACTAGAATTTATTTTACCTTTAAGTCTGCCAATACTTTGTCTTATTTCATGTAATAAAATAGATGCATTATTTTTTACATCTCCAAATCTGTCTACAACACTATCTACTTTTTCTATTATAGCTTTGGTAACTTCAATATTAGAAGCATACTCATTTAGGTTTGGATAATATTCTTCGAATTTTTTAAAAAAAAGAATAATATCATTGCTAGTAATAGATATAGAAACTAATTTTTTTAAACTGTGTGTTTCTAAGTAAGTATTTTCTATACGTAGTAATTGTAGCTCTTTTGCAACAGTATCGAAACCATGGTTTGGTATACGGTTATCGTTATAATATGATGAGACATACTCGTTTGTAAGTTGTAATGCATTTAAAAGAGTGTCTTTATCTTTATATGGTTTAATTTCTAGAGCTTTAGTATTACCCAAATGTGTAACACAATATTCGCTTACTTGCTGTAAAACCGTTGAGAACTCTAAATCTTGTAATGTTTTATTATGTATGTTTATCATTGTATTATCCCTGAAAATATTTACAAAGGAATATATCTTAAAATTGTGAACTTGTTTTTATTGTGCATAACAAAGTTAAGGATTAGAAATGAATTTTATTGAGGTATACTTTGTTGTACATTTAATAATAAAAAAGCCCAATAAGAAGAGACTTATTGAGCCAGATTATTTTATTATAAAATAAGTTTATTCTAATTCCATAAAAGCTTCAAATTCTTTAATACGAATAAAAAAGTCTTTTTTTTCTTTTGAATCTTGTAACTGTAAAGTAAAAATAACTTGATTATTAAAAAAACCATAAGAGCAATCTATAGGGGTAAAAAACTCTTCTAACTCATTAAAATTTAAAAGTATACTAATTGCATTAAAAACATCATTTTTATTTTCAATAGACATATTTTTAATCCCTAATTTCTGTTGGAATACAGATTTTATTTCAGATTTTTTGAATTTGAAAGAATGCTTCATTTAGATTTAGTCAGTTAAAAATTTTTTGGATGCGTGCAAATATATAAAAACTAACACTAATTTGACTACTAGTGAAGTAAATAAAGTTTCTATTTTACCATTTAGGTTTGTTTAGTCTATAGGAATACTAGGTTAATTGCTAAAATCCTTCGAAAACACCAAGTCCAAAAAGTGCAAAATCATATTTTACGGGATCTGTATTATCTAGAGCTCTCAATGCAGCATCTAGTTCTAAAAGTGCTTTTCCATCGTTTTGCTTTCGCTTTAATAACCCTAGTTTTCGAGCTACATTACCCGAATGGACATCTAGCGGACAGGATAATGAGGCAGGGGATATAGTATTCCATATTCCAAAATCTACACCAGCATTGTCTTTACGAACCATCCAACGCAAAAACATATTAATACGTTTTGCTGCAGAATTTTTTAAGGGGTCACTAATGTGTTTTTGTGTACGTTGTAAATGTTCTATTTCAAAGAAATAGCACTTAAAATGATGAATGGCTTGTTGTAGTGAGTCTTTTTCTGCATGTTTAGCAAATATGGCTTCTAACCCGCCATAGGTTTTATAAATGTGTTGCAATCCTTTTATAAAGGTTATAAAATCTGTACCATTAAAAGTACGGTGTACAAATGTGGTTAGTTTTTCTAAGTCAGAATCTGTATGGTTTATAACAAAATCGTATGGAGATTGCTCTAATAAATGCATCATTTTATTTGCATTGTTAATAATACTTTTACGATTTCCCCATGCGATAGTTGCACTTAAAAAGCCAGCAATTTCAATATCTTCTTTTGTATTAAATTTATGGGGTATTTGTACTGGATCGCTATCAATAAAATTTAAGTTGTTGTATTGTTCAACTTTAGAGTCTAGAAAATCTTTAAGTTCTGCTTTAGTCATTTAATAAATTTTTTGAATAGAACCCTTCTTTTAATGTCTCGCCGCGTAATTGAGGAATAGTATTGAAGTAGGTGCTAAAATAATCTAGTTGTTCTTCTTTTAATGCGGGAAGCGGAATATTTCCTGTCCCCCAGAAAAAATCTATTTCTGTAGGTGCGTTTAATTTTAAATTTCCTACTGTAACAGTTTCATACTTACTGTTATATTTTGTGTTTTTATAAGGAAAGAAAGTATAGCTAAACCTGAACGTACTAGATTCTGTATGGTAGGTTGTATTGGTTAAATTACTATTGTTTATGGGATAAAGTAAAGGAACACAAATTAAAACTAATGCCCCAGTTTGTATTAAATACATGAGTTTATGCGATTTTAATATTTGTGCACTAGTAATTAATAATAACACCATTAAAAAAGGAAAGAAAAAGCGATATTGAGGCGAGAAGTTAAAGATTATAATTAAATTAATAATTGTTATGCTATAAATAAAAAAGAACGCTTTTTTATATTTTGATTTTAGTATTACAAGCGGAAAAATTAATAATATTAATAACATTAGTTTATTTATAATACCATCTAATTTGGGAAGCAATAGCCAATGCTTAAATAAGTCTATTTTTGAAGCTGTGTTATAATTGTCTATAGTTAAATTATAAGTTGAAGCTTTAGAGTAGTTTGAGATATACTCAGTAATAGTTTCTGGTAAACTCCAACTTGTTTCTATAATACCATGTAGTGGGTACAATATAGTGCCAGTGAGTATTAAATTTTTAATGATAAATAAACTTAATGTTATTGCACCGAACCCACTTATTAATAGTGTAAGTTTTTTAGCTTCTATATAGTATTTTAGATAAATAATAATAGTAAAGAGAAACAAAAATACACCTGTAAGCTTTATAAAAGAAGCAAAAATAGTAAGTAGTGCTAGAGTTATAAAAGTAGATTTTTTATAAACTAAAAAACAGGTTGTAAATTGGTGAAAAACGATTAAAGTTATTACATAAATTGCAATATCTGCAGATGGAGCACTTATAAACTGAAAGAAAAACACATTGAATAATGGGAATAAGCCAATAATTAAATCTAGAGCATTTTTTTTCTTAGATTTTATATAAAGATTCAATTTACTCATTGCATAAAAGTTACCAAGAAGCAAACAAAAACCACTAATGTCATTTAAAGAATCGTAGATAAAACTAAAATTAAATGCGCTCTGTAGTATATGCCAACCAGATGTTTGCCCTAAGAATACATGTAAATTTGTTAAACCTTTTACAAAACCATATTCATTCAACCATTTTATAGTTTGTATATAGTACGATTCGTTATCTATTAAAAAAGGAGGAGAGGCACATTGCGCTAATGCTAAAATAAGCACTAGAATAAGGCTACTTTTAAAAAAAATAGAGAAGGTTTTAAATTGTTGTTTTAAGTCTGTTAATGCTATTAGTATTAATGGTTTGTTATAATAAAAAAGTAAGCAAACGATTAATATTTGAATAACTTGGTATATTCCATTTATTGGTAGAAATATAGCCCAAAAACCTGTGAAAATACTAATACCAAATAAGCCGAAAAATAAAGTGATAATTACATTTAAATCATCAAGTTTTAAAAGTTGTTTTACAGTTACTCCTACTGTGAGTGCGACTATAAAAATATAAAACCATGAAAGTAGTATTACAAGCATTGATTTGGGTTGGTTTGGAAAACGAATTTACAAATTTGTTAATAAAGTCTAGTTAAAAAAGACTAGGCCTTTAGAATAAAAGCACTAAATCTCATATTAATTATTACTATGCAATTCTAAAATTGTAATATATATTTATTTAGTCTAGTTTTTGTTTAGAATAACTAAACATTCTAAACTTATTAATCTTTATGTTGTTGCATAAACTATATTGTTTATATAAACAATATAGATGTAAATACTTTTAGGGTTTTTACAATTTTAAAAAGAGTATACTAGGGATTACTATACTAGCATTATATAGCATGTGTAGTAAAATGGAGTATATTAAACCTAATTTAACTCTTAAATAACCTAAAATAAGACCCAAACATATTTGAGGAGCAACAAGTATAGGGGATAGGATTAAAACATTAAATGTCGTTTCATAATTTAATATATGAATGTAGCCAAATAAGAGGGCAAAACCATAAAATATATATTTAAAAGCGCCTTTAAATTTACAAAATAACCGTATTGGAGCTCTAAAAATTAACTCTTCAATTATTGGAGCAGCAATAGCAGCCAAAAAAATAATCATAACAGGAGTGTAGTTTTTAAACAAATCGCTAGAGGCATGTTTACCTATATCTAATTCTGTAATTAAAGTTGTAAGTCCGATAACAATAGCTAAAGTGAAACCAATTAGTAGCGATAATATTAGTGTATAAAAAACAGTTAAAACTTTATCCTTAGCAGGGAGTTGTTCTATGGGAGGGCAATTAGGTGCTTTTAAATAGGCTATAATATCATTTAATGTGGTGAGCATGTTAATTGGTTACTATTTTGCCATCTACCATTGTAAGCTTTCTATCAGCAAGATTTGCTAATTCGTCATTATGAGTAACTATAACAAAGGTTTGACCAAATTTATCTCTTAATTCGAAAAATAAGTTATGTAAATTTTCTGCACTCTCGCTGTCTAAATTTCCAGAAGGCTCATCGGCAAAAATAAGCTCTGGATTATTTATTAATGCTCTTGCTACTGCAACACGCTGTTGCTCTCCTCCAGATAACTCGTTTGGCTTATGATTGTAACGATGAGATAAGCCTAAGAAATCGAGTAATTCTTTAGCTCGTTTTTCGGCATCTCCTTTTGGTGTCTTTTTTATAAAAGCAGGAATACAAACGTTTTCTAATGCAGTAAATTCTGGTAATAACTGATGAAACTGAAAAATAAACCCTATATGTTCGTTTCTAAATTGTGCTAGTTTTTTTTCGGATAGGGCGTTAATGTCTTTACCATTAATAATTAAAGATCCATTACTACTATTAGAAATCTTATCTAAAGTACCAAGAATTTGTAAAAGAGTTGTTTTACCTGCCCCAGAAGCACCTACTATAGAGACAACTTCTCCTTTTTTTATGTGAACATTTACACCTTTTAATACTTGTAAATCGTCGTAGTATTTATGTATATTTTCTGCTTTAATCATTGTAAATATTTAAAGTTTCAAAATACTACTTTACTAATAACTGGGCAACTTTAAATGGCTTTAGATTTTCTATTAAATACGTTTTTTATATTATTATAATCTATAAAATAAACCATTTTTAAAGAAAAAGTATTTCCGTTTGGTTGTTTAAGTAATTGGTCTAAACTATCATTCCAACTCTGCGTACCATTAGTATCGAAATTAAATATACGGTTGCGGTATTGTGCGGTTAATTGGCTACCTGGAGCAAATTGCCATGAGTATGTAAGGTTTAAATTCCAAGTATTAAAGTTTACATCTGGGTCTGGTAAATCTTCTTTAGTATAATTATCATCTCTATTCAACCTGCCATTTTCCGAGAGTGCAAATAAATCATTTTCATATTGTACAGAACTCCAATAGTGTCTAAAACTTAGTACGAGCCCATGAAATGAATTAAAATTATAATTAGCAGAAATGCTATTTACTATTGTTATTTGGTCGCGTTGCCCATAAATAATATCGTCTCCAATAAAATCTACAAAATTTCGCTCTCTTAGTTCTTGATCCCATTCAAATTCGTAAATCATGATAAAGTTATCATTTAGTCTTACCCTTGGTTCTAAGCCAAAAAATACACTTTGGTAGGTTCTACCTTCTTCAAATAAAGTTTCGTAACCTATGTTAGCATCAATAGCAAATGTGTTGTTATAGTTAGACGATAACCACGCAGAAGTATTTAACCAATCTTCTGTTATAAAGTACCTACCATCCACTCGTGGGCCAAAATAGTCGTATTGTTTTCCAGGCTGTACATTAAAATTACCTCCGTAGGCCATTAAACTTTTTTTACCAATAGCAAATACGCTACCTCCAAAGTTTTTTCCTGTATAGGTATTAGGTTTGTACAATTGTCTATAATTAGCCCAAAAGTTTATTCTAAAATTATTATGTTTTTCTGTTGGTTCAAAAATTTGATAAGAAAAATTACTACTAAAATTACTATAGTTATTTCTAAATAAAAGGCCTAAATCATTAATGTTGTAATCTTTATCTGCTAATTCATGATTAAAGTTAAAACGATACTTACCACTATTTTTGCCAAATCCTAAACGTGTACTTATTCCTGTTTGGGTACCATCTTCAAGATTTAAATTACTCATTTTCACTTCAGCTACAGCTCCATAAGTATTCTTTTTATTAATTAAATCGAATAAAAGGCCTGTAACATTAGCATCTCTAAAAGACCCATTTCTTGTAACATTAGTATTTATTAAACTAACAGAAGAGTTTTTGTTAAACTGTTGGTCTAATACCAATATACTATAATTGGCCAAAGGTTCTAAAACTTCACTTCTTTTTTCGTTAGTTACCGTATTAATAATATCCACTTCAGTCTTTTCTGTAATAGCATTAAATATTCCAATACCTAAACCATTTTTTGTACGTCCAGAGACTTTAACAGCGTTAAGCATGGTTACCTTTTGAGGGGCGTCTCCATCTATTCTTTCATCATCAGATAGATTTGCTCGACGAGATGGTGCATTACCAATACGTCTCGAATAGAATAAGTTTCCTTTATTAAATAAATCTGTTCCTTCTGTAAAAAACTGTCGTTGCTCATTAAAACGCTGCTCGAAAGGGCCTAAGTTAAGTTGTACATCATCAAAACCTACTTGGCTAAAATCTGGTATTAAAGTAGCATCTAAGGTGAAATTTTCTGTAATTCCGTATTTTATATCTAGTCCTATATTAAAATCGTCTTCAGTATCTCCATCAAAATTATCTATTACAGTAGAGGCAAAAGGGTAAAAGCTTAAACGTGTAGGTGGTTTTAAATTTTGTAAGCCTTTTAATTCGGCATTAAATAAACCTATACCACCGCCAACAGTTGGGTCTACAGCATTCCAAGTACTTTGCTCTCTAGTTTTTCTATAATGTCTGTGAAATTGTATACCCCATGTTGGGTTTTCTTGCTGTGTAAAGCGTAAGGCACGGTATGGAATTTTCATTTCCACTATCCAACCATCGCTTACCATTTTTGTTGCACTTTCCCAAACCGCATTCCAACCAAAATCTTCACCATTACTAGGACTCTCTGTGGCGTCTGCTTGAGTACCAGAGCTAAAAACAAAAAATTCGGTATTATTTTGGGCATCATTATTAGGATTAAATACAGCAGCAAAAAAATCCGATTGTCCAAAATTATCACGTTGTGTAAACTGTTTCATAATGTCTTCTGGGTTGTCGTACATATGCGCAGCAATGTAAATTCCAGAATCATCATAAGTCATTTTAACTTCTGTTCGTTTATTTTTAGGAGCGACTGCTCCCATTGTTGGTCTAAACTGAACAAAATCTGTTGCTACTTGTGCAGTTTGCCAAACAGCATCATCTAAAATACCATTTATAGTAGGAGGAGTGCTTGTCCTTTCTATGTTATAAACTTTCTTCTCTTGGCTATTAGCAGGAATAGCAAAGAGTATTGCTAATGCAATAAGCGATATATATTTCATTAGTTAACCGATTAGTTGGTATTTGATATAGTATAGATAAACCTATTATCAAATTGTTACATTTTCACATAGCAAAACTAATTTTGTTGAGATAATTTTATCATAATTTAAAGTTAAAAAAGCCTTCTTATGTAAGGCAATACTGTTAAAAAGGACTTTTTTTTAACTAAATTTACATGATGAAAACTGGAAAAAAAGAGATTGCTACATTGGCTAATGGTTGTTTTTGGTGTACAGAAGCAGTGTTTAATAGGTTAGAAGGGGTAGAAAAAGTTGTACCTGGTTATACAGGTGGTTTTATTAAAAACCCGCCATATCGTGAAGTTTGTTCAGGAAGAACAGGACACGCAGAAGGTATACAGATACACTTTAATCCAGAAATTATTTCTTTTAACGCACTATTGGAGATTTTCTTTGCAACACATGACCCAACAACATTAAACAAACAAGGTTACGATGTGGGGACACAATATCGCTCTGCTATTTTTTATCATAATGAAAAACAAAAACAACAAGCTGAAGATTTTATAGTTTTGTTGGAGTCTGAAGCTGTTTTTAACTCGAAAATAGTTACAGAGGTAACTCCATTTGATGTCTTTTATCTTGCAGAAGAAGATCATTTTGAGTATTATGAAAAAAATAAAGAACAATCGTATTGTCGTTTTATTATAGACCCAAAAATTGATAAATTAAAAACGTACTATAGCGACAAGCTAAAAGACAAAACAGTATAAATATGCCATATAAAAAATTTGAAGAATATAATATTCAGGTAACAGATGATGTAAAGAACCGTTATAAAAGTATTATTGAAGATTTAGGAGAAAATACAGAGCGTGATGGTTTGTTAAAAACGCCGGAACGTGCTGCAAAAGCTATGCAATTTTTAACACAAGGTTATGAACAGGATGCTGCCGAAATATTAAAAAGCGCTATGTTTAAAGAGTCTTATAATGAAATGGTAATTGTAAAAGATATTGAGCTGTACTCGCTTTGTGAACACCATATTTTACCTTTTTTTGGAAAAGCTCATATTGCATATATTCCTAATGGACATATCGTAGGTTTAAGTAAAATACCAAGAATTGTAGATGTTTTTGCAAGACGCTTGCAGGTACAAGAGCGCTTAACGGAGCAAATTTTAGATTGTATTAATGATACATTAAAACCAGAAGGGGTAGCAGTGGTAATTGAAGCTTCGCATATGTGTATGATGATGAGAGGTGTACAAAAGCAAAATTCTACAACAACAACCTCTGGATTTAGAGGTGCTTTTAAAAATATTGAAACACGTACAGAATTTTTAAAGTTAATAACTTCCAATTTGTCATAATTGTTTTTTTGGAACGCTATTTGCTTTCTAATCAATATTAAACAATTATTATAGAATGAATTTAGAGAATACAAGTAAATACAAAAAGTTAGCAATGAGTATCGTTTTTGATGCTATAGGTTATGCTAGCTTTATTATACCAGGATTAGGGGAATTTGTAGATTTAGCTTGGGCACCAGCTGCAGCATGGTTAATGACAAGAATGTACAAAGGGAACACTGGGAAAATAGCTGCAGGTGTCGCTTTTTTAGAAGAAATACTACCTGGCTTAGATGTAATACCTACGTTTACTTTAATGTGGTTATATACGTATGTATTTAAAGCTAAACCAAAAGAAACTATTATTGATATAGATTAACTAACATGCACACAAAAAAGCATTCATAATTGAATGCTTTTTTTATGCCTCTTTTTTAAGAAGATAAAAATGCTCATTTAAAATAGCCTCTTTTTCTAATACAATAGTATGATTATATTTTTTAGATTGGCTAAAATAATCTTGATGATCTATTAAAGAATATCCAGTTCTATTTATATAAAAACTATCTTCAAGAGTTAGATAATCGGACGCACTAGTTTTAGAGACTTTTTTATTAAAAAATGATAGTAATTTTTTAAAAGCTATTGTTTCTTTTATGTTATTCTGGTAGGATATGCTACCAATAAAATCGCCAATATTTTGAAGTTGAGAGAAAAAACTAAAAATTCGATTTGTTTCTTCTTTATTTAAAAAGAATAATACCCCTTCTATTAATATAAATGAGGTCTTATTTTGTACAATAGTATTAATTTTAGACAAGAGATCCTGTTCATAATTTTTACTAAAATCTACACCTATAAAGTGAATTTCTCTTTTTGGTAATTGTTTACTGCTTTGCCACTCATTAATTTTTAAGCTTTTGTAGTTTACTATCTCTGGCTTATCTATCTCTATGTTTATTAAAGATTCATTTAACAAAAAAGGATACATACTAAAACCACTGCCAAAGTTTATTAAAACTTCAACATTATTAGTTTTTATAAGTTTTTTTATTGTATCTAAAAAATACCTATTTCTTAAGCAATGTGTATAGACATCTTCAGTAGAAACGTTACTTAAGTAATCTTTAAGCCATATATTAGTTTTGTTATTATTCCATAGTTTTGCATAATAATCACCACTTAAATCTTCATGGTGTGACCTAAGTGTAGCAGTAGCAAATGCTGTTTCGTGTATTTCTATATTTGTATTACTCATTTGTTAGTATTACTTAATACTAATGTACATATTTTTATGGGGTTATAAAGCCTGTAATTATTTTAGTAAGGTTTTTTATATCTATTTTTTCTATTTGATGAGGAAAATTTTCTATAATTTGTAATGTACCATTTGGTAGTAGAGTAGCACTTTTTTGAGACTCTTCTAAACTTACCATTTTATCTTTATCTCCAATAGTTATAAGTATTTTATGGGGTATAGACTGTAATACTTTTTCTGTAAGTATTTTATTATTACCTAAGCCTAACATCATTGTGGCGGTTTTGCGTACTACTGTTTTCCAGTTAAAACCATGTATATTACTTAAACTATTTGCAAAACTTGGTACCTTTTCTTCAATTTTATCTGGGTTTAGCATTTTTGCTTCTTGTTCGGCAGTTTCCTTTGTCCAGTTAAACTTTGTGCCAAAAGTTACTATTTTACTTACTAGTTCTGGTTTCTTGTTTGCTAAATTTAAAGCAACATAACCACCCATACTATAACCAAAAATAGAGATGCATTCTATTTTATGTTCATTTAAAAATTGAATAACATTATCTGTAAATAAGTCTATAGAGAAGGCTGCATTAGATTTGTTTACACCATGGCCTTCAAAATCTAAATCGTATACTTCAAAATTAGAAGATAGACTATTTTTTAATTTTTTTAGTTGTTCTTTAGAGCCTAAAGCACCATGTAATAATAATAGTTTAGTATTCATGTTTTAGTTTTTATAAATTAAAAATACTAAAACTGTTTTTAAAATGCCATATCGAAAATAATGTGAGAACAGTAAAAACCAGCTTTTTCAATTGCTTTTTTAGAAGCAATATTATCTAGAGTTGTAGAACAAATAGGTTTTTTATTGTTTTCTATAGCTTTTTTAGCAAGGGTTTTAAGTATGTTAGTTGCTATTCCTCTTTTTCTGTAATCTTTATTTACTATCACTCCTAAATCTACAATATATGGTTGAGAGGTACTCTGCCTATATTCGCCAGTGGCAATGATAGTATCATTCTCTTGTATATAATATAAAGCGTTACGTTGTATTAAATTTTCGGTATAACCAATATTGTCTATAAAACCTATTTGATTTAAAAGAAACATTTTTATATCTTTTATATTGTCTTTATTGGCTAATAATAAATTAGAATTACACTCTAAATTATTAGGTATTACATACTGAAAACAATAAGTGTTTTCTGTTACTGTTTTAGAAAGGGCTAAACTAATATTGAATGCAATAGGTTCTATAGAGCTTAAACTGGCAGTTGTTATTAACTTTAAGTCTATTAATTTAGAAATAACATCTTGCATGAGAAAGCGATACTCTGGTTTTACATATACTTGTAAAAGTGTGTTTTCAGAATTAATACAACAATACCCGATAGTATTAGCTTTAATATTTATTAAATAATTCGAAGCGTTTGCTATATAGCGAGATTCCCACATACCATCTATTGCTGTAATAAATGTAGTATATAATTCTTTTCTGTATTTGGTAATTATGCTAGTCTCTTCAGTTTTTATAAAATCCATTACTTGTGTACTATATAATAGTAAAATTTAGTTTTCTATATCAAGAAACGCATAAATTATGAAATTTGAGGGCAAGTTTTAAATTCTATTTCTTTGGAAAGCTTTTTTTTAATAAAAATAAAATCTCTGCATGCTCTATTTTATAGATTATACTCATGTTATGCCTTATGTTAAAGTATAATCCTTTTTATAACAGTTTTTTAAGTTTTAGACTATTTTAAAAATCGTCCTAATCCAAACCTGCGAAGCATTTTCTTCTCGAATGCCCAAAAGAATTGAAATTGTCCAAATAACCAACCAAAGGTTACTAATAATATTTGGTAGAAAATGAGTCCAATAATAATATATAAAATCCAATAGATAAGTACATTTAGGTTGTCTTTAGTGATTCCTAAGAACTTTATTATAGGGCGTCCTATAAAAACAGAGGAAGAACCAGTAATTGCAAATACAATAAAAATGCGGATCATTTCCCATTTATGTTCTACTACCCACTTTTTTTCTAATTTCTTAAATAGGTACAAAAAGAAGCGAATAAGTAAAAAACTAATAACTAAAGTTGTTACAATTGTAAGTACTAATGGGTATGTTTTGGTAAATACTAAAGCGAGCTTATACGCAGAATAAAATGTTCCTACAAGACCTAAAAATGGAAATAATAATTGCCAATTTTCTTTAATTTGCCAATGGTTTTTAAATTGCTCCATAAACGTAATTTTGAAGCGACAAAGATAATTTAATTTATAGGAACTCTACCTCCTAATAGATTCTGATTGTAATTATTTTGAAAGTAAATAAAGTAATTATACAGTTTATAATTTACATCATAACCATAGTCTATACCTTGTTGATAGTCTATTTGTAATTCGTAAAGGTTAGAATTGTAAAGATTAGGTAGTAGTACGCGTCTGTTCCATTCTGCTACATAGCGTATATTTCTAGCTTCTAAAAAGCTTTGTGTATAAAACCCTTCTGGTTTTGCTTGTGAGACTAACCAAGTGTTAAAACCTGGCTCTATTATAATAACATCGTATTCTAAAGAGTCATTAGAAATACGTAAAGTGTCACTGAGTTCTGCTGTAGCCTTTTCATTACTAATAGTATTACTCTGCGTTGTTTTTTTTGTAGAGTTACAACTAAATGCTATACAAACAATTACAAGTATTAATAGTATGTTTTTCATTTTCTTTTTTTATGATAGTATAAATAGCCCTTTATTAATATTTAAATACTTAGGTTAGCTTGCAAAATGAATATAAGCTTAGTATAATATAAATATTTACTAAATAAAAATACAAAAATTACTCATGTAGTTGTGTTAAAATAAAAATAAGGTTGCTAATATTAGCAACCTTATTTTTATATATTACATGTTTTTGCTGGTTTATTTTCCTCCAAAAAGTCCACCTAGTAAGCCTCCAAGGCCTCCTTTTTTCTTGTCGCCTCCTAATAGCATACCTGCAACATCATCTACAACGCTACCATCTCCATCTGCATCTAGTATTTTTTCTAAAAAGCTTTGTTCTTGGTTAGTACTAGAACCACCAAGTAATCCACCTAATAAGTCTCCAATTCCATTAGAAGAACTAACATTATTTTGTTGTGCTTGTTTTCCTAAAACTCCCATTAAAATAGGAGCTGCTACTTTTAGTATATCTCCAACAGATCCAGCATCTATTCCAGCTTTTTGTCCAATTACAGATTCTACACCAGATTGTTTACCTCCTAAAATATGACCTAAAATTTTGCTTCCATCAGTTTTTACTTCTTCACCTACACCGCCAGCAAAAAGACCTCCTAAGTTATCTAAAATACTACCATCATGTTTGTTTTGTATAGCTCCCATTAAACCTTCTGCTCCTTGTGGAGTAGATGCGTTTCTTTGCATAGCTTTCATTAATACTGGCAAAGCCATTGTTAATACATCTCCTGTTTTTGATTGATCGTTACCTGTAGATCCAGCAACACCACTTATAATTGATTTTCCTAAGTCTGAGTTTAATAAGTCTAAAATTCCTGACATTATAAATTATTTTTATTGTTAATAAATTTGGATATGTAAATTACATAAAAAAAGCCTCAACGCTATGTTGAGGCTTTATGTTTTTATTTTTTTTACAAAAAACATCGATAAAACGACTGTTTTATTCGTTAATCAGTATGTTTTTTATTTGTGTAGCCAATTCAGTACCAATTCTATCTTGCGCTTCATTAGTTGCTGCACCAATATGTGGTGTTAAAGAAATTCTGCCATTCATTAATAATTGAACCGCCGGTTTTGGTTCATCTTGGAAGGTATCTAAACCTGCAAACGATACTTTACCACTTTCTAATGCTTTTACTAATTCTACTTCGTTTACAACACCTCCACGAGCAGCATTGATTAAGCCAACACCATCCTTCATTAACTTAAATTCACTTTCCCCAATAACATAATCTTTTTGTGCAGGAACATGTAGTGTAATAAAATCGGCTTCTTTTAATACCGATTCCATAGATTGCGTTTCAATAGTAAAGTTAACAGATTGTCCGTCGAAAAACTCTACTTTTACGTCTGCTTTGTCTAGAAATTTATCACTAGCAATGACTTTCATCCCTACACCAAGTGCAATTTTAGCTACTTCTTGTCCAATACGACCAAACCCAATGATCCCTATAGTTTTTCCACGAAGCTCTATACCTTTGGCATAATTCTTTTTTAGTTTTTTAAACTGAGTATCTCCATCTAAAGGCATATTTCTATTAGAGTCGTGTAAAAAACGAACACCTCCATACAAGTGGGCAAATACTAGTTCTGCTACAGATTGAGAGGATGCAGCGGGTGTATTAATAACGTGCAATCCTTTTTCACGAGCGTATTCTACATCTATATTATCCATACCAACACCACCGCGGCCAATAATTTTTAGGCTAGGACAGGCGTCTATAAGGTCTTGTCTTACTTTTGTAGCACTACGCACTAAAAGTACAACTATAGCATTTTCATTGATATAGTTAACTAATTGTTCTTGTGCAACTGTTGTTGTTAATACTTCAAATCCTGCGGCTTCTAATGCGTTAATTCCGCTTTGAGAAACACCATCGTTTGCTAATACTTTCATTAAAAATTTATTTTTCATTTCCATTTATATGGAAATCTTTTAATTATTATATTTTAACTGCTATTACGCTTTACTTTCTAATTCACTCATTATTTCAACAAGTGCTTTTACACTATCTAGTGATAATGCATTGTACATAGAAGCTCTATAACCTCCAACACTTCTGTGACCGTTAATACCATTAATGCCAGCGTCTTTACACATGGTATCAAATGTTTCTTTTAAGTCTTCATTTAACAATGTAAATGTTGCATTCATTTTAGAGCGATCTTCTTTTGCTGCATAGCCTTTAAATAAAGGATTTAAATCTATTTCAGAATACATTAAGCTTGCTTTCTTTTCGTTTTCTTCTTCAATAGCTTTTATTCCTCCAAGATTTTTAAGCCATTCCATAGTTAGCATAGATGTATATACTGCAAAAACGGGAGGTGTGTTAAACATACTACTTTTTCCTATATGAATTTTATAATCCATCATTGAAGGAATTTTACGAGAAACTTTACCTAAAATATCTTCTTTAACAATAACAAGGGTAGTACCTGCTGGGCCCATGTTTTTTTGTGCACCTGCATAGATTAAATCAAATTGAGTAAAGTCTAATGTTCTAGAAAAAATATCGCTACTCATATCGCATACCATAGGAATATCGCATTTTGGAAACTGCTTTATTTGTGTTCCATATATGGTATTGTTAGATGTACAGTGGAAATAATCGTAATCTGAAGGGATATCGTAGCCTTTAGGAATATAATTATAACCTGCATCTTTAGAAGAGGCCACTTCGTAGATATCGTCGTATAACTTTGCTTCTTTAATGGCTTTATCGCTCCAAGTACCAGTATTTAAATATCCAGCTCTTTTTTCTAATAAGTTTAATGCTACTTGCAAAAACTGCATGCTAGCGCCTCCTTGTAAAAATAAAGCTTTGTATCCTTTACCTTCTAAACCTAATAACTCTAAGGCTAAGGATCTAGCTTTCTCCATAACATCTACAAAAGCCTTACTTCTGTGAGATATTTCTATTAAAGATAATCCATTGTCAAAATCTAATAGGGCTTCAGAAGCTTTTAAAATAACTTCTTTCGGTAATACGCAAGGTCCTGCGCTAAAGTTGTGTAATTTCATAAAGATTATATTTTAGTTTTCTTAAAAGGAGAAAACTTTTACTTATTAAAATGGTTACAAAGGTGAGAATTTATGTTCTTTTTTTAGTTATTAAAATGATAAATTATCAACTATATTTTTAACAGAAATGCAATTGTATCTTCTCCATCTGCATAATCCCAAAGTTCAGGTTTTTGGGTATTACCAAATTGTATTTCGTTTTCTGCAAAATTTTTAGCAACAATGCATTGTATCTTATTTGCGTCTGTATTTAGTTTTGTTTTTAACTCTGTTTTTGAATTATAATATTCATAAAAAACAGTAGCAATGGGTGAGGCGTAACTTGCATCTTCTTTAATCATTAAAAAACCATTTTCTAGCATATCGAATTCGCTCATTAAATAGACCGCCTTATTATAATCGTAATTATTAGCATATTTTGCTTCATTTATAATTTCATTCCATGGATACATGGCTTTAAAAAAGGCGTCGAAATTATAGTTTTTAGGAATAAATAGTTTTGAAACATTTCTGCAACCCAATCCATAATATCTAAAAATATCTTCAGAAAGGTTTTGCATCTCTGTTTCGCTTTCTTCTCCTGTTAATACTGCAACAGAATTTCTGTTTTTACGAATTATTGAAGGTTTTCCTTTAAAATAATATTCAAAATAACGAGCGGTATTATCACTGCCAGTTGCAATTACTGCATCAAAACCTTCTAATTTGCCTTCTGTAAAGTGTATTAAGCCTTTAAAACTAGGTTCTACATATTCTAAATACTTACTTAAAAAAGGAAGTAAATGTTTATCGTTAGAGGATTGTTTAACTAAAACATGATGGCCAGAGATTAGTACACTTAAAAAATCGTGAAAGCCAACTAAAGGAATGTTTCCTGCCATAATAATGGCAATTTGTTTAGGTGAAACAATCTCCATAGTATAAGGCTTTAGCCATGTTTCTAACTGTTCCTTTTTTAAAGTATTAGCCCAGCCTTTTAATGCAAATTGAATATTTTTAAGGCTAAACCAACCGTTATGCTCATTGGCTAGTTTTAGTTGATGTTTAAATCCGTCGAAAAACAGATCGTTGTGTGGAATGTTTTCTTGTTTCTGAAATGTTTCAGATGAAAATTGATTCATGAAAGCGCCTAATTTTACAAAAGCGTTAATTCTTTGCTGTAAATTCATTTCGTATTTGCGTAAGACTTGTTTTGTCGTTATTTTTGCAACTGCAAATTTAAGCAAACAAAAGATAAAAATTACTATGGCAATAATTATAACAGACGAATGTATAAATTGTGGGGCATGCGAACCAGAATGTCCAAATACAGCTATTTATGAAGGAGCAGACGATTGGCGTTATAAGGATGGTACAAGTTTAGATGGTAATATCGTTTTACCAGATGGAAAAGCTGTTGATGCAGATGAAGCACAAGAACCTATTAGCGATGAAATATATTATATAGTGCCAGACAAATGTACTGAATGTAAAGGGTTTCATGAAGAACCACAGTGTGCAGCTGTTTGTCCTGTAGATTGTTGTGTTCCAGATGATGATAATGTAGAAACTGAAGAGGTGTTATTAGGTAAGCAACGCTTTATGCACCCAGACTAATAATTAGCAATTATTTAAATATAAAAAATCTCAAGTGGTTAACTTGAGATTTTTTTTGCTCTAAATTTTATTAATTAGTTGCTAGCTGAGATGTCTAAACCATTAGCGCTATTAATAACAATATTACTATGTGTGTTTAATACCCAGTCGAAAGTAGGAGCAGAGCCTCTTGCAATTACTTCTTGCTTTGCGGTTGTTAAAGATTGGTTTTCTGCATCTTTGTATTCTAAAATTAATCCGTTTAAATAGATGTTGGTTGCATTACCATATTCAACGAATTTACTTTCTCCAGCATTTAAAGAAAATGTTTGTTCTAAGGATGGTTTACTTATGTCTTCGCCTTGACGAATTAATAAGGTTACATTCATGTAATTTTTAGATCGGTTTGTGAAATTTTTTCCTGCCATAATAAATTATGTTTTAAAGATTAATACTATGGCTAAATTATAGATTACTTAAGAACCTGATATCCGTGTTTATACGGGTTTTAAAAAAGAAGTATTATTAACGCAAAATAAAGAGGTCGTCTAAAAAGTAATTTTTAGACGACCTCATTTAAGTTTATAATATTATGGTTTTAGAAACTAAAGTTTAGTCTACTAAAAATATATCTACCATCTGATCCCATTTGTACAGAATCTGCTAAACCACCTTGATCCGTCCATCCATCAAATTGAGGTGTAGGGTAGGTGTTAAACAAGTTATTAGAACCGATAGTAAGTTTTAATTTATCTGAGAAGCTGTATCCAATATTTATGTCTGCAGTAATTGCAGATTTGTAAATATCTGTTGCTACTGGAAATAAAGCATCTGCTTCTGCCTGTGTAGTTGCAGGAGAATCTACCCATTGGAAATCTTGTAAAATAACTTCACTAAACTTAGTTAATACTAATCCTGCATTAAATTTAGAATTGCTATAATTTAAATTTAAACCAAATTTATGATCTGGAGCAGCTGCTTCTAGATAAGCTTGAGAGAATGGTCCAAAGAATGTAAACTGGTTAAGGTTGCCATTATTAATATTTTTAATTTCTAATTTATTAAAGTTACCTATTAATGCGGCACTTAATTTACCATTGCTTCCTAAAGATAGATCGTAATTTAAAACAATATCTAATCCAGATGTTCTAGTATCTACACCATTAGCAAAAAACTGTGCTGCATCAACACCTAATGGTCCTAAAATAGCTTGATCTGTAAAGTTATCTGTTAAAATAATTCTATCATCAACACTAATAGAATAAGCATCTACAGTAGCAGTAAATGCACCTTTTTTATAGGTAAACCCAATACTTCCGTTTATTGCTTTTTCTTCTGTTAATTGTCCTATTCCAAAAGCTTTAGTAACCGTACTGTTATTAGCAGATAATAAAGACGGCACAGATTCTCCTGCAACAATATTATTAAAGATTAAGTTATAGTATAACTGTGCTAAAGAAGGAGCTCTAAATCCTGAAGAAATAGACCCTCTAAAAGTAAGGGCATCATTAACTTTATATCTACTAGCTAGTTTAAAGTTAAAAGTGCTACCAAAATCGCTATACTCTTCAAAGCGTAATGCTCCAGCTAACATAAAAGCTTCAGTAACATTAAGTTCTGTATCAAAGTAAATGCCATAGTTACTTCTACTTCTATCTACTTCGTTAGAAGGGCTATAACCAGGGAACCCTTGAGATCCTCCAGGTAATTCATCTCCATTAGAGTCGGTAGCAACTGTTTGTGTTGCTGGATTTGTAATAGGAATTCCGTTTTCATCATAAAGCGCATAAGAGGCTACTTCTCCAGCAAAAATCCCAAAGTTTTCTGTTCTATATTCTAAACCAAACGCAATGTTCATACCTGCTGCAACATCTTCTAAATACTTATTGAAGTCTACACCTGTAGTGTTTTGAGATAAAAAGTGTCCACCAGCATCAAAATCTGTAGGTGAAGCGTCTTGTAAAGAAGCATTATTAGAGTTTTTAATATAGTAATGGAAATTGTTTTTTCCGTACGTATTATTAAAGTCTACATTCCATCCACTACTCATTGTATGTCTAACTCCAGCAGAAACAGAGGCATCTGTAATATTAGAGGTTATTCTTGGGGTAAAACCATTTGGATATAAACTTAATACAGTTCTATTGTCAGAATCATCAGGGTTTCCTTCTATATATGGACCTCTTGAAAACGCATTTGCATCCGTTTCTCTAAAGTTTCTACCTCCAAAGGCATAAACTTCAGTATTGTCATCTACAGGAACAGATGCATTAACCATAAAGTTAAACCCATCTACACCAGCGCTACCATATCCTTTTCTCCATGAAAAACCAGGTCTTAATGTTTTATCTCTAGATAAAAACTCTGTTGTAAAGTTTATAAAACCTCCATTTTACCTAAAGTAGCACCATAATTAGCATCAATTTTAACTGTGGTACCATCATACTTTTTGCTTTTACCATCCAAGCGGTTTTCTCCTTCTACATTAAAAAGAGTTTCGCCGGTTTCTTCTGCCCATCCATCACCAATGGCTGTACTATAAGCACCGTAAGTAATTCCTCCAGTAAAACCATCTGTATTATCTTTTAAAACGATGTTAATAACACCAGCTATGGCATCCGATCCGTATTGTGCCGATGCTCCATCTCTTAAAACTTCAATTCTTTTAATAGCAGAAGCTGGAATAGCATTTAAATCGGTTCCAGAATTTCCACGACCTCTAGTTCCAAAAATATTAACTAAAGACGATTGGTGTCTTCTTTTTCCATTAATTAATACTAAAGTTTGATCTGGTCCCAAACCTCTTAATGAAGCAGGTACTATATGATCTGCCCCATCAGATCCAGATTGTTTACTAGCATTAAAAGAAGGTGCTGCGTATTGTAAAATATCATTAACTTCTACTTTCCCAGTAGCAGAAGCTATTTCAGCCACATCTAATACGTCTACAGGTACAGCGGTATCTGTAGCTGTTCGTTTTGGACTACGTGACCCAACAAGTAAAACTTCATCTAAGGCCTCACCGTCAGATAATGTAATATTAAAAGTAGATTGTCCATTAATTTCTACCTCTTGTGTTTCGTAGCCAACATAGCTAAACACTAAAGTTCCATTAGAGTCTGCATTAATAATATACTTCCCATCAAAGTCAGATGTGGTTCCATTAGAAGTCCCTTTTTCAATAATGTTAACGCCTGGTAAAGCGTCTCCATTAGAATCTGTAACTTGCCCCGTAATGGATTGTTGTGCAAAAGCAAATGTAGAGCACAAAAACAATAATAATAAAGCGTTAAGTTTTTTCATTCTATTTTGAGTTTTTGATTAGACTAGTAAAATTGATAATTATTATTGAAATTAACACTACAGATTTCAATAAATTTTAACATATTTTTTAGATATTCAATTAAAATGTTGTTGTCTGTATAAAAAAGAGAAGTTTTAAAATCTATTATTTATTATTAGAAAACTAAGAAGAAGTAGTATATTTGCAGTCGTTAAAAACAAAAGGTTCCCATAGTTGTGGGAATGAATAATATTTACTCAATGAAAGCAGGAATTGTAGGCTTACCAAACGTAGGAAAATCAACATTATTTAATTGTTTATCTAATGCAAAAGCACAAAGTGCAAACTTCCCTTTTTGTACGATAGAACCTAATGTAGGTGTTGTAAATGTACCAGATCCAAGACTTCAAAAATTAGAAGAACTAGTTAACCCAGAGCGTGTTTTACCAGCAACAGTAGAGATTGTTGATATTGCAGGATTAGTAAAAGGTGCAAGTAAAGGAGAAGGTTTAGGAAATCAATTCTTAGCTAATATTCGTGAGACAGATGCTATTTTGCATGTATTACGTTGTTTTAATAACGATAATATTGTGCACGTAGATGGTCGCGTAGACCCAATACGTGATAAAGAAACTATAGATATAGAACTTCAGCTTAAAGACCTAGAAACAGTAGAGAAGAAGTTAGATAAAGTAAAACGTGCAGCAAAGACAGGTAATAAAGATGCTCAAAAAGAAGAAGCTGTTTTATTAAAGTTAAAAGAAGGTTTAGAAGCAGGTAAATCTGTTCGCGCTTTAGAATTTTCTGAAGATGAGTATAGAGATTATGTTAAACCTTCTCAATTAATTACAGACAAACCTGTAATGTATGTTTGCAATGTAGATGAAGGTGCTGCAGTTTCAGGAAATGATTATGTAGAGCAGGTTAGGGATGCCGTTAAAGATGAAGATGCAGAAGTGTTAGTACTTGCAGTAGGGACAGAAGCAGACATTAATGAACTAGACGATTACGAAGAGCGCCAAATGTTTTTGGCAGATATTGGTTTAGAAGAACCAGGATCGGCTAAATTAATTCGTTCAGCATACAAATTATTAAATCAGCAAACTTACTTTACAGCAGGAGTAAAAGAAGTAAGAGCTTGGACAGTAAATATTGGAGCAACAGCTCCGCAAGCAGCTGGGGTTATTCATACCGATTTTGAAAAAGGATTTATTAGAGCAGAAGTTATTGCTTATAATGATTATGTAGAATATGGTAGCGAAGCTAAAGTAAAAGAAGCGGGGAAAATGAGAGTAGAAGGAAAAGGTTATACTGTTAAAGATGGAGATGTCATGCATTTCTTATTTAATGTGTAGATCTCTTAAAATAATAGAGATAATGAAAACGCAATAAAGTAGTATTCTTTATTGCGTTTTTTGTTTCGCTTTAGCGCATTAGACAATGGCATTAATAGAACTAAGAACAGTTATAAAAGCAGATGTTAAAACTTGTTTTGATTTGTCTAGGGATATAGATTTTCATAAAAAGTCATTACAACATTCAAAAGAAAAAGCAATAGCAGGAAAAACCACTGGGTTAATTGAGTTAAATGAATGGGTTACATGGGAAGCTGTTCATTTTGGAATAAAACAACAATTAACGTCTAAAATAACAGTATTTGAACCCTCAAATTATTTTGTTGATGAAATGGTCTCAGGAGTATTTAAATCGTTTAAACATGAGCATATTTTTACTGCTGAAGGTGGAAAAACGATAATGGTAGATAAATTTCATTTTAAAAGCCCATTAGGGATACTCGGAAAATTAGCAAATATTCTTTTTTTAAAACGCTATATGCGAAAACTATTAAATACTAGAAACCAGTTGTTAAAACAAGAAGCAGAAACTAGTTGTAAAGGTTGACTATTGTAATTTATGTCTAACAAGGTTAAATCTAGAAAACTGACTAATATACCTTAGTACAATGGAGGCAAAAAGAAAATTTATTTATGGTATTTTATTAGGAGTTTTAGGTATAGTAATGTTTTCATCTAAAGCTGTAATGGTGAAGCTTATATACCAATATAATATTGATGCTTTAAGTGCACTGTTATTAAGAATGCTTTTTTCTTTTCCATTTTATATACTAATAGCATATCTATATAGAAACAAAAAAAGAGAGCAAAAAACACTAAAAAGGATTATCTGTGGGTTGTCTTTTTTGGATTTGTAGGCTATTATTTAGCAAGTTATTTCGATTTTGTAGGTTTAACATACATTAAAGCTAGTTTAGAGCGCATTATACTATTCGTTTACCCAACAATAGTATTATTTTTTAATAACCTCTTTTTAAAAAAACGCATTACTAAAAACCAGAAATTAGCTATCATTATTACTTATTTAGGGATAGTAATCACTTTTGGTAGTGAAGTAACTATCTCAGGTAACGATACATATTTAGGAGGTTTCTTTGTTTTGCTTAGTGCGTTAACCTATGCCTCATACTTAGTAGGTAGTGGCTGGTTAATACCTAAATTTGGAGTTATGCGTTTTACAGCATATGCAATGTTAATTTCTTGTATATGTGTATTTATACATTACGGTATTGTATCTAGAGTAGATATTTTTAATTACCCTTGGCAGGTTTATATCTTGGGCGTATGCATAGCAATTTTTGCTACAGTAATACCTTCATTTCTTGTTTCTATTTCTATAAAATTAATTAATTCTTCAAATTTTGCTGTGATAGCAGGAATAGGTCCAATATCTACAATTATTTTAGCTGTTATTTTTTTAAACGAACAATTAACAAGTATTCAAATATTAGGAACAATAACTGTTATTTTTGGAATATTATTAGTCTCTAAAAAGAAAGAAAATAAGAGTAATTAAAATTATTTTTTTCTTTTTTATAAAAAACAAGCTTAACTCCAATGTTCTCAACACTATTGGCGTTTTATTGTTAATTACTTTATGTGTCTGCTATTTCATTTTTTACAGGGTTATATTATATTAGCATCCTATTCTATAAATTGCACTCACATCCTATGTCTGAACAAACTAAATATACCGAAGATAATATACGCTCATTAGATTGGAAAGAACATATTCGTATGCGTCCAGGAATGTATATTGGTAAGTTAGGAGATGGATCGTCTCCAGATGATGGTATTTACATTCTGTTAAAGGAAGTTTTAGATAACTCCATTGATGAGTTTGTAATGGGGGCAGGTAAAACTATCGAAATCTCTTTGCAAGGTAGCAAAGTCATCGTTAGAGATTATGGGCGTGGTATTCCATTAGGTAAAGTTGTAGACGTAGTTTCTAAAATGAATACAGGAGGAAAGTACGACTCCAAAGCCTTTAAAAAATCGGTAGGACTTAACGGTGTTGGTACCAAGGCGGTTAATGCATTATCCTCTTATTTTAGAGTAGAATCGTCTCGTGATGGTAAAAGTGCTTCGGCAGATTTTGAACAAGGAAACTTAACAAATCAAGAGTTTTTAGAAGAAACCAGTAGAAGAAAGGGGACAAAAGTCTCTTTTATTCCAGATGAAATCATTTTTAAAAACTATAAATATAGAAGTGAGTATGTTATAAAAATGCTTAAAAACTATGTGTACCTTAATCCAGGATTAACTATAGTTTTTAATGGCGAAAAATATTTTAGCGAAAATGGTTTAAAAGATTTATTATCTGAAAAAATTGCAGAAACCGATTTGCTCTACCCAATCATTCATTTACGAGGCGATGACATAGAAGTTGCTATTACGCATAGTAAAACACAATATAGCGAAGAATATAACAGTTTTGTAAATGGGCAACATACTACGCAAGGAGGAACACATCAAGCAGCCTTTCGTGAAGCTGTAGTAAAAACATTACGTGAATTTTATGGTAAAAATTACGAAGCATCAGATATTAGAAAATCGATTGTTTCGGCCATTGCAATAAAAGTTATGGAACCCGTTTTTGAAAGTCAGACCAAAACAAAACTAGGTTCTACAGATATGGGAGGAGACTTGCCTACGGTAAGAACCTATATCAATGATTTTTTAAAAACCTATCTAGATAACTACTTACATAAAAATCCAGACACCGCAGAAAAAATTCAGCGAAAAATTCTACAAGCAGAGCGAGAACGTAAAGAATTATCTGGAATACGTAAATTAGCTAAAGACAGAGCTAAAAAAGCGAGTTTACATAATAAAAAATTAAGAGACTGTCGTGTACATTTTGGCGATACTAAAAACGAACGCAATTTAGAAACTACACTGTTTATTACCGAGGGAGATTCTGCATCGGGAAGTATTACAAAATCTAGAGATGTAAATACACAAGCGGTATTTAGTTTAAAAGGGAAGCCTTTAAATTGCTACGGATTAACTAAAAAAATTGTTTACGAAAACGAAGAGTTTAACCTATTACAAGCTGCATTAAACATAGAAGAATCTTTGGAAGATTTACGCTATAATAATGTTGTAATAGCTACCGATGCCGATGTAGATGGAATGCACATTCGTTTACTGCTAATAACATTCTTTCTTCAGTTTTTTCCAGAAGTAATAAAAGAAGGACATTTATATATTTTACAAACACCTTTATTTAGAGTACGAAATAAAAAAGAAACGATTTATTGCTATTCTGAAGAAGAGCGAGTTAATGCAATTGAAAAATTAAAACCAAAACCAGAAATTACACGATTTAAAGGATTGGGTGAAATTTCTCCAGATGAGTTTAAATATTTTATAGGAGAAGATATGCGCCTAGACCCAGTAATGTTAGACGATAATATGTCTATAGACGAATTATTAGCATTTTACATGGGGAAAAACACACCATCCAGACAGGAATTTATTATTGAAAACCTTAAAGTAGAGTTGGATTTAATTGAAGAAGGAAAATAATGTATAAAGGATTTAAAATACTTTGCTGGATGGCTTTAACAATATATTGGTCTTACAAAGCATATACAAACGATTTTAGTGTGCGAGATAGTAATACAATGTATTATATAGCACTTGTAGTATCTGTGTTAGGTTTAGCTAAAAGTATATACGATTATAAACGTTCATTAAAAATCAAAGAATAGATTCCTAACCCTTAAAAGGAATGACAAAACAAATATGGCAGAAGAAAACGACGATTTAGAACACTTAGAAAACGAAGCGGCAGAACATCAAGAACCACAAGAAACCATTACTCGAATTACGGGAATGTATAAAGAGTGGTTTTTAGATTATGCATCGTATGTTATTTTAGAACGTGCAGTACCAGCAATAGAAGATGGTTTTAAGCCTGTACAGCGCCGCATTATGCATTCTATGAAAGATCTTGATGATGGCCGTTACAATAAAGTGGCAAATATAGTAGGGCATACTATGCAATATCACCCGCATGGAGATGCAAGTATTGCAGATGCCATGGTACAAATAGGCCAAAAAGATTTGTTAATAGACACGCAAGGAAACTGGGGAAACATTTTAACAGGAGACCGTGCTGCTGCCTCACGTTATATAGAAGCTCGTATTTCTAAATTTGGATTAGATGTCGTTTATAATCCTAAAATTACAGAATGGCAAGCCTCTTACGATGGACGTAGAAAAGAACCCGTTAATTTGCCAGTAATGTTTCCGTTACTATTAGCACAAGGAGGAGAAGGTATTGCTGTAGGGTTATCTACTAAAATACTACCACACAACTTTATAGAACTTATAGACGCTTCAGTAAAACACTTACAAGGCAAACGATTTACGTTAGTACCAGACTTTCCAACAGCAGGAATTGCAGATTTCTCTAATTATAATGATGGATTAAGAGGCGGTAAAGTACGTGTAAGAGCTAAAATATCTCAACGCGATAAAAACACTTTGGTTATTACCGAAATTCCTTATGCTACAACAACATCTTCATTAATAGACTCTATTTTAAAAGCAAACGATAAAGGGAAAATTAAAATAAAGAAAATAGAAGATAACACGGCTGCTGAGGTCGAAATTTTAATACACTTACCATCTGGGTTATCCCCAGACAAAACTATAGATGCCTTATATGCCTTTACAAGTTGCGAATCTTCAATATCACCTTTAGGATGTGTTATCGAAGATAATAAACCATTGTTTATTGGCGTTTCTGAAATGCTTCGCCGTAGTACAGATAATACAGTACAATTACTAAAACAAGAATTAGAAATAAAACTTGGAGAGTTCGAAGAACAATGGCACTTTGCAAGTTTAGAGCGTATTTTTATAGAAAATAGAATATACCGCGATATTGAAGAAGAAGAAACATGGGAAGGCGTTATACAAGCAATAGATAATGGATTAAAACCACACATAAAACACTTAAAACGAGAAGTTACCGTTGAAGATATTACACGTTTAACAGAGATTAGAATTAAACGTATTTCTAAATTTGATATAGACAAAGCACAGCAAAAAATTGATGCTTTAGAAGACCAAATCGCTGAGGTAAAACACCATTTAGCTAACCTTATAGATTATGCCATAGCGTATTTTACACGATTAAAAAAGGAATACGGAGAAGGAAGAGAACGTAAAACAGAAATTAGAACCTTTGGTGATGTAGATGCTACAAAAGTAGTAATACGTAATACTAAACTCTATGTAAATAGAGAAGAAGGTTTTATAGGGACTTCTTTACGCCGAGATGAGTATGTGTGCGATTGTAGTGACATTGATGATATTATAGCCTTTACTAACGATGGTAAAATGATGGTTACCAAAGTAGACACAAAAACCTTCATTGGTAAAAATATCATTCACGTAGCTGTCTTTAAAAAGAAAGACAAACGTACCATTTATAACATGATTTATAGAGATGGTAGTAAAGGACCATCGTACATAAAACGTTTTGCTGTAACAGCAATGACTAGAGATAAAGAATACGATTTAACTAACGGAAGTAAAAGCTCTAAATTATGGTATTTTTCGGCAAACCCTAATGGAGAAGCAGAAGTTATTAGTTTATATTTAAGGCAAGTAGGAAGCGTTAAAAAATTAAAATGGGATATAGACTTTGCCGATATCTTAATAAAAGGAAGAGCCTCTAAAGGAAATTTGGTAACCAAATACCCAATTAAAAAAATAGAACTTAAAGAAAAAGGAGTTTCAACACTAAAACCTAGAAAAATATGGTTTGATGAAACTGTACGACGCATTAATGTTGATGGTAGAGGAGAGCTGTTAGGAGAATTTAGAGGAGAAGACCGTATACTAATCATTAACCAAAAAGGAATCGCAAAAACAATTATTCCAGAAGTAACTGCGCATTTTGATGATGACATGATTGTTATGGAAAAATGGATTCCTAAAAAACCTATATCTGCTATTTATTTCGATGGAGAAAAAGAGAAATATTACGTAAAACGTTTCTTAATTGAAAATGAAAGTAAAGAAGAATCATTCATTACAGGGCATGAGAAATCGCAATTAGAAATAGTGTCAACAGATTGGAAACCCTTAGCAGAAGTTGTTTTTGCGAAAGAACGCGGTAAAGACAGAAAGGATAATTTAGAAGTTAATCTAGAAGAATTTATTGCTATAAAAGGTATAACAGCATTAGGGAATCAATTAACAAAAGATAAGGTAAATCAAATTAACTTGTTAGACCCAATTCCTCATGAAGCTCCAGAAGAAGTTCATGCAGAAGATATAGAAGTTGTAGACGAAGAGAATGTAACTAATTCTAATGATGCAAAGGATACTACAGATGATCAACCAACGTTATTTTAAAATGAATACTCTATTTTTCTCTATACTTTTAGTATTATGATAGTTAAAAAATACTTTTCTTTTTTATTAGTATTTGCGGTAAGTATTTTATTTGCACAAGAAGACCTTGTTGAAAATGTAGTATTTCCTAATCCAGATGCAGCAGTTACAATGTTCTTAAAAGACAATAGCATTTATGGAGAGAATAATTTTAATGGCCCTGTAAAAAACATTACTATAAAAGTAAAGCATTTAGATAATGGAGATTTAACAAGCAAATCTAACATAGATATGTTTTACAGTTTAAAAAGTAAACTAGAAAAAGTAATTAATAAAGAAACCCTTTACACAGGCATAGAACCATGTAATTGTGCTGATGAAGAAGATAAAAGTACGGTAGAGTTTGTTGATACAACTTTTTATACTATTGGTTCTTTAAAAAATATTAAAAATGTAAAACCTACCGCTATAGATACATTAACAGGTGCATTAGAGTTAAAACCTAACCATTGGTATAAAAATAAGTTACTTGTACAGAAAATTAAGGATGATGCAAAAACTGTTTACGTATACGACGATAAAAAAAGACTAATTGAGGAACATAGCTATATTCGTGATATATTAGAAAGTGAAGATGAAAATAACCCAGCAATGGTTACGGCATTTTATAAAAACTATATGGCTAAAGCAAAGTATAATGAAAAAGACCAAATAGTAGAAGTGAAATCCTACAGTAACTTTCAAAATGAATTTTATTTTTCTCATATAGTCTATAATTATAACAATACAAATCAGTTAATAGACTACAAGAAAACTACTAGAGATTATTATAACATTACAATTAATAATCAAGAAGACTTAGACAATCAATCATGGTCAGACTATGTGTCTGGAATTGTAACTCAAAATTGGGTTTACAAAGACGATAAATTAATGCAATCTATTTATAAATCTAGTAGTGACGACACTGTATACACGCAAGACTATAGTTACAATAACAATACAATAATTATAAATGAATTCAATACTTCTTTTTCATTTTACGATAATAAAACAGAAGAGTATAATAGCAAGTCTATTTACAAATATGATGAGCATAACAATCTAGTATCCTATAAATATATAAATATAGAAGAAGGAAAAGACATTTTAGTAACAGATGCAATTTTAAAAATAACTTACTATTAAAATTTCAACTCATTTCTAATAGCATATAATTCACTCCAAACACTACTATTTCTAGGTTTAGGAGATACTAATCCAATAATATATGTGGTATTAGTCTGTTTATTATTAATAACTTCTATAGCTATATTTAATACTACTTTTTCTCCAGAATTAAAAGTGTCTAAATATAAAACCTTACCGCTATAAATATTCTTTCTTCGTTTTAAAGAAACCGTAATGTTAGAAGAATCTATTTTTATTTTTTTTGAATTAGCTACAGTTTGAGAAAGACCTCTATAATAACTATGTAAAAACTGTTTTAACTTACGTTTTGGTAGTTTCACATTTTCATTAATAGTAATTACAAAAGCATAAGAAAAATACTTTTCTGCTTTCGTATTAAACATTCCAGGAGCAAAACGTAATTCTTCAAAACCATTATAATCAAAGCTTGGCGCAAAATCTAACGGTAAATCTATTTTTTCATATCTCCAATCTGTTGGCGTTTTTAAAATGATGCCTTCCTTATTTTGAGCTATAGAAAAGTGAAAGCCTAAAAAGAAAATAAGAGCTATACTATTTAATTTATACTTCATATTAAGTATTGCGTTTTTTTGTTTTATAACCTAAAAATTCAATAAATAAAGAGAATGCAATTGCAAAATATAAATATCCTTTTGGTATTGCTCCAATAGCCTTATTAAATAATTTTGTGTGCGATAGGTGTGCAGCTTCAGTAATTAACATAAAACCAATTAGAATTAAAAAAGCTAATGCTAATAATTGTAAACTTGGGTGTGTATCTATAAATTTTCTAATTTTATTAGCAAAACCTATCATTACCGCAATAGAAATAACAACAGCAGTAATCATTAATATAAGGTTATAATTATGGTTTTCAGACAATCCATTTGTCATGCCAACAGCAGTTAAAATAGAGTCTATAGAGAAAATAAAATCTATAATTAAAATCTGCACAATAGCTTGTTGTAGCGACTTAATAGTTTTGCCTTTAACTTGATCTTTATCATGATCTGGAGTTTCAACCTTTTCTCTTATTTCGGAAGTAGATTTATAAATTAAAAACAACCCACCAACAAATAAAATAATAGCTTGGTAACTTATTTCTACACTTAGCCAACTTAAATTAAGCTTATAAAAAGGTTCAGATAAACCTACTAAAAACGAAACAAAAAACAACAAAATAATACGTTGTACCATAGCTAGTAAAAGCCCAATATTTGTAACTTTTTTTCTTTTCTCTTCAGGAAGTTTATTAGCAGCAATAGATATAAAAACAATATTATCTATACCAAGAATAATTTCTAAAAAGGTAAGTGTAATTAATGCAAATATGGCATCGCTGGAGGTTAAGAACTCTATCATAAAAATGCAGTTAAAATTTAAAAGCTTTTCCCTTTTGCTTTTTAGTCTCCCCAACATAGGAATATTCAAAAACATAAGAAGAATCTGTTGTTGTTAAAATTTTTAAATGAATGTCTTTACGCTCAGCCATACTTTTTGGGTTAATTGTTTTAAAAACAACTTCACAATCATTTATCCATCTTACTTCAGAAGAATCTATTTTTCCGTTATAAGTTTCTATCTGCAATGTATTGGTTCTTACAAACGAAGACTTAAAAGTTTGTCCATTAATAATAACTTCACTTTTAAAGTTACCAATTTTAAAATCTTTACAATCTCGTTTAGCAGTTGTAATACAACTTGAACATAATAAAAGTAAAAACGTAAAAGCTAATAATTGTTTCATAAAAAAGAATTTCAAACAAATTTAATGAATATATAAATTTTGTCATTTACAATTTCAAAATATATAATTAAGAATAGAATACGGTATTAAAAAAATGGACTGTTTTATAAATCGCGTATTTGAAAAAAAACTGTACAATGTCTCGAATACGCAAAATTTGAAAAAAAGTAAGTTTTAATAGAAAAAATAATAAAAAAGTAAATTTTACTTAGAATTTAAAAAAATGTCTTTTTCTGATTAAGAATTTTGAAAATTTGAAAAACTACCATCTTTATAAAAAATGACGATACGTTCAATTTCTTTTTTTTCTGAGTTCACTATTTTTTGAATTTCTGAATTTTGAGGCTGCTCAGTTTTTGAATCTGTTTTCGAAAATAAATTTTGTTCTTCAGAAAATAGATTTGAATTTGTTTCTAAATTTTGATTAGAATTTTCAGTCTGAATTTTATTTTGATTTGGAGGAGTAGGTTGTCTTTCAATTTTTGCTTCAACATTTTTCTCAACTGGAAATTTTCCCTTTCCATTCATTAACCAATATAATTCTACTTCAGGAAAAGCAGAAAGTACTTTTAAAACGAATTCTAAACTAGGCTTATTTCTACCAGAAAGTATGTGCGAAATACTAGAACGTTGCACTCCAATTTTTTCGGCAAAAGAAGAGGCACTTTCACCATAATAGTCAATGATTTTTTTAAGTCTTTTTGTAAACTCCTCGTTGTTTAACATGTTGTTACAATTGTAAACAGTTAGTGGTTAATATTGATGTTTACAAATGTAATATTTATATGTATACTATCAAAACAATAAGCTTTAATTCTTAAAATAATAGATTTTATATTGTATTTATACTTTAAGTAATAGTATTTAAATTACTGATTAATAATAAAATATGATTTTTAAATAATTTTTATTGAATATTCTTCAATGCTTAAAGACTTTAGGTTTCTGTTAAAAACTAAAGTGTATACATACGTAAACATCTAAGTTAAATTTCAATGTTTACAAATGTAAAATAGCGTGTTTACAACTGTAAATTTATTAATGTTTACATTTGTCTACCATATATTACTTAGATGACTTTAGATACTTTAAAAAACTATTATAAAAAGCATAAAGAGCAACTGCTTTTTGGGCGCTATATAAACACGGAACATATTAAACCGCTATTAGAAAAGCATGCTGCTTTTTTTAAAATTGATAAAATAGGACAATCTGTTTTAGGCGAAAATATTCATAGCATTACTCTAGGTAATGGACCAAAAAAAATATTAATGTGGTCTCAAATGCACGGTAATGAATCTACAACAACCAAGGCTATTTTCGATTTATTAAACACAATTAAGGTAGAAAATAAATTCTCTAAACAGCTTTTAAAGTCTTGTACGGTTAAAATAATCCCCATATTAAATCCAGATGGAGCAAAAATGTATACGCGCCTAAATGCAAATACAGTTGATTTAAATAGAGACGCTCAAAAGCAATCTCAACCAGAAAGCAAAGTTCTAAAAGACTGTTTTGAAAACTTTAAGCCTCATTATTGTTTTAATCTACATGGGCAACGCACTATTTTTAATGTAGGTAATACAGATAAATCTGCTACAGTATCCTTTTTGTCTCCAGCTCAAGATGAAGCTTGTAGTGTTACAGAAACACGTAAAAAAGCGATGTCTGTAATTGTAAAAATGAATACTGTATTACAATTACAAATACCTGGGCAGGTAGGGACGTACGATGACGCTTTTAATATAAATTGTGTCGGCGATACATTTCAAACACTAAATACGCCTACCGTTTTATTTGAAGCTGGCCATTACGCAAATGATTACGATAGGGAAGTAGTGCGTGAGTTTATCTATCAATCCCTTATAACGGCTTTAAATGCGATAATTAACGATGAAGTAGATGTTGATGATTATAAATATTATTTACGCATACCAGAAAATAAAAAATACTACTACGATATTATTATTAGGAATGCACTAGTAAATAATGAAATGAAAGATATAGCTGTGCAATATGAAGAAAAATTAGATGGAAATACTCTAGATTTTGTTCCAAGAATAGTAAAAATGGAGCCCTTAAAAGACTATTACGCACACAAAACCATTGAGGCTTATGGTACTATGGTTTTAGGTGAAGAAAATGAAGCGTTGAAACTGGGTAGCGAAATCGATTTCGTAAAAGTTAACAATGTAAAATTATCATTAAAAATCTTAAAATCTTAAAATTTAATATTTATTATTCAGTAATATTGTGGTATTTTTGCTTTATATTTAATAAAAAACAAAAATGGCAAAATTTAAATTAGACGAAATTGATCATCAAATTCTTGATATGCTGATAGATAATACAAGGGTGCCTTTTACAGACATTGCTAAAAAATTATTGATTTCTGCAGGGACTGTGCATGTAAGAGTTAAGAAAATGGAAGATGCAGGTATTATAAAAGGGTCTTCGTTAACATTAGATTACAGAAAATTAGGATACTCTTTTATAGCATATGTAGGAGTGTTTCTTCAAAATACATCGCAAACAACCTTTGTTTTAGAGCGAATTAACGAAATACCATTTGTAACTGTTGCACATGTTACTACAGGGAAGTTTAATATTTTCTGTAAAATTAGAGCGCGTAATACAGAACATGCAAAAGATGTAATTTTTATGTTAGATGATATCGAAGGCGTGTATAGAACCGAAACAATGATTTCTTTAGAAGAAAGCATTAATGATAAGAAACGCTTAATGCACGATATTTTTAGAGAACTATAATTTAGTTTTAACAGTATATTATAAAACCTTTCGAGATTTCGAAAGGTTTTTTTTGTTACATTTAATTTTTAATCTAACCCTTTACTTTATGAATGCGACTCAATTACAAAAAGACGAATATATACCATACTTTAATAGCTATATACAGCAAGCAGGAGCTGTAGATTTAGTTGAAGGATTACAGCAGGGTATGGACACTATGATTGCATTTTATGAGGCGATAGAGGAAGATAAGCTAGAATATAGCTATGCTGAAGGAAAGTGGACTATAAAGGAGATTATAAATCACTTAATAGATTCAGAGCGCGTTTTTTGTTACCGTGCTATGCGTTTTGCTAGATATGATAAAACAGTCTTGAGTGGTTTTGAAGAAAACCATTATGCAGAAGCCAGTAAAGCAAATGGTAGAAGTATAGCTTCTTTATTAGAAGAATATAGACTTGTAAGGCTATCTACTATAGCTCTGTTTAGTAGTTTTGATAACGATATGATGCTTAATAAAGGTGTTGCAGGAGGAGGAGAGGTTTCTGTAAGAGCATTAGGATTTTTGATTATAGGGCACGAGAAACATCATGGTAACGTCATTAAAGCACGTTATTTGTAGTAGCTTTAATCATTGTTATCAAAGTTTATTACAACATGGCCATCATTATTTAGCTCTAAAACATCATTTGTATCAAAATTAGTCATGGTATAGTGTAATTTACTACTTACTTTTACTAAGTAAATGGTGTCTTCTGTTTTTACTTCTACAGCTTCTATTGTTTGATTTTTATGATCATCGAAGGTTATAATATCCTTGTCTCCGTAGCCGTCTGGATACTTTTCAGTTAATAAATTTAAAACTTCTGGTGTTAATTTTTTATAATCTACTATAACTCTTTTCATAACAACTATACTTTTAAGTTAATAATTACTTATGTGGAGTTCCTTTATCTAAGGATTATTATAAAGTTACAATTTTTTTGTTAAAAAATAATTTATGAATTATAAAAATTAAACGCTTCTATTATTAAGTCATTATTTACAATACAATTAATTTTTGTTTTACTTATAGCTTCAAGTAGTACAAAATTAATATTACCATGTTCATTTTTTTTGTCATACTTTAAAAGTTCAATAATAGGGCTGTAATCATCAGGTTTAATGTCTACATGGCCGTATATAGACTTAATGGTTTGTTTTATGTCGTCGTTATCAATAGTGGGGAAATCAAGGAGTTTGGTAGATAAATAAGTCGCTAAAACCATTCCTATAGCAACAGCTTCACCATGTAAAAGTGTTTGGCGTTCAGGATGACTCAAAAAATGAGACTCTATAGCATGCCCCAATGTGTGTCCGTAATTTAATGTTTTACGTAAATTTTCTTCGTTAGGATCTTGTTCTACAATGTCTTTTTTAATTAAAATAGATTCAAAAATTAAGTCGTCTAAATCTTTAAGTGATAGTTTAGATAAGTCTTTTAATTTATTCCAATACAGTTTGTTATAAATTAAGCCGTGTTTTAGCATTTCTGCTAAACCAGAGCGCATTTCTAGCTGTGGAAGCGTGGTTAAAAAAGACGTATCTACCAATACCATCTTTGAGGTGTTAATAACACCTATTTGATTTTTTAAGCTCCCTAGGTCAACCCCAGTTTTACCACCAATAGAAGCATCTACCATTGCAAGTAAAGATGTTGGTACATTAACAAAATCGATACCTCTTTTAAAAGTAGAAGCAACAAACCCTCCTAAATCTGTAACCACTCCACCGCCTAGATTTATCATCAGGCTTTTACGGTCTCCATCTAATTCAGATAAGGCGTCCCATACTCCAGAACAAGTATCTATTGTTTTATTAATTTCGCCAGCTTCAATTTCAATAATTTCAATAAGCGTATTAGTTTCTATACGAGCCAAAAAACTTGGTAAACATTCTTTATGAGTATTTGTGTCTACTAAAAGAAAAATTTTAGAATAATTTTTCGTCTTTAAAAGGTTGTTTAAAGCAGGATAGCAAGCTTCATTTAAGTATATAGTGTAATCTTGAGTTGTAATAGAAGTCATCTAAAAATATCTAAAATATAGTATGCGAAAATAAGTGATTTTTGTATAATTATATGTTAGTATAATTATATTTGTACAAATATATTTTCATAAAAAACGATGAGTCAAGAAAAAATCTTTGATAACACAGCAGTTGCTTTCTCGTTGAAAAGCGATTCTGAATTAGAACGAGCTTATTTTTTATTTAAAATGATAGCAAGTCAGCCTTTAGTAAAAATAGGTACTGCCGCCACAAATTTTGCGTTAAAGGCCAAATTACCTGTCGAAGGTTTAATTAGAGCTACAGTATTCGATCATTTTTGCGGAGGAGTAAATGAAGATGATTGTTTAACCGTAATTGATAAAATGTATTCTAAACGCGTATGTTCTGTTTTAGATTACTCGGTAGAAGGCAAGGAAACAGAGGAACAGTTTGATGAGGCAACCGAAAAAATATTAAAAATCGTAGGATTTTCTGACGAAAAAGATGCAATGCCCATAGTTGTTTTTAAACCAACGGGATTAGGGCGTTTTTATTTATTTCAAAAGAAAGGAGAAGGGAAAGCTTTTACAGAAGAGGAAGAGCAGGAGTGGGCGCGTATAGTGTCTAGATTTAATGCTATTTGTAAGTTAGCTAGTGAGAAAGATGTTGAAGTTTTAATTGATGGTGAAGAGAGCTGGATGCAAGATGCTGCAGATGAGTTAGTAGAAGACATGATGGCAATTTATAATAAAGAAAAGCCAATTGTTTACAATACATTACAAACTTACAGATGGGATAGGTTAGAATTTTTAAAAGCATCTCACGAGCGTGCTAAAAAAGGAGGTTTTACGCTAGGGTTTAAGGTAGTAAGAGGCGCCTACATGGAAAAAGAGCGAGAACGTGCTGAAGAAAAAGGATACAAATCTCCAATATGTAAAGATAAAGCAACAACAGATGATAGTTTTAACGATTGTTTAGTTTATATTTTAAACAACCTTAATGAAATTTCTATTTTTGTAGGAACGCATAATGAAGAGAGTACATATTTAGCAATGGATATTATGGAGCAGTTAAAAATAGATAAAGGAGACAATCGCGTATGGTTTGGTCAACTTTATGGAATGAGTGATCATATAAGTTTTAATCTAGCTGAAAAAGGATATAATGTTGCTAAGTACGTGCCTTTTGGCCCTGTAAAGGATGTTATGCCATATTTAATTCGTAGAGCAGAAGAAAACACCTCTGTTTCTGGGCAAACCAGTAGAGAGTTATCGTTACTAAAAAAAGAGAGAAAACGCAGAAAAACAAATTAATCTGTTATAAACTGAATAGACTTAAGAGTCGCTGTTTTTTCACAGTTTTCAACTGTTAGAGCTGCGGCTTTTTTATTCAATTCTCCTTCTATACGGTAAATACCACAAGGTTTTTTTCTAGGCTCGCTTTTTGAGAATACAACATCGCCTTTATATAATATATAGTTTAACTCTAAAGTATCTATATCTTTTGAGCTTATAAAGGCTTTAGATTGCGCACTAATAACTAGCTTTTTATTATTAATATCTTTAAGTGTGCGGGCTTCTGGCCCGTAACTACATGAAGCCTTTTTGCCGTTTAAGAAAAAAGCTAAAACAATTAATCCAATAGAGAAGCCTCCTAGATAATATCCTAATCTGTGTATTAATTTCAATGGGTCTAAATTTTTATAAATTGCAAATTTAGAATATTAAAAGGTTAATATCACTATATTTTAAATCAAACCATTCTCCAACAGATCTATTTGTTAAAATACCATGATAAAAGTAGAGCCCATTTTTTAGTCCTCTATCCAGGCGTAATGCGTTTTCTAGACCTCCATCTTCAGCTATTTTTAATAAATATGGCGTAAAAATATTACTTATAGATGAAGAAGCTGTACGAGAATATCTAGCTGGAATGTTAGGGACACAATAATGTATAACGCCATGTTTAATAAAGGTTGGGTGTTTATGTGTTGTGACTTCGCTGGTTTCAAAACAGCCACCCATATCTATACTAACATCGATAATTACAGAACCTTTTTTCATTTGTTCTACCATTGCATCGGTAACAATAACTGGAGCTCTGTTTTTTCCTCTAACAGCTCCAATAACAACATCACAACGTTTTAAGGCTTTACTTAAGTGTTTTGGCTGTATGGTAGAAGTGTAAAGTGTACGGCTCAAATTGGCTTGCACACACCTTAATTTGGTTATAGAGTTGTCGAAGATTTTTACATTTGCTCCAAGTCCAATAGCACTTCTTGCGGCAAACTCTCCAACAGTACCAGCGCCAAGTATAACAACTTCAACTGGTGGTACACCACTAATATTACCAAGCATAAGGCCATTGCCATTATTGGAATTACTCAATAACTCCGAAGCTATTAAAACAGAGGCAGTTCCAGCCAATTCGCTTAAAGCTCTAACTGCTGGGTAAGCACCATCATCATCTCTTATAAACTCAAAAGCTAAAGCGGTAATTCGCTTAGAAGCTAAAGTTTCAAAATACTTTTTATTTTGAGTCTTTAACTGTAATGCGGAAATTAATATAGTTTGTGGGTTTATTAACTTTAATTCTTCTAGAGTAGGAGGCTCTACCTTTAAAATCATTGGGCATGAATATACCTTTTCTGTATCATTTGTTATTTCTGCTCCAGCCTCACTATAATCTTTATCACTAAAGTTTGCGCCTTTTCCTGCATTCGATTCTATTAGTACCCGATTGCCGTTATTTACAATGGCAGACACTGCGTCTGGTGTTAGGCATACTCTTTTCTCTTGAAAAGCTGTTTCTTTGGGAATCCCCAAAAACAAAGCGCTTTTTTTCTTTAATATCTCAAGTGTTTCTTCTTGAGGAAGCAATTGTGCCTTAGAAAAAGGAGTGATAGGTTTATCCATTTTTTGTAATTAGATTGTAATAAAAAATCAAATTACGAATAAATTTTGAATGATTACAAAATCTATTAAAAATACTGATTAAAAACACCTTTAATTCCTTTAGGCTTCATTTTTAATTCGTCTTCCAGTTCTTGTATAGATTTTCCAACAGAATTCAACCTATTGAATAACCTTGCTCTAATAAGGTAGATGCTTGGTATTATTACAGCAATAAAAGGTATAATATGTATTAGTTCAAATTCATCGATTAAAAAACTATTAGATAATGAAAAACTTATAATTTGATATAAATACATGGCAATTGGAACTAGTAAAGCATGGTACCACCAGTGTCTACATGTAAAAAACCATATTATTAATAATATTAAAGGGATAATTTTACCAGTAAGTGTCCATACGACTACTTGGACATCTTCGTATATTTCACTGTGAAATGTATAAATGAGTGTTTCCCAAGTAGCGGTATTTGGCACTATTTCATGTAAATAAAATAGGTAAGGTGTAATAGCTATAAAAGTAGCTATTACACTTCCTATAATAATTGTTTTTTTATTACCCGTTTGTCGGTATTTTAATTTTTCTTCCATCGATTGCTGTTTCTGTTTGGTTAATTAAATCAATGATGCTGTCTGCGTTTGCAGCGAAGAAAACACAGCCAAAGAGGGCTAATACTATTATGTGCTTTTTAGACTTCATTTTGGTTTTGGTTTAGGGTGAATATGTAATCAAATTTAACTAAAACCTAAGCTTAATTTAAGCTTAAATGTTAAAAGAATGTTAAAATTGATTGTTTTTTAAAATTTTGTTACGGGTAAAACCGTAATATTCCAAAAATACGTTTGTTTTGTTGGGTTTTAAAAAGAGGGGTAATATGCGTTTTATACAGACATTGTAAGGGTTCTCGTACCGTTTTCGTTCTGTTTTATGTGTATGTTAGAGGTATTAGTTTGTAGTATGTCTTTTAATATTTCTGGCCATTCAACTAATAGCCAATTGTTACTAGAAAGGTATTCCTCAATCCCAAAATTGTATAATTCCTCTTCATTTTCAATACGATATAGGTCGAAATGAAAAATAGAATCATCAGGAGTTTTATATTCGTTAACTAATGAGTAAGTAGGGCTGCTAATGGCATCTTCGCTGCCTAATAATCTCACTAATTCTTTTATAAGTGTTGTTTTACCAACCCCCATGTCTCCATTAAAAAGTAAGACTTTGGAGGTTGAGTATTGTATAATTTGCTTTGCTACAGTCTCTATAGCTTCAAGTGAGTAATTTATTGTCAAAACTCTAATAATTTTTGATGAGCAAATTTAAAACTTTTCTCGGTTTTATTTAGGATTTAAAACAACAAAAGGAATTATCATTTCTTCTAAAGACACACCTCCATGTTGATATGTGTTTCTGTAATAACTTACATAATGGTTGTAGTTGTTAGGGTAGGCAAAAAACAAATCACTTTTTGCAAAAATGAAGGAGCTATTCATTGATAATGATGGTAAATGTATTGTTTTAGGATCTTTAGCGGCTAGGACATCTTTATCCTCATAGCTTAAGCTTCTTCCTGTTTTATACCTTAAATTCAAGCTAGTATCTCTATCGCCTATTACTTTCGATGGGTTTTTTACATTTATAGTACCGTGATCTGTAGTTAAAATTAGTTTAAAGCCTAATTGTTGTGCATGTTGAATCATTTCTAAAAGTGGCGAGTTTTTAAACCAACTTTGAGTTAATGAGCGGTAAGCTTTATCATTTGAAGCTAGCTCTTTAACAACGTCCATCTCTGTTTTAGAATGAGATAGCATGTCTACAAAATTATAAACAACAACAGTTAAATCGTTATTTTTTAACCCTCTAAAGTTATCTGCTAACTTTTTTCCTGATTTTAAATTGGTGATTTTATAGTATTCATGCTTTAAGTGTGTTAACCCTAGGCGTCTCATTTGAGCTTCTAGAAAATCTGCTTCATGTAGGTTTTTACCTCCTTCATCTGTATCGTTTTTCCAATACTCTGGGTGTAGTTTTTCCATATCACTAGGCATTAACCCAGAAAATATGGCGTTACGAGCATATTGTGTTGCTGTTGGTAGTATACTAAAAAAAGCTTCTTCAGTTTCTTTTTTATAATGGTTGTTAACAGCAGGTTCAAAAGCTTTCCATTGGTCATAACGCAAATTATCTATAACAACTAAAAGTGTTGGTTGTTCTTTACTTAACTGAGGGGCAATTTTATCTTTAAATAAGTTATGAGATAAGGTAGGAGCATCTGTATTAGGTTCAAACCAAGTTGGGTATTCTTTATCTATAAACTTACCAAATTGTATATTGGCTTCATTTTTTTGAGATTCTAATATCTCGAACATTCCAATGTCTTCAATATCTTCTAGCTGTATTTCCCAATAGATTAATTTTTGATAAAGTGCTACCCATTCTTCATAAGAATTTACCATAGATAAATCCATGGCAATTTTTCTAAACTCACGCTGGTAGTTGGATGTTGTTTTTTCAGAAACAAGTCGAGAATGGTCTAAGTTTCTTTTTAAACTTAATAAAATTTGATTAGGATTTACAGGTTTAATCAAGTAATCTGCTATTTTATTACCAATAGCTTCTTCCATAATATATTCCTCTTCACTTTTAGTTATCATTACTACAGGAAGCGTGTCTTGTTTTTCTTTTATTTCATTTAAAGTTTCTAAACCTGTTAAACCAGGCATATTTTCATCTAAAAAAACAATATCAAATGTGCTCTCATCTAAAATTTCTAAAGCTTCTGTACCACTGTTACAAGTTGTAACGTTGTAATTTTTCTTCTCAAGAAAAAGAATATGAGGCTTTAATAAATCTATTTCATCGTCAACCCAAAGAATATTGATAGTGTTCATGTATATTTGTTTAAATATTATTAATAAGTAATTATAGAAGCTTGCAAACAATTAACAAACTTAAGATTTTAAACGATCCAATTTACGGATTTATTACAATCCCTAACTCTTTAATTTTCGATTTAATCGAACATAGATATTTTCAGAGGTTGCGTCGTATAACACAAATGGGGTTGTCCTATCTCGTTTATCCTGGAGCACATCATACAAGATTTCAGCACGCTATTGGTTGTATGCATTTAATGCAAAAAGCAGTTAATGTCCTTCGTTTTAAGGGGGTTAAGATTTCAGAAGCAGAAGAAAACGCACTATATATAGCTATTTTATTGCACGATATAGGACATGGTCCATTTTCTCATGCTATGGAACATAGTATCGTTAATGGGGTTTCTCATGAGCATATTTCCATGCTTTTTATGGAGCAATTAAATAAAGAATTTAACGGCGATTTAACATTAGCAATTAAAATATTTAAAGGGGAATATAATAGAAAGTTTATGTGTCAGCTTATTTCAAGTCAATTAGATATGGATAGGTCAGACTATTTAAAAAGAGATAGTTTTTACACTGGAGTTGCCGAAGGAAATATTAACAGCGAACGTTTAGTAACCATGCTAAATGTAAAAAACGATGAGTTAGTAATAGAATATAAAGGGATTTATAGTGTAGAGAAATTTTTGGTAGCAAGGCGTTTAATGTATTGGCAAGTCTATTTGCATAAAACTAGTTTAGTTGGAGAACAATTAGTGATTAGAGTTTTAAAACGTGCAAAAGAGTTAACCAAAAATGGTGTGATTTTAGAAGCTAGTAAAGCGTTGTCTTACTTTTTGAATAATGAGATTTCTTTAAAAGATTTTAATACAGAAAGCTTAGAGGTTTTTTCAAAGTTAGATGATTATGATATTGTGTCTGCAATGAAAACTTGGCAATTTCATGAAGATTTTGTTTTAAAAAATCTATGCGAAATGATATTAAATAGAAATCTTCTTAAAATTAAACTCAAGAAAAAACCAGTTAAAAAAGAACAAGTTATAAAGCATCGAGAAGCTTTAATAGCAATGTATAATATTTCTGAAGATGAAGCAGATTACTTTGTGTTTACCGGTTCGGTTACAAATCAAGCATACCAACAAAAAAAGCAAGGTATAAAGATTTTATATAAAAACGGAAAAACAGAAGATATAGTAAAAGCTTCCGATCAATTAAATTTAAAAGCACTGTCAAAACCAGTAACTAAATATTATATATGCTACCCAAAAGAAAAAATGTGATAATTTTTTCTATTTTTGCGGATAATGAAGTTTAAAGCAGAACAAATAGCAGGAATTTTAGAAGGTGATGTTGTCGGTAATTCGCAAATAGAAGTTTCTAAATTATCAAAAATAGAAGAGGGAGAAGAAGGGGCATTAACTTTTCTAGCAAACCCTAAGTATACACCTTATGTATATACCACTCAAGCATCTATAGTGATTGTTAATAAGGATTTTATTCCAGAGCAAGAATTAACAGCAACTTTAATAAAAGTAGAGGACGCCTATCAATCCTTTTCAAAATTATTAGAGTATTATAATAAAGTAAAGCTAAATAAGTTTGGTGTAGAACAGCCATCGGTAATATCGGAATCCTCAAAACTGGGTGAAGATGTATATGTCGGGGCCTTTTCTTACATAGGAGACAATGTTGTTATAGAGGATAACGTTAAGATATTTCCCAATGTTTATATAGGCGATAATGTAGTAATAGGTGAGAACACTATTGTGTTTTCTGGAGCAAAGATTTACTCAGAATCTATTATAGGAAAATATTGTGTTATAAATTCTGGAGCAATAATAGGAGCAGACGGCTTTGGTTTTGCGCCTCAAGATAATGGAGAGTATAAAAAAATACCACAAATAGGTAATGTTATTCTAGAAGACTTTGTAGATATCGGTGCAGCAACAACTATAGATAGAGCAACACTAGGGTCTACCGTAATACGAAAAGGAGTAAAATTAGATAACCAGATACAAATAGCGCATAACGTAGAGATTGGAAAAAACACTGTTATAGCTGCCCAAACGGGAATAGCTGGGTCTACTAAAGTTGGCGAAAATTGCCAAATTGGAGGACAAGTAGGTATTGCAGGACACTTGGTTATTGGCAATGGTGTACGTATACAAGCACAATCTGGAATAGGAAGAAATATAAAAGATAACGAAACACTTCAAGGGTCACCTGCGTTTGGTTATGGAGACTGGAATAAATCTTACGTATATTTTAAAAACTTACCAAAACTAGCGAAAACAATAAACGAATTAGAAAAAAAAGACAATGGCAATAGTTAGTACTGAAATAAAGCAAAAAACGATAGGAAAAGACATTTCCTTAACAGGTGTTGGCTTACATACAGGAAAAGATGTTACATTAACTTTTAAACCAGCAGCCGCAGATACAGGATTTGCTTTTAAGCGAGTAGACTTAGAAGGAACACCTAGTATAGAAGCAGATGCAAATTATGTAACTAATACGCAAAGAGGAACTTGTTTGGAAAAAAATGGCGTTACCATTCAAACATGCGAACACGTATTAGCAGCGTTAACAGGTTTAGATATAGATAATGCGATTATAGAATTAGATAATTCTGAACCTCCAATCATGGACGGCTCATCTAAGTTTTTTGTTGAAGCTATTGAAAATGCAGGAATTGTTGAGTTAGATGCTTATCGAGAAGAGTATGTAGTAACAGATGTTATTTCGTATTGCGATGAAGAGTCTGGAAGCGAAATATTAGTTATGCCATCTAAAGAGTACCAAGTAACCACTATGGTAGATTTTGGTACAAAGGTTTTAGGAACACAAAATGCAACTTTAAAGCATTTATCAGACTTTAAAGAAGAAATTGCAGACTCAAGAACATTTAGCTTTTTACATGAACTAGAATCGCTCTTAGAACATGGATTAATAAAAGGAGGCGACCTTAATAATGCTATCGTATACGTGGATAAAGAGTTATCCGATGAAACTATGGGGAAGCTAAGAGAGGCCTTTAAAAAAGATACTATTTCAGTTAAGCCTAATGGTATTCTTGATAACTTAACATTACATTACCCTAACGAAGCTGCTAGACATAAACTACTTGACGTAGTAGGCGATTTAGCGTTGATTAAAACAAGAATTAGAGGTAAAGTTATAGCAAATAAACCAGGTCACTTTGTAAACACTCAGTTTGCAAAGAAAATGGCTAAACTTATAAAGAACGAAAGACGTAACAATGTTCCTGTAATAGATTTGAACCAACCGCCAGTAATGGATGTAAATCAAATTATGGATATGTTACCGCACAGGCAACCATTCTTATTAATAGATAAAATTTTCGAATTATCCGAAAATAATGTGATAGGAATGAAAAATGTAACAATGAACGAGCCATTTTTTGCAGGACACTTCCCTGGAGCACCAGTAATGCCAGGTGTTTTAATTATAGAAGCTATGGCACAAACTGGAGGAATACTAGTTTTAAGTACTGTCCCAGATCCTGAAAACTATTTAACCTTCTTTATGAAGATGGATAACGTAAAATTTAAACAAAAGGTTATACCTGGAGATACGCTTATCTTTAAATGTTCGTTAATTACACCAATTAGAAGAGGTATATGCCATATGCAAGGTTATGCATACTCTAATGGTAAATTATGTGCAGAAGCCGAATTAATGGCGCAAATAACAAAAGTAAAATAAACAAGAAGTCGTAACATACTATTCAAGCAAAACTCTAGTTTTGTTTAGATATATTATGCTTCAATTATTTAATATAAAAAACAAAGAGATGAACCAACCATTAGCTTATGTACATCCAGGCGCTAAAATCGCTAAAAATGTAGTGATAGAGCCATTTACAACAATATATAATAATGTTACTATTGGCGAAGGAACCTGGATAGGAAGTAATGTTACTATTATGGAAGGTGCTCGTATAGGTAAAAATTGTAATATTTTCCCTGGATCTGTAATCTCTGCAGTACCTCAGGATCTAAAATATAACGATGAAGATACAGAAACTATTATAGGAGATAATGTTACCATTAGAGAATGTGTAACTATAAATAGAGGAACAACAGATAGAATGAAAACAGTTGTAGGCAACAATTGTTTAATAATGGCTTACTGCCACATTGCACACGATTGTATTGTTGGAGATAATTGTATTTTTTCTAATAATACTACCTTAGCAGGACATATAAATGTAGGCGATTATGTTGTTTTGGCAGGAATGACCGCGGTGCATCAATTTTGTTCTATAGGAAATCATGCCTTTGTAACAGGAGGATCTTTAGTGCGTAAAGATGTACCACCATTTGTAAAAGCTGGTAGAGAACCTTTATCTTATGTTGGTATAAATTCTGTAGGATTAAGACGAAGAGGGTTTACAACAGAGAAAATAAGAGAAATTCAAGATATATTTAGGTTATTATATCAAAAAAACTATAACAATACACAAGCCGCTGGGATTATAGAAGCGGAAATGGAAGCAACTACAGAACGCGATGAAATATTAATGTTTATTAAAAATTCTCATCGTGGTATTATGAAAGGTTACTTCAAATCAAATTAAAACAAAATAGCATTAGCTAATAATTAAACACCAATAACATGGCAAGTACTTCAGATATTAGAAACGGATTATGTATTAGATATAATCACGATATTTATAAAATAGTAGAATTTTTACATGTAAAACCAGGAAAAGGCCCTGCTTTTGTAAGAACAAAATTAAAAAGTGTTACCTCGGGTAAAGTAATAGATAATACATTCTCAGCTGGACACAAACTAGACGATGTACGTGTAGAAACACACAAATTTCAGTATTTATATAATGAAGGAGAAACGTATCACTTTATGAATACAGAAGATTATTCTCAAATAGAATTACAAAAAGCAGCTTTAGATTCTCCAGATTTAATGAAAGAAGGAGAAGTCGTTACTATTTTAATTAACTCAGAAGATAACATGCCGTTATCAGTAGATATGCCAGCGAGTGTTATTTTAGAAGTTACAGCAACAGAACCAGGAGTTAAAGGTAATACAGCTACAAATGCTACAAAACCAGCAACTGTTGAAACTGGAGCAACTGTTAATGTACCTCTATTTATAAATGAAGGCGATAAAATTAAAGTAGAGACCGCTAAGGGGACTTACAAAGAAAGAGTAAAAGAATAATAAAGTAGGTCGTAATCGGTATTTAGTAAGCAATTCTTACTCAATATTAGATGCTAATATTAGAGAGCAATAGATGAAATTTCCTAAACAATATACTTTAAAAGAAATAGCGCAAATTATTAATTGTGAATTTGTAGGCGTCGATGATTTTCCTGTATTAGGAATGAACGAAATTCATGTAGTAGAGCCTGGGGATATTGTCTTTGTAGATCATCCAAAATATTATAATAAAGCATTAGAGTCTGCGGCTACAATAGTATTAATCAATAAAAATGTAGATTGCCCTGAAGGTAAAGCATTGTTAATTAGTGAGGATCCTTTTAGAGACTTTAACAAGTTAACACAACATTTTAAGCCTTTTCAAAGCACTAATGTAAGCCTTTCAACATCCGCTACAATAGGAGAAAATACAGTAATTCAACCTAATTGTTTTATTGGTAATAACGTTGTTATAGGAGATAATTGTGTTATTCATGCAAATGTAACCCTATACGATGATACTGTGATAGGTAATAATGTAACAATACATTCAGGAAGTATATTAGGAGCCAGTGCCTTTTATTATAAAAATAGACCAGAAGGCTTCGATCAGTTACTCTCTGGAGGTCGTGTTGTAATAGAAGATAATGTAGATATAGGAGCATTATGTACAATAGATAAAGGTGTTACAGGAGACACAACAATTGGAGCGGGTTCTAAGCTAGATAATCAAATTCAAGTTGGACATGATACTGTTATAGGAAAAAAATGTTTAATAGCCTCTCAGGTCGGTATAGCTGGTTGTTGTGTTATAGAAGATGAAGTTACCATTTGGGGGCAAGTAGGCACAAATAGTGGTATAACAATAGGAAAAAAAGCTGTGATTTTAGGGCAAACAGGTGTTACAAAATCTGTAGAAGGTGGGAAAAGCTATTTTGGAACACCAATTGAAGAATCTAGAGTAAAATTAAAAGAGTTAGCTTACGTTAAGCAAATACCTAATATATTAAACGAACTAAAAAGTAATAAATGACAGCTAAAACTATAGTTCAATCCTTTTACGATTTAGACTTAGCAACTTGTGAAAATGCTATGGATAAATTTCATAAGGATTGTGAGTTACATTGGAATAGTAGTAAAGGGTTTACAAAATTAGATTATAATGGTATCGAAAAAATGATGGAAGGTGTTCGAGAATCTTTTCACTCATTTACCTACAAACTAAGTCATCTTCTAGAAAGCGACAATACAGTAACAGCAAGATATACTGTGTACGTAACAAGTATTGAGCGTCCAGAAAAAGAAGACCCATTAGCACATTTTATTTCTATTTGGGAAGTAAAAGATGGTAAACTCTATAGAGGCTGGGAGATGAGTCAATTATTAGATGAAACTCCAGAAAATATCTCATCCTATTCAGAAATAAAAATTTAAAAAATAGCTTAATAAATACTAATCAAAATAGTATTTTTGCTGAAAAATTAAGAAGCTTTAATAAAAGTTAAAATAGAAATTACCTAACATAAATATAAAATGAGCGTTTTAGTAAACAAAGATTCAAAAATAATAGTTCAAGGATTTACAGGTAGTGAAGGTACTTTTCACGCTAGTCAAATGATTGAATACGGAACAAATGTTGTAGGTGGCGTTACTCCAGGAAAAGGAGGTCAAACACATTTAGATAAACCAGTTTTTAATACAGTACAAGAAGCTGTAGAGAAAGTAGGAGCAGATACAACAATTATATTTGTACCGCCAGCGTTTGCTGCAGATGCAATTATGGAAGCTGCAGATGCAGGAATTAAAGTAATCATTACAATTACTGAAGGTATTCCTGTTGCAGATATGATTAAAGCTTCAGATTATATAAAAGGTAAAGACTGTCGCTTAGTAGGGCCTAATTGTCCAGGAGTTATTACTCCAGGTGAAGCTAAAGTTGGTATTATGCCTGGTTTTGTATTTAAGCAAGGTAAAGTAGGTATTGTTTCTAAATCAGGAACATTAACTTACGAAGCTGCCGATCAAGTTGTTAAACAAGGATTAGGAATAACAACAGCAATTGGTATTGGAGGAGATCCAATTATAGGAACAACAACAAAAGAAGCTGTAGAGTTATTAATAAACGACCCAGCAACAGAATGTGTTGTAATGATAGGTGAAATTGGAGGTCAATTAGAAGCAGATGCTGCTAAATGGTACCAAGATAGTGGAAGCAAAAAACCAATTATTGGGTTTATAGCAGGAGAAACTGCACCAGCAGGACGTACAATGGGGCACGCAGGTGCAATTGTAGGTGGTAGTGATGATACTGCACAAGCTAAAAAAGCAATTATGAAAGCATGCGGAATTCATGTAGTGGATTCGCCTGCAGAAATTGGTAAAAAAGTAGCAGAAGTTTTAGGATAAGAAGACTTAGCTAAAATAAATACATAAGTTGTTTTAATAGTTAAAAATTGTTAAAATAATTATAATAAACAAACGTTATAAGTTCGTTGGCTGTACATTAGCTAACGAACTTTTTTTTAAACAAAAAACTATCAAAAAATGAAGCACTTAAAATTAGTTATTATGCTTGCGGTTGTTGCTTTCGTCTACAGCTGTAAAAAAGGTAACGAAACTAAAACCTCGGCAATGGCTTACAATACGGAAGCAAAAACAGATGCTAATGGTTATAGTTACGAAACCGTTGCTAATGACCCAACGGGATTACGCTTATATACTTTAGATAATGGATTAAAGGTATACATGAGTAAAAACACAGATGAACCAAAAATACAAACATATATTGCTGTTAGAGCAGGTTCTAATTACGATCCTAAAGAATCTACAGGATTAGCACACTATTTAGAGCATATGGTGTTTAAAGGAACCGATGAAATAGGAACCCTAGATTGGGAAAAAGAAAAGGTTTACCTAGATCAAATTTCCGATTTATATGAGCAGCATAGAGCAGAAACAGATCCAGATAAAAAATTAGAACTGTACAGAAAAATAGATGAAGTATCGTTAGAAGCATCACAATATTCTGTAGCTAATGAATACGATAAAATGACGAGTTCATTAGGGGCTACAGGAACTAATGCACATACATGGTTTGAAGAAACTGTATATAAAAATAAAATTCCTGCTAACGAGTTAGGTAAGTGGCTAACATTAGAAGAAGAGCGTTTTAGTCAATTAGTACTACGTTTGTTTCATACAGAACTAGAAGCTGTATTTGAAGAGTTTAATAGAGGTCAAGATAATGATGGTAGAAAAAGTTATGCAGCAATGTTAGAAGGCTTATTCCCTAATCATCCATATGGACAACAAAAAACAATAGGAACAGCAGAGCACCTTAAAAATCCATCATTAGTAGACATTAATAATTATTTTGATAAATATTATGTGCCAAATAATATGGCAATGGTATTAGTAGGAGATTTAGACTTTGATAAAACAATAGCAGAAGTAGATAACACTTTTGGTAAGCTTAAAAAGAAAGACGTTACACATCCAGTACTTCCAAAAGAAGAACCAATTACATCAGTTGTAACTAAAGAAGTCTTTGGGCCTACAGCAGAAAGTGTTGGGCTTGCATTTCGTTCAGGAGGTGTTAATACAAAAGATGAGAAGTTTGTAACACTGTGTGATATGATTTTGGCAAATGGAAATGCTGGTTTAATAGATTTAAACTTAAATCAAAAACAAGTAGTACAAAGTGCAGGATGCTCACCAACTTTTTTAAATGATTATGGTTACCATAGCTTTAGAGGCTCTCCAAAAGAAGGACAATCTTTAGATGAAGTTAAAACGTTATTATTAGAGCAAATTGATAAATTAAAGAAAGGAGAGTTTGAAGAGTGGATGATTGAAGCTGTTGTTAACGACCTTAAAAAATCTCAATTGCAACAATATGAAAACAGTACAGCTTTAGCATCAGCTTATTACAATGCATTTATTCATCATGAAGATTGGGCTAATAAAGTAAAGTTTTTAGACGATTTAAAAGCTATTACTAAACAAGAATTAGTAGCATTTGCTAATGAATTTTATAAAGATAACTATGTTGTAACCTACAAGCGTAAAGGTGAAGATAAAAACATTGTAAAAGTTTCAAACCCAGGAATTACACCAGTTAACTTAAACAGAGATAAATCTTCAGAATATATGAAGAATTTTAATAAAATGGAATCAAAACCATTAGAGCCTGTTTATGTAGACTATACTTCTGCAATAAAAGAAACAAAGACCGATAATGGTATAAATGTATCTTACATAGAAAATGAAACTAATGATTTATTTAACTTAAACATCATTTTCGATATGGGAAGTGATAATGATAAAAAATTAGGATTAGCCGTTGGATATTTAGCATACCTTGGAACAGATAAATATTCTGCAGAAGAATTAAAGAAAGAGTTTTATAAACTAGGAATAGATTATTCTGTTAATGCAGGAGGAGAGCAAACTTTTGTTGGGTTAAGTGGTTTAAAAGAAAACTTACCTAAAGGCTTAGAATTGTTAGAGCATTTGTGGGAAAACGCAGTTGCAGACGAGGATGCATATAGTAAATATGTAGAATCTATAGCAAAAGGAAGACAAAATAATAAAACAAGTAAAGGAAGTATTTTAAGATCTGGTTTATTAAATTTTGCTAAATATGGTGAAAATTCAAGATTACGTAATATTATACCAGTGAGTGAATTAAATGCTATAAACCCACAAGAGTTGGTAGAATTAACAAAAGGCATGAAAAACTACAAACAACGTATGTTTTATTATGGTAAAGATGTTAATTCTGCAGTAACAGCATTAAATAAGTTTCATAACGTTTCAAGTGACTTAAAAGAGTACCCGGAAGCAATGACTTACTTAGAAAAGGAAACAGGAGGAAATGTTTATTTTGTTGATTACGATATGGTACAATCCGAAATGATGTTTTTAGCAAAAGGAGAACCTTTTAAAGTAGAAAACATGGCTGCATCAACATTATTTAATACCTATTTTGGAGGAGGATTATCGTCTATAGTTTTTCAAGAAATTCGTGAATCAAAATCATTAGCATATTCAGCTTGGTCTAACTACTCAACAGCACGTAAAAAAGGAGATGCTAACTATGTAATGGCTTACATTGGTACACAAGCTAATAAAATGCCAGAAGCAGTAGATGCAATGATGAACTTAATGAGTGATATGCCAGAAGCAGAAGATCAATTTAATGCAGCAAAAGAAGCAACATTAAAAAAATTAGCAGCGCAGCGTATTACAAAATCTAATGTATTTTGGAGTTACGAAAGATTAAAGAAATTAGGAATAGAGAACGATAATCGTGAGGCAATGTACAATGCCATTAAAAACATGAAAATGGAAGATCTACGAGATTTCTTTAATAAAAACATTAAAGGAGAAAACTACAATGTTATGGTAATAGGTAATAAAAAAGATATCGATTTCAAAGCCCTTAAAAAGTTAGGAGAAGTGCAGGAAATGGATGTAGATTATTTATTTAATTACGAAAAACCAGAAGCAGTTAAGTTATAATACTTAGTGCTTATAAACTATAGAATAGAATAATGTAAAAATCTATTCATAACTAAAGCCTCACAATTAATTGTAAATTGTGGGGCTTTTTTTATTCATAACAACGAGTAATTGTTATATTTGATATACTAATAAAACCTAAATATAAAATGTAGCTTGTATACTAAAAAACACATCATTTTAAAGAGTGATTTATAGAAGATAGTATGTAAGTTAAAAAGTACTAAATAAAAACACATGAAATTATTAGAAGGTAAAACAGCTATAATAACAGGCGCAAGTCGTGGAATAGGAAAAGGAATCGCTCAAATTTTCGCACAACAAGGCGCTAATGTAGCCTTTACATATAGTTCGTCTGTAGACGCAGCTAACGAATTAGAAAAAGAACTAAATGCTTTAGGTGTTAAAGCAAAAGGCTATAAAAGTAATGCAGCAAGTTTTGATGAAGCTCAAGAGTTGTCAGCAGAAGTTTTAAAAGAATTTGGTTCTATAGATGTTTTAATTAATAATGCAGGAATAACAAAAGATAACCTCTTAATGAGAATGGGAGAGGAAGATTTTGATAAAGTAATAGAAGTAAACCTTAAATCGGTTTTTAACATGACGAAAGCAGTACAGCGTACCATGCTTAAGCAGCGTAAAGGATCGATTATTAATATGAGTTCTGTAGTTGGTGTAAAAGGTAACGCAGGGCAAACAAATTATGCAGCATCTAAAGCTGGTATTATTGGTTTTTCAAAATCAGTAGCTTTAGAGTTAGGATCTAGAAACATTAGAAGTAATGTTGTAGCACCTGGTTTTATAGAAACAGAAATGACTGCAAAACTAGATGAAGATACTGTAAAAAGCTGGAGATCGGCTATTCCTTTAAAGCGCGGAGGGACGCCAGAAGATATTGCAAATGTATGTGTGTTTTTAGCTAGCGATATGTCGGCTTACGTAACAGGACAGACACTAAACGTAGATGGCGGAATGCTTACCTAACTAAATATCATAATATTATGAAACAAAAGATTTTATTAACGCTACTAATTTTATGCAGCGTATGCACATCTATAGCCCAAAACGATTCTACTTGGTATAAAGTTAAAGATGTAGATGCAGCCTATATTATTAGTTATCCTGAAGAGCCAGAAAAAGGAGAAGACGATGTGGCCACAGACAGAGGAACTGTAAAGATGAATACCTATACATTACAGGTGTCCGATGATGATAATTTAATCTATATGTCGTCTTTTACAGCCTATCCGGCTTCATTTTTTCCAAATAAATTAGAGTCTTCCGAAAAACAAGAAGAAGTATTAAGTAATAGCGTAAACGGAGCAGTTACTAATACTAAAGGCACTTTAATAATGGACGAAAAAATTACTTTTAACGGTTATAAAGGAAGACTTGTTAAAATAGAAATAGATGGTGGCTATATTATAAAAATGAAAGTACTACTAGTGGGTATTAAGCTGTACTTAGCACAAGTTATCTATACTAAAGAAAATGATAATAACGAGAGCCAAAAACGTTTTTTTGATTCTTTAGAACTAATAAATGTAAAAGAATAGTTGACAACACAAACACTTTTATACATAATACTTGCAGGAATAATAGCATTATTACTTGCGTTATTCCAATATCGATATAAACAAAAAGGGAATTCTAAAAAGAATACCCTTTTTGCTTTTTTAAGATTTTTATCCATTTTTGGAATCCTTCTGTTACTTATTAACCCAAAATTTGAACAGATTAAAGTATATACAGAAAAACCAAATCTAATTCTAGCAGTAGATAACTCGAGTTCTATTAAGCACTTAAAACAAGAGGAAAATGCCGAAAAACTGTTAGAATTATTAACAAGTGATAAAGCATTAAATGAAAAGTTTAATGTCAATGTGTTTTCTTTTGGAGAAACGTTAAACATTAGCGACTCCTTAAGCTTTAATGAGAAGAAAACAAATATAAATAAAGCATTTAAAGAGTTATCTCAAATATACAAAAACACCATTTCGCCTACGCTGGTTATAACCGATGGAAACCAAACCTATGGAAATGACTATTTGTTTTCTGCAAAACGGTATAACCAATCTATTTACCCAATAATTTTAGGAGATACTACACAATACACAGATTTAAAGTTAAAACAACTAAACGTTAATAAATATGCGTATTTAAAAAATAAGTTTCCAGTAGAAGCAATTTTAGTATATAATGGGAATAATAAAGAAAATACAAGATTTATAGTTACCTCTGGAAATACTACTGTGCACTCGCAAGTTGTAAACTTTACAAAAGACGATAACTCTAAAGTTATAAATTTTACCTTGCCAGCAAATACGGTAGGTGTACAAAGTTACAAAGCAACATTAGTACCTGTAGAAACAGAAAAAAATAAAATAAATAACAGTAAAAACTTTGCAGTAGAGGTTATAGATCAAAAAACAAAAGTAGCTGTAGTAAGTACAATGCTTCATCCAGATTTAGGAGCTATTAAAAAGAGTATAGAAAGCAATGAGCAACGCGAAGTTGTATTTTTAAAACCAAACGAGTTAATTAGTAAATTAAATGATTTTCAATTAATTATATTGTATCAGCCAAACAATAGCTTTAAGCAATTGTATAAAGTGCTAAATGCTGAAAATAAAAATAGAATTGTAATTTCTGGAACCAAAACCGATTGGAATTTTTTAAACCTAGAAGCTGAAAGTTATACGCAAGATGTAACCTCTCAAACAGAAGACTATCAAGCTATTTTAAACTCAAACTATAGCGCTTTTATTGTTGAAGATTTAGATTTTGAATCCTTTCCACCATTAGCATCATCTTTTGGAGCGCCAAGCTTTAAAGTTCCTACAGAAACTATACTGTATAAAAAAGTAAGTGGTTTTGATACAGAAGAACCTCTGCTTGCTACATTTGAAACTAACAATAGGCGAGAAGCTATATTATTTGGAGAAAACATCTGGAAATGGAGAGCACAAAGTTTTATAAACACACAAAGCTTTAATAATTTTGATAATTTTATAGGGAAACTAGTACAATATTTAGCCTCAAATAAACGTAAAAATAGATTAAATATAGAATACCAGTCTTTCTATCAAGGCAATACAAATGTTATAGTTAAAGCTCAGTTTTTTAATAAAAACTATGAATTTGATGCAAAAGAGAATTTAAATATAATAGTAAAAGATAAAAAAACAGAAAAAGTAATAACAATACCATTTATACTAAAAAACAACAATTACCAAGTAGACTTAAGTAATTTACCAGCATCAAAATACTCATTTACAGTAAAAGCGTCTAGTGAAGCTATTTCTAAATCTGGGCAATTTCAAATACTAGAATATAACGTAGAACAACAATTTTTAAATGCCAATGTAACAAAACTACAACAGTTGGCTACTAATAGTAATGGGCAGAGTTATTTTATTGCAAATTATAACAATATAACAAACGATTTATTAAACAATCAACGATATTTACCTATACAAAAGAGCAATAAAAATATAGTACCTTTAATAGATTGGAAATACCTTTTATTTCTAATCATACTAACCTTAGCAATAGAATGGTTTCTAAGGAAATATAACGGATTAATCTAAACTAAAAATAATGGAAAAATTACCAAAAATTATAGTACCCTTAGTAGTAATTGGGATAATATTACTTATTATACTTACCAAATCTGCAATAACAATAGGCTCAGGAGAGCGCGGTGTTTTGTATGAAACGCTAGGAAGTGGTGTTGTAGTAGACGAAGCTCCTTTAGGAGAAGGATTTCATATAATAGCACCTTGGAATAAAGTATTTGTATATAATGTAAGACAACAAGAGTTATTTGAAAGAGAAATGTCTGTATTATCATCTAATGGATTAGAAATTAAATTAGACGCATCAGTATTATATGAAGCAAGGTCTGCAGATGTGGCGCAGTTACACCAAACAAGAGGAGAAGACTATTTACAAAGCGTTATTATCCCTGCAATACGTTCGGCAACAAGAAGTGTCGTTGGGCGTTATACACCAGAACAATTGTACTCTACTAAAAGAGATGCTATACAAAAAGAAATTTATGAAGAAACTAAAAAAATTGTAGAACCACAATTCATTCAATTAAACTCTGTTTTAGTACGCGATGTAACATTGCCTCCAACAATTAAGCAAGCCATAGAGCGTAAACTAAAACAAGAACAGGAATCTTTAGAGTACGAGTTTAGATTGGTTACAGCTCAAAAAGAAGCCGAAAAACAACGTATTGAAGCACAAGGTAAAGCAGATGCAAATAAAATATTAAGCGCCTCTTTAACAGATAAAATTCTTCAAGATAAAGGTATTGAAGCAACAATAAAACTATCAGAATCTTCAAACAGTAAAGTTATTGTTATAGGCTCTGGAGATAGTGGAATGCCAATAATATTAGGGAATCAATAAAAAGAAAAACTTTAAAATTAAAAAAATCGATGCTTTTAAGCATCGATTTTTTTATATATAATAGCCAATTATTTTTCTATAATAAACTGCTTGCTAACTATTTTTAAATCGGCATCCGTTAATTTAGAAGAAGCTTTTAGTTTATTTACAAACTCAGCAACTTCCTCAGGAGTAGCAGGGCAACCCAAATTATCTCCTTTAGCATTAAAAGAATCCTCTATTAATTTTCCTTTATTGTCAAAAATCAACCAGAACGGTAAACCAGCTTGTCCGCCCTTGTAACGCTCTAAGAAAGCTTGAGCTCCAGGATTCTCTAAAGCTTTATTTTTAGCAGATTCCATAACTGTTAAATGCTCAATAACATAATTATCTTCAAATAACTGTTTAGTAGTATCAGCCATCATGTTTTTATCCATTTTTTTGCACCAACCACACCACGAAGCATGAAACATTATAAAAACATTTTTATTCTCTTTTTTTGCTTTAGCATAAGCCTTTTCTAAAATAACTTTTGAATCCTCTTGGGCATTAAGGTTAAAAGAGCACACAATAATTAAGGAAAGGGATACTAATAAGTGTTTAATTTTCATAAGTTTAAGTTTTTTATATGTTAAAAATATAGTTTTAAATAATATAAATTAGGATTTATGAAATATTTTTTTAGATATTTGCATAACAAAATAAAGACATGACATTTATTCAATTACATCATCATCATTTTCACACTGGCAGTCAAGCGAGATGAAAATGTATTGAATAAAATCAAAATATTTAAAAAACCCGTTTGAGCCAATCAAACGGGTTTTTTGTTTCTACTCGAATTTGGTTGGTTCTATACTTTAAAAACAAGTAGAAATAATGACTAAACTAAAAATTGCAGTACAAAAATCAGGAAGACTTAATGAGGATTCAATGAAAATCCTTAAAGACATTGGCGTTTCTATAGATAACGGAAAAGATCAATTAAAAGCTTCTGCTCAAAACTTCCCCTTAGAGGTTTTTTATCTAAGAAATGGAGATATCCCTCAATACCTAAGAGACGGAGTAGTAGATGTTGCTATAATTGGCGAAAACGTATTAATAGAAAAAGGAGACGATTTACCCATAGTAGAACGTTTAGGCTTTTCAAAATGTAGAGTATCTATAGCAGTTCCAAAAGAAGCTACAGCAAGCACTTTAAAAGATTTAGAAGGAAAACGAATAGCGACCTCTTATCCAAACACAGTTAATCAGTTTTTAGAAAAAAATGGTATTACAGCAAATCTTCATATTATAAATGGCTCAGTAGAAATAGCACCCAATATAGGTTTGGCAGATGGTATTTGCGATATTGTTTCTAGTGGAAGCACACTATTTAAAAATGGATTAAAAGAAATAGAAGTACTATTACAATCTGAAGCAGTGTTAGCAGTATCTCCAAAAATATCCAACAATAATAAAACCCTACTCGAAAAACTTCAATTTAGAATACAATCGGTATTAAAAGGCCGGAACTCTAGATACATTCTATTAAATGCTCCAAATAATAAATTGCAAGACATAATAAGTAGTCTTCCAGGAATGAAAAGCCCAACAGTATTACCATTGGCAGAAGAAGGTTGGAGTTCTGTACATTCTGTTTTAGATAAAAATGCATTTTGGGAAGTTATAGACGAACTTAAACAAAAAGGAGCACAAGGTATTTTAGTCTGTCCAATAGAAAAAATGGTTGTTTAATAATAGAATTAATTCCTAAAAGAAAATGAAGACAATTATAAATCCCGAAAGAAGCGAGTGGAATGCAATTTTGCAAAGACCAACACAAACAGTAAACGATATAGAAACCACAGTAAATCAAATATTTAAAGATGTAAAACGTAATGGAGATAAAGCCATAGAAAAGTATACAGAACTATTTGATGGAGCCAGTTTAAAAACAAATATAGTAACTAAAGAAGCCGTTGAAGCCGCTTCAGTATTAGTGCCACAAGTATTAAAAGAAGCCATAATAACAGCAAAAACTAATATAGAAACCTTTCATAAAGCACAAAAAACAAGTGTAGTTTCGGTGCAAACACAAGAAGGCGTATCCTGTTGGCAAGAAAAACGACCAATAGAAAAAATAGGCTTATATGTTCCTGGAGGAACAGCACCATTATTTTCTACAGTATTAATGTTGGCAGTACCAGCAACAATAGCAGGCTGTAAAGAATTAATATTATGTACACCACCAAATAAAGATGGGAAAATAGCTAACGAAATACTGTATGCAGCACAATTATGCGGAGTAACAAAAATTATAAAAGTTGGAGGCATACAGGCAATAGCAGGATTAACTTTTGGAACAGAAACTATTCCTGCTGTATATAAAATATTTGGACCAGGAAACCAATTTGTAACAGTAGCAAAACAATTAGCCACTAAATACGGTGTAGCAATAGATATGCCAGCAGGACCTAGCGAACTATTGGTTGTTGCAGACGATAGTGCAAATGCAGCATACGTAGCATCAGATTTATTAAGCCAAGCAGAACACGGTGTAGATAGCCAGGTCATTTTAGTATCAACTTCAAAAACAGTAATTAAAGCAGTATTAAATGAAATTAGAGAGCAAATAAATAACCTACCACGTAAAACAATAGCAGAACAAGCAATAAATAATTCAAAATTAATATATGTAGAAGACAATAATACCGCTTTGGAGTTAATTAATGAATATGGTCCAGAGCACTTTATTATATGTATGGAAGACGAAGATTTATTTGTAAACAGAATAACTAATGCAGGATCTGTATTTATAGGTAATTATACACCAGAAAGTGCAGGAGATTACGCCTCAGGCACCAACCATACATTACCAACTAATGGTTTTTCTAAAGCATATTCAGGTGTTAATCTAGATAGTTTTACTAAAAGTATAACATTTCAAAAAATAACAAAGCAAGGCCTTATTAATATTGGGAATACTATAGAGTTAATGGCAGAAGCAGAGGGCTTGCAGGCACATAAAAATGCAGTAAGCATTAGATTAAAAGATATTGTTTAAATAAAAGAATTTAAAAATCCCTCAAAATAGTGTAAATGTAAAATTATAAGACCCCAAAATTATGAATATTAAAGAATTAGTAAGAGAAAACATAAAAACATTACAACCATATGCTTCAGCAAGAGATGAGTTTGAAGGTTTAAAAAAGGATATGATTTTTTTAGACGCTAACGAAAACCCATTTAATAATGGTGTAAACCGTTATCCAGACCCTCAACACTATAAAGTTAGAGAATTATTGTCCAGCATAAAAAAAATAAATATTCAGCATATTATGTTAGGAAACGGTAGTGATGAAGTGTTAGATCTTATCTTTAGAGCATTTTGCGAACCTAAAATAGATAATGTTATTACGCTACCACCAACATACGGAATGTATGAAGTATTGGCTAACATAAACAATATAGCAACTATAAAAGTAGCATTAGATGCAAACTTTCAACCACGAGTAGAAGCCATTTTAGAGGCCGCAAATAAGAATTCTAAAATATTGTTTTTGTGTTCGCCTAATAACCCCACAGCCAATAGTTTTGAAAGCAGTAAAATAGAAAAAATAATAAAAGAATTTAATGGAATTGTGGTTATAGATGAAACATATATAGACTTTACAGAAGAAGAAAGTTGGTTGGGTAAATTAAAAAAGTACCCTAATTTAATTGTAACACAAACATTATCTAAAGCTTACGGAATGGCAGGAATACGTTTAGGTATTTGCTATGCATCAAAAGAAATTATAACAATACTAAACACAATAAAACCACCTTATAATATAAATGAATTAACACAGCAAAGAGCAGCTAAGCTATTACTTTACAAAGAAGGATTAAATAGAGAAATAGGTGTAATACTTGAAGAGCGCGAAAAATTAATACAGTCCTTAAAAGCAATACCTTTTATTGAAAAAATATATCCAACAGACGCTAATTTTATTTTAATAAAAGTAGACGATGCAAATAAACGCTATGCAGGATTAATTAAACATGGTATTGTAGTAAGAAACAGAACCAAACAACCATTATGCGAAAACTGTTTAAGAATAACAGTAGGAACATTTTCTGAAAATAAAAAATTAATATATGCCTTAAAACAATTAAAAAGGCAATAAAGTATAATAAGGTTTTCAACCCTATGTGAAAACGAAAATAAAACAAAGACTCCCGCTTTCTCGGGAAATAAAATATGAAACGAGTATTATTTATAGATAGAGACGGCACGATAATAAAAGAACCGGCAGATGAGCAAATTGATGCTTTCGATAAATTAGAATTTTACCCCAAAGTATTTCAATACTTAGGAAGAATAGCAAAAGAATTAAATTACGAAATAGTAATGATTACTAATCAAGATGGATTAGGAACAGAAGTTTATCCAGAAAACACCTTTTGGCCAGTACATAATTTTATTATAAAAACATTTGAAGCAGAAGAAATTACCTTTAAAGAACAGTTTATAGATAAAACCTTTGCACGAGACAATGCACCAACCCGAAAACCAAATACAGGACTGTTAACACAATATTTTTCAGAAGCATACGATTTAGCAAACTCATTTGTAATAGGAGACCGCTTAACCGATATAGAATTAGCAAAAAACTTAGGCTCTAAAGGTATTTATATAAATGACGAAACCCACTTAGGAACAGACGAAATTACTGTAAAAAGAAGTGATTTAGAGGCACACATAGCCTTAGAAAGTAACGATTGGGAAGCTATTTATAGCTTTTTAAAAGCAGAAGAACGCACAGGGCACATTACACGAAATACTAACGAAACTAAAATAGATATAACATTAAATCTAGATGGTACAGGACAAAGTAGTATAGATACCGGAATTGCATTTTTCGATCACATGCTAGATCAAATCTCTAGACACGGGCAATTAGATTTAAATATAAAAGTTGAAGGCGATTTAGAAGTAGACGAGCACCATACCATAGAAGATACCGCAATAGCATTAGGAGAAGTTTTTGCAGAAACATTAGGAAACAAATTAGGAATAGAGCGCTATGGTTTTTGTTTACCAATGGACGACTGTCTATCTCAAGTAGCAATAGACTTTGGAGGAAGAAATTGGCTCGTTTGGGAAGCCGATTTTAAACGGGAAATGATTGGTAAGATGCCAACAGAAATGTTTATGCATTTCTTTAAATCGTTTAGCGATGGCGCAAAATGTAACCTAAACATAAAAGCAGAAGGAACAAACGAGCACCATAAAATAGAAGCCATATTTAAAGCCTTTGCAAAAGCAATAAAAATGGCAGTAAAACGCGATGTAGAAAAAATGATATTACCATCAACAAAAGGCGTATTATAAAAATTGCTTTTAGTTTTTTGCGGTTAGCTATTAGCTAAAAGCAAAAAGCCGATAGCCAAAAGCTTAACAATGAAACTAGTTATAATAGATTACGGAGCAGGAAATATAAAAAGCATTCAATTTGCTTTTAAACGGTTAGGAGTAGACGCAAAACTAACAAACAATCCAGAAGAAATAAAAAAAGCAGATAAAGTTATATTTCCAGGAGTAGGAGAAGCAAGCTCAGCAATGCAAAAATTAAAAGAAAGTGGATTACACCAACTAATCCCCCAGTTAAAACAACCCGTTTTAGGCATCTGTTTAGGAATGCAATTATTATGTAACAGTACAGAAGAAGGTAACACTAAAGGCCTTGGCGTTTTTAATGTAACAATAAAACGATTTACAAACCAAGTAAAAGTACCACAAATGGGGTGGAACACAATAACAACATTAAAAACCAAACTATTTAAAAATATAAAAGAAAACGAATTTATGTATTTGGTACACAGTTATTACGCAGAAAATTGTAGCGAAGCCATTGCAATAACTAATTATGGATTAAACTATGCTTCAGCATTGCAAAAAAATAACTTTTATGGCGTACAATTTCACCCAGAAAAAAGCAGCTTAGCAGGCGAACAACTATTAAAAAACTTTCTAGAGTTATAAATAACACAACTTTAAAAAAACACATAGAATATATTTTACATTCCATTATTATAAGTGTTGTACCAAGCGAAACCAAAGTACTAACAAAATTTAAGTTTAATAATTAATAGAGTCTTGCCTACGCAGGAAACGAATATGAGAATAATACCAGCAATAGATATAATAGACGGTAAATGTGTACGCCTAACAAAAGGCGATTACAACACAAAAAAAGTATATAATGAAAACCCACTTGAAATAGCCAAACAATTTGAAGCAAGCGGTATAGAATATTTACACGTAGTAGACTTAGATGGCGCAAAAGCAAAACATATTGTAAACTATAAAACATTAGAAGAAATAGCCTCAAAAACTAATTTAAAAATAGACTTTGGAGGCGGTTTAAAAACTAACGAAGATTTAAAAATAGCATTTAATTCTGGAGCAAATCAAATAACAGGAGGAAGCATAGCAGTAAAAAATGCAGCACTTTTTGAAACATGGATAACCAATTATGGAGCCAGTAAAATTATTTTAGGAGCAGACTTTTACCCAGATACAGCAGGAGGGAAAATTGCAACCAATGGATGGCAAGAAGAAAGTAATCTAGAGCTAATACCCTTTATTAAAAACTATTTAAAAAAAGGAATACAATATGTAATATGTACAGACATTTCTAAAGATGGTATGTTGCAAGGCCCATCATTTAAAACCTATAATAAAATAATTAATCAAGCAACAGTAATAACCAATGACTCCAACATAAGTAGCACTGTAAAATTAATTGCATCAGGAGGCATTTCGTCTTACGGCGAGTTGCCAAAACTAGTAGGATTAGGATGCGAAGGAGTAATTATAGGTAAAGCTATCTATGAGAATAAAATAAGCTTAAAACAACTAGAGCATTTTATATTGAATAATTAATAGTTCTACCATGCATAGAGAACTATTATTAAAATGAAAATGATAAACTAATTTAAAAAGAGTCCTGTTTTTACAGGAGATAAATATGCTAACAAAAAGAATAATACCATGTTTAGATATTAAAAACGGAAGAACAGTAAAAGGAGTGAATTTCGTAAATTTAATAGATGCAGGCGACCCTGTTGAATTGGCAAAACAATATGCCAAAAACGGAGCAGACGAATTAGTGTTTTTAGACATATCGGCAACTTTAGAAGGGAGAAACACAACCTTAGAAATGGTTTTAAATGTCGCAGAACAAGTTAACATACCATTTACCGTAGGAGGAGGAATCTCATCAATAGCAGATGTAGATAGGCTTTTAAAAGCAGGAGCAGATAAAATATCTATAAACTCCTCAGCAGTAAAACGCCCAGAATTAATAAATGAACTATCAGGTAAATTTGGTAGTCAGTGCATCACAGTAGCTATAGATGCAAAACAAATAGCTGGCGAATGGATTGTACATTTAGCAGGAGGAAGCATACCCACACAATTAAACTTATTTGATTGGGCAAAGGAGGTCGAAAAACGAGGTGCAGGAGAAATACTTTTTACCTCCATGAATAATGATGGAACAAAAGCAGGATTTGCAAACAAAGCCTTAGCAAAACTATCTAATACCTTAAATATACCAATAATAGCATCTGGCGGAGCAGGCACCATTCAGCATTTTGTAGACACGTTTAAAGTAGGGGAAGCAGATGCAGCCTTAGCGGCGAGTGTATTTCACTTTGGAGAAATTCCAATTTTAGAATTAAAAGAAACATTAAAACAAAATAACATTCCAGTACGATTATAAGCAAGTAAAAGAATTATAAAAGTAAATTAAAAACGTCGCTCAGAGTGATTTTTGAGGCGCAAAAAAATAGTATCGAGAAGCTACAATTACAAAACAACACATTAGGTAAATTATGACTATAGATTTTAATAAAAATAACGACGGATTAATTCCAGCTATCATTCAAGATGTAAATACCAAAACCGTATTAATGTTGGGATATATGAATGAGAAAGCGTTAGAAGTAACCAAAACAACTAAATTAGTAACCTTTTATAGCAGAACAAAACAGCGACTTTGGACCAAAGGAGAAGAAAGCGGAAATGTGTTAAATCTAGTAAGTATGGAGCAAGATTGCGACAATGACACTTTATTAATACAAGTAAAACCAGAAGGACCAACATGCCATAAAGGAACAGATACCTGCTGGAATAGTACTAATACGGAGTCGTATGGTTTTATATCTAAATTAGAAAATACTATAGAAGATAGGCGCACCAATGCAACTGGAGAAAAATCGTATGTAGCCTCTTTATTTGAAAAAGGAATTAATAAAATAGCACAGAAGGTTGGGGAAGAAGCAGTAGAAGTTGTTATTGAAGCTAAGGATAATAACGATAACCTGTTTTTAAATGAAAGTGCCGATTTACTGTTTCATTACTTAATGTTGTTGCAAGCTAAAGGATTTAAATTAAAAGATGTAGTTTCAGTTTTAAAAGGGCGAGAGAAATAGTAATTTAGACTTAATTAATAATTTTGTTGTATGCAATTTGATAATTATAAGATTAAACTATTAGAATCGAGTGAAAATAAAGCCTTTTTTAATTTAATAGAAAATAATAGAGTACGTCTTGAAGATTTTTTTGCAGGAACAGTTTCCAGAACTCAAACTTTTGAAGATACTGTAGCCTATTGTAGGGAAATTGAAGAAAGAATTACAAACAAAACATATTTACCTTTTATAATAATAGATACAACAACTAATGATTTTGTTGGTTTAGTAGATGTTAAAAATATCGATTGGAGTATTCCTAAAGCGGAGTTAGGTTTGTTTATAGATAAGCATTACGAAGGAAAAGGCATTACAACAAAAGCAATGCGTTTAGTAATAAAATCTATTATTAGCAAGTACCACTTTAAAAAGTTACTCTGTAGAGCAAGCAGTAAAAACCTAGGAAGCATAAGCGTAATATTAAAAAACAATTTCAAGCTAGAAGGTACCATACGACGAGATTATAAAACCACGAAAGGGGAAATTGTAGACCTTAATTATTACGGACGTATTTTCGATTAATGCCTAAATAAAACTTTAGTTTACTACAGTAGTATTAAAATTCTTAATAGAACTTGGTAGCTCAAAAACCTCTAAATCAAAGTAAGAAACAGCCGCTAAGATATGATCGAAAATATCGGCCATAATGTACTCATAATTAGCCCAACGTTTATCGCTACTAAAAGCATAAATTTCTAAAGGAATACCTTGAGAAGTAGGAGGTAATTGTCTTACCATAATCATCATATCCTTATTAATGCCAGAGTGTTCATTAATATAACTGTCTATGTATTTTCTAAAAACACCAATGTTCGTTAGGTTTCTACCATTTATTAATAACTTTTTATCTATGTTATTTAAAGTATTGTAGTCGTTTATTTTGTTTTGTTGACTGTTTAAATACTCTGTAATTAACGATATTTTTCTTAGAGATTCTATAGCTTCTGGCGTTAAGTATTTTATACTACTTTGTTTTATAATTATAGCACGTTTAATACGTCTACCATCAGAATTGGTCATACCTCGCCAATTTTTAAAAGAATCAGAAATTAAAGCGTAAGTTGGAATTGTTGTAATGGTTTTGTCAAAATTCTGAACCTTTACAGTTGCTAAATTAATTTCTGTAACATCGCCATCGGCACCATATTTTTCAAAAGTAATCCAGTCTCCAATTCTTACCATATCGTTTATAGAGACTTGAATACTAGCAACAAAACCAAGGATGGTATCTTTAAAAACTAAAATAATAACTGCCGAAATTGCGCCAAGCCCAGTCATAAATTTCCATACAGACATATCTGTAACTATAGCAAAAGCTAGAATAAAGCCAGCTATCCATACAAAAATCATAAAAACCTGTATGTAACTGTCTACAGGCTTATCTTTTAAACGAGGAATAGTCTTAAAAAAATCTTTTAACGAGTTTAATAAACTTCTAGCAATCCACAACGTTAAAATAATACCAAAAACTTTAAATGCTTTTTCTATTTTGCCTTCTATAAAAGGAAAATCAACAAAAACAGTTGGCGTCGCTTCTAAAGCAATAATTAACGGAATAATGTGGGCTATATTTCTTGGAACTTTGTTTTTAACTAATATATCATCAAAATTAGATTTAGTACGGGCAGCAAAGTTGCTAAAAACGTTTATTAAAAGCCGTCTAACTATAAAATCTACTATAAATACTATTATTAATAAAGCAAGTAGTAGTGCTAACATATTTAAATAGGTAGCTATAGTTTTAGACACTTCTATAGAAATTAAGTAATCGTAAAGCCAATGTGTAATGCGTCGCATATTAATAGTGTATTAAGCTGCAAAATTAAGGGGATTTATCTTATTAGAGTAATAATATATCGTTAATTATAAACTATAGTTGTCTAGGTTAATGCTGTTGACTTCTCCAACAGCCATACCATCTAAAAAAACATCCCCAACACGAATACGTACTAAACGCAACGTAGGAAAACCAACCGCAGATGTCATTTTTCGTACTTGTCTAAATTTACCTTCTGTTAGCGTTATAGATACCCAAGAGGTAGGGCCGTGGCGTTCATCTCTAATTTTTTTCCACCGTACAGGCAAATCGGGTGGTGTTTCAAATGTAAAAACTTTACTGGGTTTGGTTTGGTATTTTTTGCCATCAAAACCAATTTCTACACCGTTTTTAAGTTTAGTTATAGCATCATCTGTAATAATTCCATCTACCTGCGCATAGTATTCTTTTTCTATATGGCTACTATTTATGTAATTGCTTAATTTACCATCTGTAGTGAGTAGGAGTAGACCTTCGCTTTTTTCATCGAGTCTACCAATAGGCATCGTGCCTTCTGGAAATTCGCCAAGTTTACCAAGAAATGTTTTACGTTTTTGCTGTGTAGAATTACTAGCAAATTGGCTTAACATGCCGTAAGGTTTAAATATTTTAAAGTGTTGGTGTGTTTTAGTTGCCATTTAAAATAGTGTAAACTAAAGCCTTGGTTATGGTTTGTCCTTTTGCTTTTTCACGAATTGTATCGTAACTAAATCTAAAATCGCAACCCGTTTTGTATTCGCTGCAGCCATAAGCTGTTTTTCCTTTTATAACTTCACCTTTTTTGCATTTAGGGCAAATTAAGGTATCATTAGTAGTGTTTTTAGTCGCTTTTGTTGTCGTTTTTTTAGGCTCTAATTTTATATTGAAATCATCATCAAAGCGTAATAAGCCTTCCACTTTACCAGTTTCGGTTTTAAAGCCCTTTAAATTTACAGTAGAGCCTTTTTGTAATAAACGAATGTATTGCTTCTCAGAAATGGTTTTATCACTAAATTTAAAAGGTAACATAAAACGGCATCCTGCTTTAAACTCGCTACAACCATAAGCGGTTTTACCTTTTATAAGCTGTCCTTTTTTACATTTAGGGCAGCTCTCATTTGTAATACTAGCGTTTGTTTTTTTAGAAGCCTTTTTAACAGGAGTAGGTTTTGCAGTAACATGAGAAATATTAGCTTTTTTAGTTTCGCTACGAACTTCGTATACTAGATGGTCTACCATACGTTTCATCTGTTTTATAAAGCTTCCTGCATTATAATTTCCTTTTTCAATTTCTTTTAATTGTTTTTCCCAAGACCCAGTTAATTCTGCCGATTTTAATAATTGGTTTTGTATCGTATCTATGAGTTGAATGCCTATTGTTGTTGGTAAAACTTGTTTTTTGTTTCGTTTTATGTATTTACGTTTAAAAAGTGTTTCTATAATATTGGCACGCGTAGAGGGACGACCAATTCCGTTCTCTTTCATGAGTTCTCGCATCTCATCATCATCAACTTGTTTCCCCGCAGTTTCCATAGCCCGAAGTAGTGAGGCTTCTGTATATTGATTTGGTGGACTTGTTTTCTTTTCTAAAAAAGAAGGCTCGTGCGGGCCTTTTTCGCCTTTTTCAAATGTAGGTAATATTCCAGACTCTTTAGTTTTTGCATTTGCATCTTCGAAAACAACACGCCAACCTTTTTCTAATATTTCTTTTCCTGTGGTTTTAAAATTTACAGTTTCTGCTTTTCCAATTACGGTTGTGTTAGATACTTTACATTCTGGATAAAATACCGCTATAAAACGTTTGGTTATAATATCGTAAACCTGTTTTTGGTTGTATTGTAGGTTTATTTGTATTCCTGTTGGTATAATGGCGTGGTGGTCGGTTACTTTTTTATCATCGAATACCTTTTTCGATTTTTTAATAGTTTTTCCTAAAAGCGGTTGCGTTAATGTAGCATAATTTGTTAATTTTTGAAGTATGCCTGGCACTTTAGGGTAAATATCGTTTGGTAAAAAGGTGGTATCTACTCTTGGGTAGGTTACAACTTTCTGCTCGTATAATTTTTGTACTATTTTTAGTGTTTCGTCTGCCGAAAATCCAAATTTAGTATTACAATACACTTGTAAACCTGTTAAGTCGAATAATTTTGGAGCATACTCATTACCTTTCTTTTTGGTAATAGATACAATTTCGAAATCGTGTTCTTTTACAATATTGGCTAACTTTTCTCCATCTTCCATTTTTAGGAAGCGGCCCTCCTCGTAACTAAATAAGGTGTCTCTATATAATGTTTGCAACTCCCAATAGGGCTGGGGTTTAAAGTTTTCTATCTCTTTAAAACGGTTAACAAGCATAGCTAATGTAGGGGTTTGTACGCGCCCTATAGATAGTACTTGTTTGTAGCCTCCATGTTTTACAGTATATAAACGGGTCGCATTCATACCTAAAAGCCAATCGCCTATAGCGCGAGAAAAACCTGCGTAGTATAGGTTATCGTAATTTTCGGAAGGTTTTAAGTTTTGAAACCCTTCTTTTATAGCTTCTGTAGTTAATGATGAAATCCATAATCGTTTAACTTCTCCTTTGTAATTGGCTTGATTAATAACCCAGCGCTGTATAAGTTCTCCTTCTTGCCCAGCATCCCCGCAGTTTATAATTAATTCTGCTTTATCAAATAAACTTTTTACAATATTAAATTGCTTTTTAATACCATCATTGTCTACCACCTTTGTTTGAAACTTTTCTGGTAACATGGGTAAATTGTTTAAATCCCAACTTTTCCAGTAAGGTTTATAATCGTTGGGTTCAAAAAGTGTACATAAATGACCAAAGGTGTAAGTTACAGCATAACCATTGCCTTCAAAATAGCCATCACGCTTGGTGCTAGCTCCTAATACAGCAGCAATTTCGCGGGCAACACTTGGTTTCTCGGCAATACAGACTTTCACTTATATCTAAATTTTATAGGATTTACAACGGTGCAAAATAGGAAATTTACTATGGTTTTTGAAGTGCTTTTAACAGGAGTTATTAACTAAATCATTAACCCCTTTAATATGTAGCTAATGTAAGTTTTGTTAGCCTATAAATTATGAAAGTAAAAGTGTTTTATATACTACTTGTAGGCATTTGAGCATTATCTAAGTAAACTAAAATGCCCAGTTATATTTCTATGATTATTATTATGATCTGTAAGTTCTATAGTATACCAATAATCTGTTGATGGGAGTGGTTTACCATTAAGTGTGCCATCCCAACCATAAGAAAGTGGAGAGATTGTAGTTAATAATTTACCATAACGATTGTAAATATATATGGTAGTTTTCTTGTAAATGGAAGGAGAGTACCCTTTTATATTCCAAAAATCGTGAACAGTATCGTTATTTGGTGTAAAATAATTAGGAAAACCTATAACATATATTGTAATACTACTTGTACCACAACCGTTTTTATCTCTAACAAAAATTGTGTGCGCACCAGCTGGAACATTACCAAAAAAAGGCGAGTCTTGATAAGGGCCAAAGCTATTATTTAAAGCATATTCATAATCTCCAAAACCTATTGTACTAGGTAGTATAGTTAGAGAATTGTTGGCAGATCCATCATTTATAACAATACTGTTAGGTGTTAGTATTGCTATTGCAGATTCTTCAATTGTAATGGTATGTGGTATAGATTCGCAAATGTACCCATTACCATAATCGTAAGTTGCAATAACGGTATAAGTCCCGCCACTAGTAACTGTTAGTGATGATTCTGTACTAGTAATTTCTCCAAAACTGTTAGTCCAAGTGTATTGATAAGTATTTAGAGAATTGGTTATGCCTACTGTTAAATTAGGAGTGTCGTCCATGCATATAATGGCATGTGTGTTTAACTGAAATTGAGGTTGTTGTAGAACATTTAATGTAATGTAAGGGCCTAAACCTAAACACTCATCGTTTAATTCATTTTCTATACGAACGTAGATGTCTTGTTGTGTAGGAGAGTTTATATTCTCATAATTAGTAATATCTTCTATAACATTGGTTTCTGTAATAGCATCGGTAAGGGTGCTATAGTAATTTATATGTATAGGTTGGTTTGCTGGAAATAATGCAATAATATCGTTTTCTATAGTGCTGAAATTAAAAACAGCAACTCCATCTGTATCATCATCACATTCAAAAAAATCTCTATGAAATGTATCAGGAATTTGTGATACGGAAACCACTAAATCTATTTGAGAAACGTCATAACAACCATTATTATTTTCTACTCTAGCCCAAACAGTGTCTAGACTTGGAATTTGATTGTTATAAGCAGTTTCATTAAGTATAGAATTAATATTATGCTCTGCATCGTTTAATGTTTCATGATAAGTAATTACCAAAGCGTTGTTATCTGTAATTAAGTTATTCGCTAATTGCAAGTTAAATGGGCTTACACCATCTGTATTATCATCGCATTGATTTAATTGAACAATAGGTGTTATTTCTGGTAACGGAAAAATTTCTACTTCTATGGTTTCTATAGAAACAACATTACCTTTTGTTACTGTTGCTGTAACTTCATAAATACCAGGAGCGGAAAAGACATGTGTTGGTTGAAGGTTATTTGAACTATTGTTAACTCCACTTGTAGCATCTCCAAAATTCCATGCAATAGCATCTACGGTATTATTAAAAAAGAATTGAGTTTCGTCTCCAAAACAATCTTTTTGGTAGGAGAGTAGCACAAAAAAGAAAGATTGAACAAAAGCCGGTAAACCAAGGCCACTAGCTTTTCCTGCTAAGTCTATAGCATTCACATTGAGAATTGAGCTGCTACCAATGTTTTCAGGGAAGGTTATAGTACTTAAAGTATTACTTCCAGATTTTGCTATATATATTTTACCGTCTGGCGCGAGTTGTAATTGTCCATATTGAATATTTTGGTTCGTAGATAACACAAACTCTGAAGCTGGAATGTTGGTAGCATTTAAATTGTATTGAAAGATTGTATTACTAAAATTAGAAGTATATAAAAAGTTCCCTAAAGGGGAGAAGGCTGCGCCGTATGTATTAGATTTATTATTTATTGTAATTGGGTTGCTAATAACTCCTGTATCTGCATTAAAGTCAAACAAAATAGTTTCGTTTCTATTATTACACATTGCTGCTTTTTCTCCGTTTGGCGAAAAGACTAATGCGCCAACAGTGTTTTGGTTTACGCCATTACTTATTGGCCCAACACTACTTATTACAGGAGTATCGCTAACACCAGAGCTTGTAACTAAATAAGCGTAGAAGTTATTATTATTCCAACCGTGTACAACCACCCAAGTGTTTATGCCATCTGCATGCTGAACTGCCGTTACTTTTTCTGTAACAGTATCTAGTAATAATGTGTTTTTATTAGCAACTAATACCACACCTAGTCCATTATTTGGTACCATATTTACTTCAGAATATCTAAAACCATTATTTCCCGCTTCAAAATCTAGTGTAAATACAAAATAGGTGTTATTGTCTTCTGGTTTTTTTACAATTATACAAGATTGTGTAGCAGAAGGGTTACCTAATAACCCATCTCCATTACTCATAATCTCATGGTCTTTATTCCAAATTGTATTGCCTTCTGTATAAAAAAGAAGATTTCCAGAGGCATCAGAAATAGAAGCGCAACCTTCGTTAGACGATAGACTACTATTAGTTAATACTGCAGGAGGATCTACATTAAAATCTAACCCTGCATTAAAACCAAAGTACCAAATATTACCTTCGCCTTGAGCAAATATAAATTGAGAAAAAATAACAGATATAATAAGAAGTACCTTTTTCAAGTGTATTGTTTTCTTTTAGTAATAGCCATACGAAGTTAGACTATATTTAAGATACTATCAATTATTTATAGTATTAATACTCGCGTATTTATAAAATGTTGGTACTAAATAAAACCATTATTTGATTGATTTTCTGTTATAAAAGGCTAAAATCCATTTTCCGAAAATAAAATATAAGCTCATAACAGTTAATGGTCCCATAAAAAAGCCGTTAGTTATAATTTCTGTAAAACTATACTTTACGGCTATTAAAATTAAGCATATAATAAACTGAAGAACTGCATACATAATGTTGCCTCTAGGCGAGTAGCCAAACAGTCCTAAAAACTTGGTTTTAGTAATCCCAATTACAAAATGTGGCATAGCATTAGCTAATAAAGCTCCTATAATAAAGTCTATAATATCCATTGTTACATGTTTTCTTTTTCAATAACACTTAAAGCTAAACGGATTTTAAAATAGTCCATCTGCTCATTAAAATAGTCGAAATAATCTTTTAAAGTTTTAGAATTATTCAACTCTATTTTTGCCATATGTACAGCTTCTACATCGCTTTTTGAAATAAAATCGAAAATATTAATGTCTTTACCATCTAAATACAATTTGGCTATGTGCGAGTAGATAGTAGGTGTTTTTAATTGTCTTTGAATAGAGATTTCTTCAATAGAAAATCCTTTTTTATATAAGTTATATGTAAGGATATGTGTATCAGTTTTTTTTGGTTTCTTTATTTTAGAGCCCATAAAATCTAATATTTCTGCAATAAACTCATCGCCATAGACTTCCATTTTTCTTTGCCCAACTCCAGAAATGGTTAAAAACTCACTTTCGCTCATAGGGCGAACACGTTCCATTTCTTTTAGTGTAGCATCGTTGAATATAAGGTATGCGGGAAGGTTTTCTTCTAGAGAAATGCGGTAGCGCAATTGTCGTAAACGCTCAAATAAACTATTGGTTGGTGTACGTTTTGTTTTGGGTTTTGCTATCGCTTTTTCTTGCTCTTTAGTTTCAATAGGGTAAGTAAGATGCACTTTTAAGCCCTTAAAGAGCACTTTGTTTGAAAAGTCTGTAAGTTGAAGCGCATTATTTTTATGAAAAGCGATTTCACAAACCCCTTGATTTATTAATTGTATAATATAATGTTGCCAGTCTTTCCAAGAAATATCATTACCAATACCAAAGGTTTTTATTGCATCATAGCCTTTTTCTAAAACATTAGCATTTCTAGCACCTCGCAATATATCTATAATGGTCCCTGTGGCTTCTTGTTGTTTAACTCGCGTTATAGTTGATAATGCTTTTTGCGCAATAATAGTACCATCAAAGAACTTTGGAGGGTTTTTACATACATCGCAATTACCACAGTTTTCGCTTAATAATTCCCCAAAGTAACTTAATAGAATTTTGCGTCTACAAGTCGTTGCTTCACTAAACTGTTTCATACGGTCTAGTTTTGCTATTTGCACCTCTTCGTTAGAAGCTCCTGAAGCAAATTTTCGCAATTGTATTACATCGGCATAACTATGAAACAGTAAAGCATGCGCTTTTAAGCCATCTCTTCCGCCACGGCCAATTTCTTGATAATAACCTTCTATGTTTTTAGGCATATTATGGTGTATTACCCAACGCACGTTAGATTTATCTATACCCATACCAAAGGCAACGGTAGCACAAACGACCTGTGTTTTATCGAAAATAAAATCTTCTTGTATTCTAGAACGGTCTTCAAAACTTAAGCCAGCATGATAGGCATCTGTATTAATACCGTTTTGGTTTAATTTTTTAGCTATTTGCTCAGTATTCTTTCTACTTAAGCAATACACTATACCAGCTTCGTTTGGTCTTTGCTTTATAAAACGTACAATTTGGTTAGCTCTACCATCGGCAGGGCGGACTTCTAGCTCTATATTTTTACGATCGAAAGACGAAATAAACTGATTTGCATTTGGAATTTGTAATTGGTCTACAATATCTTGTCGCGTTGCTTTGTCTGCTGTAGCTGTTAGTGCTATTATTGGGGTATTGGGTAATTGACGTTTTAAAAAACCTAATTGTTGGTACGATGGTCTAAAATCGTGCCCCCAAGACGAGATGCAATGGGCTTCGTCTATAGCTACACAGCTAATGTACTGTTCGTTGAGTAAGTTTTCTAAACCACCTAAGCTTTCGGGGGCGACATATAATAGTTTTAAGCTTTTATTTATAACCCTATCTATAATTTCTTGCTGTTCTTCTGGGTGTTGGCTACTATTAAAAAAAGCCGCCGAGATACCATTAGCATTTAAACCATCTACTTGGTCTTTCATTAAAGCAATAAGTGGGGAAATAACTAGCGTTAATTGTTCTAGTATAATGGCTGGTAATTGAAAACAGATAGATTTACCACCACCAGTAGGCATAATTACTAAAGTGTCTTTTTTATTAAGAACATTCTCTATAATATCCTGTTGTTGCCCACGAAAACTATCGTAACCAAAGTTTGTTTTTAAAGTAGGGATTAATTGAGTTTGAAGCGTACTGTTTTGCATATTTAGATTGACGTTATTGCAAATTACGGAAGAAATACATGGTTATCCATAATATTAACTTACTTTAATTTAATCCAAATAATATTCTGTATATGTTTTAATATCTAACCATCCCTTTTTGCCATTTTTTGTAAAGGAGTAAAAGGATTGTGATTCTTTTTTTAGTTCGTCGTAAACGACTGTTTTATCTCTTGGGAAAATTCCAACTTTATTGTTCTTGTAAAATAAAATCTGTCCATCTTGATTATTATATTCTATTGCATCAAAACGTATAGGAAGCAATTCTTTAACTTTTGCTGGTTTAGTCGGTAAGTGGACATCTTTTCTTGTTTCTAATATTTCGTCAGATATAAAGTTGCTTTCTTCTTTTTCATAGCTATAAGTATAGATACCATACTTTTTATTTTTTTTAACTTTTAGGTAACTACTTATGTTTCTAGCTTCAAGATTATTATCGTCTGTATAGGTGTAATCCGAATCATCTAAAAAACTTACGGTATACCCTTTAGAAGTATTTAAAGTTAATTCTTCTATAGTATCAAAAGGAGCAGCTAGACCGCCACTTGTTATGGTAATACTATAGGGAGATGTCTTGCTTTTTGTAGTGTTTATTTTATGAGAAATAGAGTGTACTGTGCCACAAACACTATAAACATAACTAGGCAGAGTTTTCATTTTATTAAAATTAAAATCATAATAACTAACACCTGCATTTGTTAAAACCTCTAAACCTGTCGGTTGAAGATAAGCTTTTCTTATAGTCTGTAATGGCAATGGCTCTAATTTATGGTTGTAAATAGTACTATTTTTATTATTTATCATTTCAATAAAAAAACGATTGTATATAATAGTATCTGCTACTTTATTTAATACACGTTTTTCAAATTGATTAATCAGTTGGTATTTTTTATTGTCTACTTGTTTTAGTTTATAAAACTCATCAGGGTAAAATCTATTAAAAGCTTCAGAATATTTAACATTAACGTCTTTATGGTTAGTATTTTTAATAGGTATTATGCCATAATCGTCTGCAACAATGAGATTACTATTCTTTAATGGTAACAAAATGTGATATATGTATTTTGCGTCACCTAAAAAAGCAATATGTTTATTGTTTCCTAAGTCTAAAATAAAGGTGTAAAACCATTTGGAGTTATTAACATGCCATTGCTTTTGTTTCGCTTGTTTTACATGAATACCAAAGCCTTGGTTGGGTTGGCTTTCTCCATAATATAACTCTTGAAAATTACTAACACCGTTTTTAAAAGATTCTATATTTAAAACGCTTGCTGCAGTGTTATCTTTTTTTGGATTAGGGAAAGACCAGTTTGTATTATACAAATCATTAACTGTTATAGCTCTTAAATCTTTTATATAAGTAATACTGTCGTAATCACTTAAAATAGCCTCTAAAGTTTCATGATCGTCTTCATCTTTAGCTATTTTATGGGTTATTATTTTTGTTTTATAGTTTATATCAAAATCTATAGCTATTCTTTTAAACCTATTTGCACTAATTTTTTGATACAAACTATAGTTTAAGTCTGTATCATAAGCTATTAAAGCTATATCTTTTAATTTAACAACTGTTTCTTGCGCAAAACTGCTAGCAATACTTAATATTAAAATAAGAATTGATATAAAGTGTTTTATGTTTTTAATCATAGATATCTAAAAATTATAAATGAGTAAAGTGCTACATTATTAGTTGTAACCATTACCATGCCACAACAAAACATTTATCTAAATGCCCTTTGGGGTGTTTTAACCATAACATTGGGGAATACCCTTCGTTTTCATAGACTTTTAATTTAGGCAAAACGGCATCATAGGTTTGCCAATCTACGTTTGGTGTAACATCTAGAAGCCAATCTGTTTTTTTAGGGATATAAAATTTATAATCTTTAAAAAAAGGAAGTGTTTTATATTTAAAATAAAAGCCATAAACACACTTTGGATTTAATGTCTTTAAAACATAGCTTTTTTCAAAAGGCATGAAAATTTGGGCTTTAAAGTAAATTTGCTGAACAAAATCATTAGCCTTAAGATTTAATTTTTCTAATACAGGTTTTGTTTCTGGGGCATAGAGTAGAGGTAGCTGCTTTGTTTTAAGTTTATTTAATTTTTCATTTAAACTATCTTTACGCATGGGGCCAATACAATGGTCTATTTCGGTTGTGCCTAAATTAGGGTCGAATAAATAGTATTTAAACTGTATTTCTAAATGTATAGGTTGTTTATTTTGCATAAATAAACAATCTAACTCGCCAATAGTTACTTTACCATTTTTTATTTGAGGATTTTCTGCTAAAATAGTAATGCTATCGTGTTCTTGTAACTCTTTAGATACAAACCGTTCTACACGCTGACCAAGGCGTATGTTTTTTAAAATAGAATTACCAAAAACAGGAGTGTAATTTAATGTATCTATAAAAGGGTAAATACCATTAATAGAATTTAAAAATAGATGTGGTGTGTTAAAAAAACCACTAAACTGTGGTTGAAGGTCTTCTGTTTTATCTGTCATAATCGAGTATAAAAATAAACAATAGATAGATTCTATAAAAAAAACGACCATTTATTCTTTGAAACCTGTTTAATCGTTGTATTTTTGCGCATCGTTAAAATTTAAAAACTATTAATGTCAGTTACAGCTTTAGAATTAGAAGAACGTAAAGAAGGAAAAAGTTTATATAGTTATCAAAAAGGTGCTATTAACAAGATTTTTAAGTGTTTTGAAGATGCACCAAAAGACTATCACCTTTTATATCAATTACCTACTGGAGGAGGTAAAACGGTCATTTTTTCTGAAATCGTTAGGCAATATTTAAAAATACATAAAAAGCAGGTTTTAGTCATGACACACCGTATTGAGTTGTGTAGGCAAACCTCTAATATGCTAACAGAGTTTGGTGTAACAAACAAAATTGTAGACAGTAAGGCCGATTTATCCGATCAGCATGATTATAACTGTTTTGTTGCCATGGTTGAAACCTTAAACAACCGTTTAAATGATGATAAGTTAGATATTTCAGACATAGGATTAGTTATTATCGATGAGGCACACTATAACTCGTTTACTAAGTTATTTAAGTTTTTCGAAAAATCTTTCATTTTAGGAGTAACTGCTACGCCTTTAAGTAGTAATATAAACTTACCAATGAAAGACAACTACAATGAGTTAATTGTAGGTGAAACGATACAATCGCTTATAGAAAATGAATTTTTAGCACGTGCCGAAATATACTCTTATAATGTAGGGTTAACCTCATTAATAGTAGGTGCTAATGGGGATTATACTGTAAAATCTTCTGAGGATTTATATACCAACACAGACATGTTAACAAAGCTTATTCAAGCTTACGAAGAGCGTTGTAAAGGTAAAAAAACACTAATATTTAATAACGGTATTAATACCTCTCTGCATGTATACGATACCTTTAGAAGAGCAGGATACCCAATTGCTCATTTAGATAATAATAACTCTAAAAAAGAGCGTAAAGCCATATTAAAATGGTTTAAAGAAACGCCAGATGCTATTTTAACATCGGTAAGTATCTTAACTACTGGTTTCGATGAACCAACGGTAGATGCAATTGTTTTAAACAGAGCGACAAAATCGCTAACCTTATATTACCAGATGATAGGTCGTGGATCGCGTATTTTAAAGAATAAATCTAAATTCTCGGTAATAGATTTAGGTAACAACCTACACCGTTTTGGACCTTGGGGAAGCGATTTAGATTGGCATAAAATATTTAGATCTCCTAATTTCTATTTAGATGGAATTTTAAGTGACGAAGATTTAGAGAGTAACTTTAGGTACGAAATGCCTGAAGATTTACGTAAGGAGTTCGCTAAAAGTGAAGACGTGTATTTCGATATCAAGAAAATGTACATAGAATCTGTTAGAAATGGAGAATCGTCTAAAGTTATTTTAGAACGCTCTATACAACACCATGCAAAAATTTGTATAGAAAATAGCGAGGATTTATGGGATGCTTTAGCCTTAGCTAAATTATTAAAAGACGATATAGATTACCGCATACAACGTTATACAAAGTGTATTAGTAAAAGCACATTTAACTTTGTAGAATGGTTAAAAGACGACTATAAAAAGAAATTAAACGCGTATTTACGCTTAAATTTCGATGAAGTTTTCGAACAAATTCACGGGTATCCACCAGAGGATTAGTAGTTTTAATTACGAATTACGAATGTTCACTCTAATGTCAGTCTGAGCGTAGTAGAAGACTTTTAAAAAAATGATACTTTTCTTATAAAATTGAAATTTAAGTTGAAATAAGACTACTTAACGCCAATAGCAAATAGCAAAAAGCCAACATAAAACTATGAGTACATTTAGAGATTTAGGACTAAACAAAAACTACGTAAAGTCTTTAGAAGAATTAGGAATTAAAGTGCCAACTGAAATTCAAGCACAAGCCATTCCTATTTTAATGGCATCGGCAACAGATTTTATTGGTTTAGCACAAACAGGAACAGGTAAAACGGCTGCTTTTGGCTTGCCCATATTACATAAAGTAAACCCAAATATAAAAGAAGTACAAGGTCTTATCATTGCACCAACACGCGAGTTAGTACAGCAAATAAAAAAGCAATTGTTTAAGTTTACAAAGTATAACGATGTTAAACTTTTTGTTGAAGGGGTTTATGGTGGCGAGAAGATAGATATTCAAATAAAAAACTTACAACGTACAACGCATATTATAGTGGCGACACCTGGGCGTCTAGTCGATTTAATAGAGCGTAATATCGTCAATTTAAAACACATAAATACCGTTGTTTTAGATGAAGCAGACGAAATGCTTAGCATGGGTTTTAAACAAGATTTAACAACCATTCTACAAGCAACAACTAATAAAAAGAGGAATACTTGGCTGTTTTCGGCAACTATGCCAGAAGATTTAAAAGTTATTGTAAAACGTTACATATCGGACAAAGCAGCACGAATAGCAGTAAATAGAACAAGTATTGTTAACGAAAATATTTCGCACTTTTTTGTAGAAACGACTATTCCAGATAAACCACAAACGTTAATGCACTTATTAGAAGATAGAGAAGAGGAGCGTGGTATTATTTTTTGTAGAACTAAAGCTGGCGTGCAAGCCTTAAAACAAACACTACAAAAGGAAGGGTTTAATGTGGATGCTTTAGAAGGCGATATGCAACAACGCGAACGCGATAAAGTTATGCGAGCCTTTAAAAACACAAGTTTACAAATCTTAATCTCTACAGATGTCTCTGCTAGAGGCATAGATGTAAATAATTTAGGTTTTGTAATACACCACCAATTACCAGAACATATAGAATATTATACGCATAGATCGGGGAGAACGGCAAGAGGAGGCAAAACAGGAGAATCTATAGCATTGGTATTATCTAACGAGTTACAGCGTGTAAAAACAATAGAAAAAACGCTTCAAATACAGTTTAAAGCCTTGACACTATAATCATGTCTACTTTTTCTAAAGCTATAATTTCCAATTATAAACCTAATCGTTTAGCTGTAAAGCTTAACGCTAAAGGTGAGCAGTTTGTGCTTAGCGGACATCCTTGGGTGTTTTCTAATAATATTACAAAGATTAATGATACTGCCGAAACTGGAGATTTGGCTATTATCTTCGGAAAAAATAAAAACAAAGTTATAGGTTTGGGTTTATACGATGCAGCATCTCCCATTCGTATTAAAATGTTGCATAGCGAAAACAGAAGTGTTCAAATTAATGCTAAATTTTTTCATAGTAAAATTGAAACCGCCTTTTCTAAACGCCAATCGCTTTTAGAAACCAATACTAATAGCTACAGATTGTTATTTGGTGAAAATGATGGTTTTCCTGGCTTAATTGCCGATAAATACGCAACTGTTTTAGTGGTTAAGCTATATTCTGAAATATGGTTACCGTATTTAGAGTCTATTTTAAAGAGTTTACAAATGGTTTCAGAATGTGAAACTATTGTTATGCGTTTAAGTCGTGGTTTACAACAGTCTATGCGTCATCATTTAAAAGATGGAGAAGTGGTTTATGGTACGTTAGAACACGAAGTGGTACAATTTGTAGAACATGGGGTTAACTTTTCGGCAAACGTTATTAAAGGGCATAAAACGGGCTATTTTTTAGACCACAGAGATAACAGACGGCAAGTAGGAGAGTGGAGTAAGGGCAAAACGGTTTTAGATGTGTTTAGTTATGCTGGCGGATTTTCGGTACACGCCTTAGCAAATGGTGCTAAAACAGTTACAAGCTTAGATATTAGTAAACAGGCTTTAGAGATTGCGTTACAAAATGGTAAACTAAACAACTATACAGGAAAACACTATACTATTGCTGGCGATGCTTTTGCCGAATTAAAGCAATTAATTAAAAATGGTAAAACTTTTGATGTCGTTGTGATTGATCCTCCAAGTTTTGCAAAACAACAGAAGGAAATAGACTTAGCTAAAAAGAAATATGCGCAATTAGCCAATTTAGGCGTACAATTAACCGCTAAAAATGGTTTGTTAGTGTTGGCCTCCTGTTCGTCTAGAGTATTAGCACAAACGTTTTTTGATATTAATACGCAAACGTTATTAGCGTCTAAACGTAAGTTTGATATTATTAAAAAAACAGAGCATGATACCGATCATCCTGTTGGGTTTCCTGAAGGGGCTTATTTAAAGTGTGGGTATTATAGGTTTTTTAGTTAGGTAAGTTGCTTGTATTTTATTCCGTTAATAATTTATTCAGTTTTGGAAATTCCGTGACCATATTTTTGTCAGTATAATTTCCGTATTCAAATCTGTGCTATCGGGTATATCTTATTTATACATTTTTTTTGGTTATTGTAGCTAACTATTGTATAAGATTAGTTGCGTGTTTTAAGCACTAAAGTTAGAAAATAAAACACAGATAGAAAGTCCGCTAGGACTTTCGTAAACTGGCTAAAACCAGCAATTAATTTTATACGGTGTTAGCCATAGTATTTTTAATTTCCGAATGGACTTTTATCGTTCATAAACGGACTCTCAAAGGTTGTCCAATCAGTTGTTTTTAATGATTTCCCGTCAGTATTCATTGGTGTGAACCTAACTTTATATTTTCCTTTATTTTTATAAGTAAATGCTCCTGCACACATTCCGTGTCCAACATTTAGCTTACCATTCCATTCTTTTATGTAAAAGACTTTTTTATCGTTAGTGGTCAAGTCAACAACTTCTGTCTTATACCAAATTTCAGATTCCGATTTATTTTTTACATTAAAAATTGCATTTGCAGATGGTCCACAACCATAGTGGATAACTTCGGTTTTTTCAAACTCAACATTCAAGTTAGAATTCAGGTTTTCGAGTTCTTTTTTGTCCGTCGTTTTCCAATAGACTTTTTCTCTTACTTTTTTTTGTCTGTTGTATTGCTTCATTTCTCTTCCTTCATTTTCGGTTTGGTCAGAGTATTTAAGAAAGTATTTTGTATTTGGCTTTAATTCTGATGTTGGACAAAAAATAGCTTGGGTTAATTGCATTTGTCCAGTATAGAATTCTTCAAGATTCAGTTCAATTAATTCTCCATTTTCACTTTCAAGGTAAACTTTTCTGTTTTTAAAACTTTTTATTGTTTTTTGACTAAACGCATATCCTTGAATTATAAATTTTGAATTCAAGCCAATTTCTTTTGGTTCTGGAAAGAAATACATTGCACTCATTGAACATTCTGCAAATGCTGTTTTAACTCCGAAAGTCAGTAATAAAAGAAGTATGATTTTTTTCATAATGTTAGTTTCTTAAATAACCTCAAATATCGTTCCGTTCATATTACGGTCAAGTATAAGAGCAGTAGCGGATTTCAAGGCGATTACCTGTCCGCCACCACAAAAGTTTATTGAATGCACAGACCTTGATTTTACCACTGCACCCGCTATTGCTCTTATACAATGTTGTGCGGTCGTACTTTCTTCTTTTATGTCTGTGAGCGTTGGCAAAGACATACTCTTTTGCAATTTTTGGCTTGTGTGTCGGCTAGCGCGAATTGCAAATGTGTATGGCTTTTAGCGTTGGCATTTTATATTCTTTACTTATTCAATATTCATTTTCCAAAGTCCTCGATTGTTTTCCCTTGCTTCTTGCTGATATTTCACAAATTCGTCCGCGTATTTTACATTCGGAGGAACGGTCATAACCATTGCATATCCATTTTTCACTAAGTCAGCATTAACGAATGTTCCATCTGTCAAATAAACGTATGCAAGTGTTCTACCATATTGGTCTAAGCTGTCAACATCAAATTCAAGGCGTACACTTTGCCCGTCAAACATATTTGATAAGTAATTCTTGGCCTCTTCGCCATAATACCCCTTTTTCTTTTTAAAAACATTTCTAGATTCTGGTGCATCAACTCCGATTAGACGAATTTTGATTCCTTTTGCGGAACCGTCATCAGCCCAAAATGTATCTCCGTCCACTACTTTGGTGACTTTTAAAAAGCCTTCCTTATCGGTTTGTTCGCTTTGTTCCGATTGTGCTTTCCGATTACCACTTTTTGAATTACACGAAAAGGCTGTAAGAGATGCAACAATAAAAAAAATTATTAGCCTTTTCATCATTCTAAAGTAATTTGACTGTTTTTATAATCTATTGTAATCTGACCAAATTGATTTAAAGCTGATTGACCCAAAAGCAATGGTGCAGATGTATTATGTATAATTGAAGCTTTCACGTTGTACAGCACCTTGTTTCCTATCTGTACTGTTTTAAGATTGATTATTGAACCTTCAGAAATACTGCCATCAGCGATTTGATACTTTTGAACACCAATGAAATCATCATCTGTCAAAGTGCCTTGCCTATAAAGGAATAGGGCTTCAACCTGAGAAATTGTAATGTCGGAAGCTCCTGTATCAAAAATAAAATCCATATTAGATCCGTTAACTAAGGCCGGAATTAAATAAACACCACCTGATTGCTTCATCTTAATTACATTCTTTCCTTTGATATTGTCAGTTCGCTTTGTAGAATTAACTTGTGGTGTTTCATTATCTGATATAGGTTTGCGCCTGCCCGATTGAGTACAAGTAGCTGTTAACACCAAAGAGCAAAGAGTAAATATTAATGGTTTGATTTTCATTCTAATTTTATTTCACCAATTTTTGGTACAATTTGTATCAATATCCTTTGGTTTTTGAATTCTTCATTATTGGGAAATCTACCAATGCCACCTGTTCCCGAACCTGCAACTTGTACTTCACATACGGATTGATCTGGCATCACATTCTCTCTTTGCCACAACTTCATTACTGCCCAAGCTCGTTTATAACTGAGTGGATAATTATCAAAGTAATTATCATTAGAAGCCATTCCTTCAATTATGACTACATACTTAATGTCTTGTTGAGCGTATTTGCTTTTCAAATTACTTATCAAGTCTTTTATAGAAACTCCTACATCAATTAAATACTGCTCATACTTAGGCTTGATAATATCTTGCCCTCTTTCAAATTCAATATTTTGAACAAGCGAAAATCTTTTGTATTCAGAGTCATATTGAAAATAATCTTGCGGTAGTTCCTTAACGGCAGCTTGAATTTCCTTTATCTTGTTTAACTGTTGTTCGGTCGCTCTCTGTTGATTTGTAAGCTTCAAATAAGTCAAAACATACAATACCAACATAATGAAAAACAAACTGGTCATTAAGTCTGTAAAACTTGGCCAAAAGAATCCTGAGTTCTTTCCTGTCATACTGAATTCTTTTTAGACTTGAAAAGATTTCTAACAGAAGATATGACGTCTTTTTTGTTCTCAATCTGCTCAAGAATTACGATTGCCTTCACCATATTTCGATTTAGATCTTCTATTGTTTGTTTAAGCCTTTCACCCTGAGTAGCCGAACTGTTTTTAAATTGAGAAACATCTGTTTTGAGTGTAGACAAATGTTCGAGGTTAACCAAGTTTGTTTTGCTTTCAGAAAGAGCATTTTTTAAAGCTTCTGTTTCATCGATTGTGAACTGTTTGACTGCTTCACTTGAATTCTGAATGTGTTCTTTGAGCTCTTTAAAAGTTTCGGAAATTGAATGTCCAACATCAGCAACTGTATTTGAGGTATACTCTTTATGTTCTTCCAACTTGTTGAAATGCTCAGAGAGAAACGTTAGTAGCTGTTGGCTCTGATTTAATTTGCTATCAAGATTTTCCGCAATTGTTTTGAAATTATCTGTTCGTGTAAGAAGCTCATTTGACTTTGTAACTATTAGTTGCGAATTCTCAACGAATTGAGTTGTATTTGAAAGGAAGGCATTAAACTTCTCAAACTTTCCTACTGAAAGGTCTAATTGCTTTAGAACAGCAACATTGTATTTGGTCATTTCAGAGACCTTTGCCTTATCTATTGCATCAAGTAACTCCTTCTGCTCTCTAATTGCACTTCGGTTTGAATCAAACACACCTGTCAAGCCTTTCAAGTTGCTCGAAAATTCTTTGTTGAATTGTAATAAATTTCTTTGAAGTGAATCCAAGGTCGATGCTAAACCTTGGTTTATTATAGGAAGAAGTTCTACTTGAATAAAAGTATAAAACTCATTTTTTCTAGCCTCACTGTAGCTTCTTGATCCTTTAAAAACCCAACCTGAATTAATTATAGTTAACATTAAGCCCACAAAACTAGCTATCATCGCAATTTTAACACCACCAATAAGCATTGCAATACCTTCGTCAAGGGTTTTCCCTGTTTGTTCAGTACCTAGTTCTACACCTAGATCCGGCATATTAAAAAGAGCAATTACAATACCCATCATCGTACCCATTAAACCCAAATAGAGTGGAGTTCCCACTGACAAGTTTATATCCTCTTCTACTGCATCAGTATTTCGCTCTACAATATCTTTCATCAGATTGAAATCCGAAGATGCCCCTCTATTTCTTACGAGATAATTATTCACTGAGAACAATATATTTTCAAAGACCTTGTTCGCTTTACCGTCTATCTCAATAATATTTACTTCGGTTTTTTCAATATTTTCAAAGATTGGGCTAGAGTTATTAAATAAATCCAAGTTTTCATACTGATTCAAATCTTCGTCTGAATTAGAGTCTGTTTGAACTTCTTTATAACTATCTATTTTTTTCAGAAACTCTTTCGGTGATAAGCTTTCTAGTTCCGAAACTGGTACAATAACTTTAGTAACATACAGTGAATTTATATTTGGAATTATCCTCTTAAAAAGGCGAATTTTAAAAAATGTCCTTGCGAAAACACCTATCTGAATGGAAACAATGATGCAAACTAAAACTGTTTCTATAAATTCAATCTTCATAGCGAATTACAGCTTTAGAGTTAATAATCCATTTTCCATTTTGTAATTCGGCTTCACCCATTTTAATAGTTGAAATTCTATTAGCCCTTGGGTTAAATGCGTTCTCAGCATCACAAACAGGGTCAATATTTTTGTCTGGATATTGTAAGGCAAGCTTTATTGAAGTTTCCTTTTCATCAATCTGAAAATTAGCATTAGAATTACTTATTTTCATAAGTCTATAAATGCTTGCACCATCTTTATAAGTATTTGAGGCCGAACTTTCGTTGAAGCTTCCGTCTGAATTTGGTGTAGATAAGAAGAGTATCTCTGTTTTTGGTTCAGGACGTCTAACTTCTTTATCGGAAGTAGAAGGAGTTGATGGAAAAGTTGAACTCGGCTGCTTTAATTTTTCGATATCGTTGTTAAGTCTATGGATTTGTGATTCCAAGTCTCTAATTCTTCCCTGCATATCTCTTATTTCTGAAGATGTGGAATTATTATGTCTCATTCCACTGCTTGTTGATTTATTTTGCGAATGAATGAGATCTTTCAATCTTCTACTTTCTAAAATCCTAGGTAATAATTCTTCGTAATTATCTCTTTTTCTAAGAGCTAGAAACAAGCCTAAAATGCCTAAAATGCCTAAAATGATTGCTAAAAGGACTAAGTAATCTGAAAACCCACCAAATATGCCTGACTTTTCTTTCTTGACATTTTGATTTTGTTCAATTATTTGAATTCTGCTTTCAAGAGTTGAAAGCAGACTTTCTGCTTCGTTTTGACTAGAAGTGTTCGCTTGAATGTTTTCTTGCAAAACACCTTCTAACTGCCGTGTTAAATTAGTTTTATAGTCAGAAAGTTTTCCTTTTTGTTCTAGTTGATTCTTAAAGTCTTTCAAAATCTTAGACTCATTAAATGAGCCATTCAAAAGAAAATCCAAAGCACGGGACTGTCCAAATGCCGAAATATCTTGACTTTTTAATTCCTGAATTTCATTGGAGATTTCGATTGTTTTTAGCTCTGTTTCTGGAATTGAAGATTTGATTTTTTCAAAAACAGGGTCGTTTACACATTTACAATTAGACTTGAACTTGGCAGTAACTCCACTTGTTGGGCTTAAAACAGATAATGAATAATATACAGATTGATAATTAAGTATATCAACTGCTTTCTTATAGGATTCTTTAGTAACCTGACTAAAGGAAGGCTCAAATAGCATTACTGCTAAAACTAACAATAGAATGTTTTTTTTCATTTTCAGCTGTTTATTGGTGTTAACTGAGAGAGATGAGTGGAAAGGTTGCTAATTGCACCAATAAGTGGATAGAAGAATAAGGATTCTTCTAACTCCTTATCATCCAAACCAATGCTATCTAGTTTTTTGTTAAATTCTAATCCTTCCTCTAGATAATCTCTTAGATGTTTGTTGACTTCTTCCTTGAATACTATCAATGATTTTTCGGAAACGTTGAAGTAATCGCTGAAACAAAATTGTTTATTCAGATTTAAGAAGAACTCATTGAATACTTCTACATAAGAAATAATAGCAGCTTTTCTTTCATCATTCAAATCAGTATAAGTTAGACTATCAACACCTTGATTTTCAAGACAAGTGAGTGTTGTTTTAATATTCCTAACATCCAACTGCTCGTCCTCCGGGTTCATCATTAATCCACCCTTACAAGTAACTTCTTTAGGAATTTCATTCTCGGTTTCGACTGACAAACCTTCTAAATTAAACTTTTCACCTTTGTAAACTTCTTCAAAAATCATTTTCGAAAAGTCAGAAAGTATCGTTTGATTGCTAGTTATAATATTTAATATTTTAGATCCTGTTCCACTAAAGATTATATGTTTGGGCAGTTCGACATCGCTTTTTTTCATTAAGGACGCAATATGAAATATGATTGCAGCATAGAAATAAATAAAGACTATCTTAAAATCATCATCTTTTGATAGCAATGAATTGTACGAGAAAAGCTTATTATCTTTTATCTTGGGATTGTTTTCTATCGAGAAGAAAAAAGCATTTAAGTCCTCTGCTTTGTTTTTTTCTTTTATGGAAGAAAGCACTTTAGATAAATCATAAAATCGATTGGTGGCAAGTAAATTTTCAAAGTGCGAATAATATTTATTGATAATACCATTTGAGTTTGCCGCACCGTACTCACTATATCCATCGCCAAATATCGTGTTTGCTGCAAATTTAAAAGAGGTAAGCAAAAGAGGTTTATTTTGTTTAAACACCACGATATCTGTTGTACCACCTCCTATATCAATTGCTATTGCTGGTTTGTAAGCACCTATTTCTTTCTTTTTATTTTTAAAGTAGAAGAAAGGGGCTAAGGACTCAGTAATACCTATCGCTGGTTTTGATGGATTAAAATATTTTACAAAAAGTTCATTCCAAGTATTCTCTAAGTCTGCTTTTCTTCCTGGTTTCATACTGGATGGATAGAACCAAGTCAAATGAGTTTTAGATAAATCACCATTCTTATTTAGAACTTTATTTCTCATAAGCATTATTAGGTTTTCAAAGAATGCTCTTACACGTTTTTCGTTTCCCTTTTCCTTTTTAGCCCACTTAAGATTTGGTTGAATCTTATCCTTTTCTGGTTTTTGCTCATATATAAATGGGATGTTGAAATCAGCTAGAGAAAAAGTTTGGGTATTTATGTCTAAAGAGTGACTTTCTGCAATTACAGTTCTGTGCGGGAATTTGTGATCAGATTTATTTCCAATGAATCTTGGGATAAACTCGTGTTCTATCAATTCTCGAATAGCAATCGCCCCCGAGCCACCAAAGTCTTCTGTTGTTTTTGTAGGGTGAAATAAAGTAGCTATTTGGATATCATCAGTTGATATATCAAATGGTTTTGGAGCACCATCACCAATTTTATATTCTAAATGAGTGTTAGTGGTGCCAAAATCGATAGCAAAACTTAACTTTTCATTTCCTTTTTGAAATGGTTCCCACTTCGGTATAATAATTCCTGACGCACCATTTGAATTAATATTTTTTACTTGAATAAAATCAAATTCACTATGTAATACGTAATAGTCCGATGTGGCAGATTCTACTGCATCTGGCTTTTTACTACTCCTTCTCTTTCGTGCCTTGACTTCAATCGCATCTTCCTTTGAGTTAGTATAGTACTTAAGCTCATAGTTTGCGTTTTTCATTATTCCCGCAACATCTCGATCGACCAATTGAACTCGGTAATGAGCTTCTATATTTGGATCATTGGTTTTAATGAAAGGAAATAGTGTGATTCCAAACTGATGCTCTACTATAACTCCTTTATTCTTCTCTTCATCAGGTTTTCCAAGTTGATTGTCGGGCGATTGGTAATAAATTCTTTCAAAAGAAATGTATTCACCTTGTTTTGCTATTGGTATCCGTAAGGTAACTTTTACGGAACCTGCTGCACCTTGCACCATTTTAATTTCAGGATTATTTTGCGAGGCGTTCAATAAATCTTCTGAATTGAAATAATCAAAAAATTTCTGTTTTAGAGGCAAGATGTACCCTTTGGAGTCATTTCCTACTTCTGTGTTTACATTTCCATCAAAAAATTTCTCCTTATTAATGGGATAAACCAAACGGATTAGATGAGGCTCTAAAAAATCACTTACTGTAAGATAGGGGTATTGAATGCTAATTCCTGGTAATCTTCTCTTCTCTAAAACAGTTTCGTTATCAACATACGGAACTCGAATCGAGTTGTCCCATAGGTCATTAACATACCTGAAAGGTTTATTAAGGTTGTTTTGAAGCACTAGGGGTTTTACTTCATCCTTGCATTTTGTTGATTGAATGATGAAGTCGCTGGATTGGATTGAATTAACTACATCTTCTTTTTTTCGCTTTCGTAACGGAACTCCAACTACTTCAACTACATCACCTGAAAGGCCTGTATCTAATTCTGAATAGTTCGAGATAAAATCAGCAACATCTAATTTTTTAATTTCTTCATAAAGGCTATTATTGACTCTATCGAGGATTTTGAGGTTCTTATCCAAGTAGTCATTTAATACAGTTAGTCTTTGTGATAAAACTGGATTGGCTTTAAAAAGTAGATAAAAGTATTTTTGGAAGTCAGAATCCCTTTCATAAAGCGGAGCATAGGAGTCATCAAAGATTTTATCATTCTTTGTGAAAGTGATTTGCGCGTGTGATAAATCATTTGCTGTAGCAAAAAATAGGGTGGCGGGAGAAGTACAGCCAATTATTTTGTGATTGTATTGAATCAGGTATAGTCTGTTGAGCAAATCAAAGTTGTATGATTCCTTATCTTGGTCTAAATAGAGTTCTAGTGTTTCAGCAAGGTGCCTGTGAGCCACCGATCCACTTTTAAGTTTTGCCAATTCAGTTTCTCTATCCCAAACAATTATTTTGACATTGTCCTTTATGCTATCAATATTGAATAGTAATTCGGCAAGGTCTAGCGCATCAGAAACTAACTTCTCATCGTCTTTTCCTGCAACTACATCACCATCTTTTGTGTAGGCTTTTAAATCGGGTGATTTAGTAATGTTCCTGAAGGCTGTTTTCACTAAGTCAATTCTTGCAAATGGGCTTGGTATTGCTGTTGGCAGTGAAATTTCACTACCGCCTTCGGGGTCTTTAATGGATTCAATTTCTTTGTCCGAATAAGCATCAGATGTAAACCAATGCTGTCCACCTTTTCTTGTATAGCCAAATATCTTGCTCATAGTCTTTTAGTTTTTTAATCCGAATTTAGAAGTGAGGATTTCTTCTGTTGTATCATAAAAGAGTTTGATTAGTTTCTGGGATGCAGAACTATATGTTTTCCCCTTTCCAAGTTTGCTCAGTTTATTGTTCATTGCTGGAAAATCAACTTTTGATGAAAACCAACCGCTTTTTACAGTTCTACCTTCAATTAGAGCTTCAATTGATGAATCTAGATTAAAAGGGGAAAAACCTCTTTTATTTTCTGCCATTTCTTTAAGCCAATCAGTGAAAGAGTTTAAAAACTCAGTGAGATTGCTACGGTAAAAAGTATCATCCACAAACTTTTTATTTATTTCAGGTGAGTCATTGCTCCAAGCTTCTTTTTCTATAGCACTACTAAGGTGTTCTGTTAGATATTTTTTAAACAACGCGAATTGAGAAAGTCGCAATGCAATTTTACGCTCAGTATAATCTTCGAGATCAGAAAATTTGATGTCAGATGAATCTTTGCGAATTCCAAACTCCTTGTAGATAGGTTTTAGTGCCTTGCCTTCTGATGTCTCTAAATCTCTATCAGGGGTTTCAAGGAAATCTATTATGGCAAGAGCAGATGCCATTTCTACAAAATGTGCATCATTCTTTTGTCCGTTGTCCCCTGGATCGTTTTTATAAGGTTTTCCGCTGTAGTTGTCGGCAATGTAGTACAGTGCGTTTATGGAATTATTGCCTGTAACATTGTCCTTATAGTAATATAATGCAGCCTTGGTCTTGGCAATAAAATCAGATTTTTGTATTGGACTATCGTTATCCTTTTCAATATTAAAATAGGGAAGCGCAGTAACCGCCCCGATTTTTGCATTCTGTAAAAATCCTTTGCCATCAATGTTCCGAATGTTCATTGCATCCCTAATGTTCTTGAGTATGGTGGGAAAACCTGCTGCACCTGTGCCGCCAAAAATTGAACTGATAATAAAGACTCTATCGTCCTCATTGTAATTGGATGCGAAATCCTTGAACTCTTGTGAGTCTTTAACTTGATTTAATACTATACTGCCAATATTGGGATTTCCAACGAAGCCAATATCCATTTCTACATCCAATAGATTAACTTCTTCGTGTCGTTTATTAATTGATTTTCCTGAAAAGAGAATATCAGCTAAAGCCTTGTTGGGCTCGTCTAACTGATTGAAACCAATATATTCGCTAAACTTTCTGCCACCAACTTCTTGCAGGTTGAAAGTAAAACTTCCTGATAATCTGTTTTGAGAGGTTGTTAGCCTGTCAAGCGTTGTGATTTTAGTGCTGAAAAAACCACTATCTAATCCTGCTTCATTTGAAATGGTCTGATAATTCCCGAGTAATCTTTCAGTCCGCTTTAAATCTTCGTTTGATTTATGAGGGTCGATAATAATCGGAACAATTTCAAAGCTTTTGTCTGAATTAGGCTTCACTCCTGAAGCTAAAAGCATAGTAAGTGATTTCAAAACCCTTGAACCTGTGCCTCCTATTGCGAATATGTATAAACGTGCCATCGTGTTTTTTAATTTTAAGGTTTCCAAAATGTTGTGTGTCTGCAATTATTGCTGAATCTTCTAAAGACTGGAATTGTTGTTATTACAGCGAATAGAATGAAACTCCATACAGCATTTGATAATCCAAAACCGACACAATCCGAAACTGATATGTTTAATTGATTACAATAATCACCCGCCTGAATACTGTTATATGGGATTAGAAATGCAATTAGAAAATTCATAAGCAGAATTATCAAGGCAAAAAGCCACCAATGAGTTTTGTTTTTCCATCGAGAATTGTCAATGACGTGATATTGTAGAGCGTAGAAGACTGCCGTAGTCGATATCATAATCCAACCGATGATTACATACCAAGGTGTACCAATGTAATCGGTACAGGTAATGTCCCAACCTCTTAATTGATCACCCATATCTGTTGAGTAAAGCGGGTTCAAGCCAAACCATTCGTATAAGCTAGCAAAGAATTCTTCCATAGTGCTCTATTTTTTAATTGTTATAGTAAATGTGGTAATTGCATTCGAGCTTGATTTTGGATAAAAAGCATCGCTTACACCTTCTATCAAGTATTGCAAGCCAAATGTCTTTTGTTGCTCGGAGATATCGTTCAAAATATTAGAGTCATCAATTGAAGATGAGTTGAAAACCCAATTTGGTGTTTGGCCAACAACTTGAATTTCTAAAATTTCATTTCTCAAATCGGTTGTTTTTAATTTGATTAAGTGCGTAAAACCTGAAAGAGAAGGGTCATTTTGTTTTGATATGGACTCGACTTCTATCTGATAGTTTGGATTACTTAACACATAATTTGTTGTGTCCAAAAAGTAACTTGGATCCTGTATGCTATTCCTGAAGTCAACAGCAAGATTGAACCCAAATAAGCCCTTATTCTGATTGTTCTTTGAAAGTGAAGCACCTGCAATTATCTTGTTGTTTAGTTCAGTTCGACTAAAATCTCCAATTTTTGGGCTTGATAATATTTTGTAATTCGGTTGGCTTTGTTCCTTTTTAGATTGTAATACCAACCTATTTAAATATCCACCTTTTATGTTATCCAATATTTTTTTGTCTAAAATCTCACTAATCTGCTGGTTACTTCCGAAAATCCAAATGTAATAAGGTCTTTTACCTTTAAAAGGAATGGACTTATTTGTCTTGTCATAATATGTTCCCTCAAAATTTGATTCTAGTTGAATGATTACCGCTGATAAATCAAATGATTTGATTTTTTCAGCAAAGTCAATTTTGATTCCAACGCCCTGATTGTTCAAATAATCTTGAGCATTTACACTTTTGCCTGGACTAAAAACGAAATCAGAAATGAGTACAGCTGCATTTTGGTCATTCACTGTTTTAAGTACAGTATTTATGATGTTTTTAAGATCGGAAACACTTCTGTCTCCACCTTTTTGTCGAAAAGTTGATGGTTCTAACTTTTCAATAAAATCTTGAATATCTGCTGGGAGTGCATTTTTCTTAGAGAAAGGGATGCTGTTATTGATATAGTTTAAGTTCAAACTGTCGCAGACTTTGCTTATCTTAAAATCACCTAAGAGATTGTAAATAGCAGTTTCAAACTCTGTAACTCCCGTAACATATCCGTCCATACTTGCCGAATTTTCTAGATAGACGTTGATGTTAAATTCTTTTAGCGGTTCATTTGATTCGGGTTGCCAAATATCACTTTCAGTTAGCTTTAAATTTTTTGCTGAATAATATTTGAGTAGGTATGAAAGAACCTTTGCATTTTCAATAGTCCCGTTTTCATTTTTGAACTGAGCAAAGCCTCGTTCGTCTGATGCGGAAATATCTTCTAATAAGCTCTCAAATTCTTTTTGGTCAATACGTTTGTCATTATTAGCGAATTCGAGAGCGGTGTCGTTGAATGATTGAAATTCAGATGTGCAACTGGTCAGGAGCATTAAGCAGGAAAAGACAATTATAATCGTCTTTCTTTGGTTATTTATTTGTCCTGCCATTGTTAAAAGTGTCAGTTGGCATAACAATTCTTTAATTGTGGCTGTATTTGTTAGCTCCATATTTCTTTCCGCTTGTTTAAGTTCCTAAAAATACTATTCATTCTATTTCTTTTTTTTACGGTTTCCCGTATTCTGTTCAATTTTCGGTCGAGCGTTGGCAAAAAAACAGCTCTTTTGGTTTTTTCAGCGTTGGCTCTGCGTGTCGGCAAAAACCAAATGTGCTGTTTGTGCGGTTGGCTTTTCTTGTATGCCGCACAACTATTGTATAAACGCAACTTATTGCGTTTATTTTCCTTATATATTAATAATTAAAAACGTAATCGTTTTTTGTTAAGTATTATGAAAACAACTGCTTTCATTACCTTTTCCAAACATATTAAGCGTTTTTAATTATTTACAAACGACTAATGTCGCTTCTTCTTTATGTTATAAAACAAACCTAAATAACATTTGTTTTAGTTTTCTACGGGAATCCGTAAATGCAACAAATTAATTACCATTTTAGTCTTTGCGTAGGGAGGTGAAAACCTAATAGGTAATTGTAGTCTTTTACTATTGCGTAAGTTGCAAATTTTTTAAGAGAATTCCTATACGTATATCTACGTATATTTTTTAGGCTAAAGCAAAGAAGGAGAAAGTTAGCAAGACTATTATTTACGGTAAGCTTTCTAATGTTATTTAATACGTAGTTTTATTTTCTTCATCAGATTTATACTCAACCCGATAGCGCGGATTTGTAAAGATAAAGAAACCGATGATGCATTAAAAATGCTGTCATCGGTTTTTAAAGTTCTGATTGTTTTAAGCTCGACTACTGCTTTACTAACACCATTTCTAATGGCATTTTGTAGACATTTACTTGTTCGCCTGATACGATATTGGTTACTTTTCTAACGGCGTTTTTCCAATCTAACGTCTCTTCCCCAGATGTATTGGTATATTCTATTGTTAAATCTGAAGACCCAATATATTTTGATAAACCAGGCTCTACAATAGATAAATGGTAACGGCTGACAGAAGGTGGGTTTTCGATAACGTTACCATCTGCTAAATAAGTATGCGTAACATAAAATCCACTCGCCATAATCATTTTACCATAGTCATTTGTATAGGTGTTGTATTGTTCTATGCCATCTATAATTAATTTAAACTGTGCCGTTAATTTATCCGTCATACAATTCCTTAATACAGAAACATCTTCAACTTTAGAAAAGGTTATTTCAAAATGGGTATTGGTTGCTGTATCCTCATAAATCCACGTGCCTATAAATTTATTAAATACGCCATTTACGTCTTTAAAATTTACGTTACTCTCTAAAAAATTTGTACTAAATTTTGTTTCTACAGGTGCGACTAAATTTTGCGCCCAACTACTTATAGCCATTAAAAGCATAAGTGTATGTATATATATGTTTTTCATTGTTGCGTGTTTTAAAGTTTAATCCAATTAATAATTTCTCCTTCGTTATTGTAAACTGCGACATATAAAGATAAAGAAACCGATGATGCATTAAAAATGCTGTCATCGGTTTTTAAATTTCTGATTGTTTTAAGCCCAACTACTGCTTTACCAACACCATTTCTAATGGCATTTTGTAGACATTATACTTGTTCGCCTGTAGCTATTAAGTACGATTTATCGACGACATTTTTCCATTGTAAGGTTTCTGTACCAGACGTATTATCATATTCTATTGTTAAATCAGACCCCCCAATATCATCAAGAAAATCTGGCTCTACAATGGCTAAGTGATAGCGGTTAACTGAAGGTGGATTTTTAACCACACTACCATCTGCTAAATAGGTGAAAGTTGAAGCAAAACCATCTACCATAATCATTTTGCCGTAATCGGTGGTGTAGGTGTTATACTGTTCTACACCGTCTATGGTTAATTTGAACTGTGCAGTTAATCTATCTTCCGTACAATTTCTTAAGTAGATTACAAAATCTTCAATTTTAGAAAAGGTTATTTCAAAATGGGTATTGGTTGCTGTATCTTCATAAGTCCATGTGCCTATAAATTTATTGAGTTCACCATTTACGTCTTTAAAACTAATATCGCTCGCTAAGAAGTTCGTTGTATATTGAGTTTCTATAGGCGCCACTAAATTTTGCGCCCAAATACTTATAGCCATTAAAAGCATAAGTGTATGTATATATATGTTTTTCATTATTGCGTGTTTTAAAGTTTAATCCAATTAATAATCTCTCCTTCACTATTGTAAACTGCGACATATAAAGATAAAGAAACCGACGATGCATTAAAAATGCTGTCATCGGTTTTTAAATTTCTGATTGTTTTAAGCTCGACTACTGCTTTACTAACACCATTTCTAATGGCATTTTGTAGACATTTACTTGTTCGCCTGATGCGATATTGGTTACTTTTCTAACGGCGTTTTTCCAATCTAACGTCTCTTCCCCAGATGTATTGGTATATTCTATTGTTAAATCTGAAGACCCAATATATTTTGATAAACCTGGCTCTACAATAGATAAATGGTAACGGTTGACAGAAGGTGGGTTTTCGATAACGTTACCATCTGCTAAATAAGTATGCGTAACATAAAATCCACTTGCCATAATCATTTTACCATAGTCGTTTGTATAGGTGTTGTATTGTTCTACGCCATCTATAATTAATTTAAACTGTGCTGTTAATTCATCCACAGTACAATTACTTAGCACAGGAACATCTTCAACTTTAGAGAAGGTAATTTCAAAATGGGTATTGGTTGCTGTATCTTCATAAACCCACGTGCCTATAAATTTATTGAGTTCACCATTTACGTCTTTAAAATTTACGTTACTCTCTAAAAAATTGGTTGTAAATTTTGTTTCTACAGGTGCAACTAAATTTTGCGCCCAACTACTTATAGCCATTAAAAGCATAAGTGCATGTATATATATGTTTTTCATTTTTTTATCGATTTTTAAAGTTTAATCCAATTAATAATCTCTCCTTCACTATTGTAAACTGCGACATATAAAGATAAGCCTGGTAATTTAATTGCTATAAAATTAGCAATGGCTTGTTCTTGTGCGGCAGTATCATTTGGGTTAATTTTTATAATAATTTTTGCTAATTCTTTGGCAAGTTCTTTTCTTTTTTTACCATCAACAGCATAATCACCTTCAAGGTTAACAATACTCTCTTCATTATTTGTTCTAATAGCATAGGTTTTACCCGAGTTCCCCTTAGACACAACAAAGTTAGTTACTTGGTTGATATTAGGTGAACTTGTTGGATTTTGTGCCGCTATCGCTTTTACCATGACTATATGTTCTGCAAGGTCTGTGCCACTTGGTACTTTGCGTATTGGTTGTGGTGGAATACTACTATCTAAATCAGGATGAAAATGTGCACCTATGAGGGTATTATCTTCTAAAGGCGGAAAAAATAATGCATCAGATTCACTGCCTGTTGGCTCTTGTGATGTAAACGTAGCATCACTATATGTATCAGGATTATTTATAGCATCCCCTGTATAGATAAAACGTTTTCCATCTTCTTGAGTAGAAAAACCCATACTGGTTTTTAAACGGTGTAATTCTGTCTTTATTTTAGGGATGGCGACTATTTTATTTAAACTTTCTATATGGGGATCTTGGTCATCTTCACCAATAGGAGGGCAAGTAGGGCATAATGCAGGCGTTGTCTTTGGGGGAACATAATTTGTGCCATTGTCATAACCACCACTTTGGCTTCCGCTTGGGTTACTGTTTGGATTTCCAGATGTATTAGTGCTACCGCCACCATCACCACAACTTTCCTGATTGGCCGTTAACACCCAGCCTCCACTAGTAGCCATTAAATCAGGATTTCCCCATCCTTTACATGCTGCTCCTTCTTGATACGTATGGTTTCCTCCTGCATTACAAGTATTTCCTGTATACCAATCATAAGAATACACCGTACAGGTTTCGGCATCAGAGTTTACTTTACTAAAAATAGTATCAGAAATATCATCTAATGGCGTGAATGTAATTTTATCATCTAGATTAACAATCTCTCGATTGATTAAGCTGTTTTTTTCTGTTTCAGTAATAGTGTATTGTACTAAAAAGACTTTAAAAGTATGATCTGCTTGTTCTTCTAAAAGCACATTTTCTAATAAACCATTATCCTCTGCTCTGTAAACGCCAAAGGTGTAATTTCTTAACCCATTACTATGTGTTATTACTTTTGCGTAATGCGTATTAATCGTAAAGTCGTAAATCTCATTATAGACTGTTTTACCCGCTTTATTATCACTCACTTTCTTTTCTGCTTTATTAATAATACGCATTAAGTTGGTGTTCGTCTCAATTTCTTTTGTTTTAAGTGTCGTAAAATTAAGGTTTGATTGAGGGGTAGCAGAGTCCACCTCAAACGTTTCATCATCTTTTTGGCAATGCAGACAGGTGAGCATAATCCCAAAAAGTATCGCACCGAGTTTGATATAGTTTTTGAGTTTGTTTTTTCTCATAATAGTGAATTAAGGGGTTAATAAAAATACGAAATCATAAAGTATTTTACAGGTGTAATTTAAAGTTTTATTTGCAAGATTCAAATACGTAGAACTACGTATTTTCTTATCATAACGGTTTTTGGTTTAGTATTGGTACAGGGTTGGTTAAATTAACCACAACATAATATACATAAGTAACTTACTGCGTTTATTTTTCTTATATATTAATGATTAGAAACGTAATCATTTTTTTATTAAATATTATGAAAACAATTGCTCTTATTGCTTTTATCTATAAATATTAAGCGTTTTTAATTATTTACAAACGACTAATGTAGCTTCTTCTTTATGTTATAAAACAAACCTAAATAACATTTGTTTTAGTTTTCTACGGAAATCCGTAAACGTATCAAATTAATTATTATCCTTTAGGTCTTTAGTTTAGGGAAGTAAAAACCAACAGGTAATTGTAGTAACTTTCTTACGGTATAAGTTGCAACTTTTTTAAGAGAATTCCTATACGTATATCTACGTATATTTTTTAAAATTTAATAGGTGCTAATAGTCAATCTCACCCAATTCTATCTCTCCAACTTTAAAACCTAGTTTTTCGGCTGCTATTCGTTTTATATTTAATTTCCATGTTTCCCATTCTTCATCTTGCATTAATGCTGTAAATTGTAATCCTCCAGGTTCTACAGAAGCAGTAATGTGTTTTTCTGTTTCATTAAAACTAAACCAAAAGGGGAGTCCTTTTGTTGTAAGTGTTTTATTAGTTTCAAAATCTAACCAACCCTCTAAAGCTTTATAAATTTCTGGTATAATGGTTTGCCAGATTTCTTCAGGTAAATCATATCGAATATTCAGATTCATTATTTGTGTTTTCATAACTAGGTTCTAAGCTCTAGGTGCAAACGATAATTTATTTTTTTATATAAAAATAAATAGTAGTTATCATTCCATTTTTTAGCGTTACTTCTTTTATTAAATCTGCTTCCCAAGCAGGAATATCAAAATCATGAGTAACGATTCGAGCCCCTTTTTTTAGCTCGTTTTCAAGTTTTAGAGAGATTTGACCTAAAACATTTCGTGATAGGTATAAAATTAGTGCGTCAGCAGAAGAAATATCTGCATCATAAAAATCTTCATTTTTAATACGAATTTGTTTGGTTAGCTGTTTTGCTTCTATGTTTTGTTTGGCATCATTTAATGCTTCAGGTAGCATTTCGTAACCTACAGCTTTTATATTTGCAACTGTACATGCTAAAATTAGTGCTTGTGCGTCTCCACAACCTAAATCGTATACTAAATCGCCATCTTTTAAGTGTAATAGCTTTAATTTTTCAAGAATTAACTCTTCAGCAGTTTTAGCATATGGGTCATTAGTTTTTATAGGCTTAAAATTCATAGTTTGGGATTAATTTATAAAATGCTATTGAAAATACATTTGGCATAAAGGTTATTTCGCTATTTTTTTTAATCGGTTTTGTCTGTAAACTTCTACTTTGTCACTTACAAAATGTTTTAATACTAACGATAGTATAACCGATAGTATAATAACGGTAATTCCTTTATTAATAATAATATAATTGAACTTGCTAACTATGCTAAGAACAAACATGTGCGTTATGTAAAGCGGATAGCTTAATTCGCCAATGTAACGGTCAATTTTCGATGCCTTGGTTAATTGAAATATAAAAGGTATTGCTATGAAGAATAGGGTAAAGAACATTTCGTGCTTTAAACGAAAAGAAAACTTATCGAAAAGTATAATAAAGAGTGTTATAACTATTAATGCATAGATATTATATTTTGGTTTAAATAATGTTTTAAACTTAGATCTATATAATTTATAAGAGAATACACCTAATAAGAATAACGGAAGTTCACTTGGGAAAAACCTGAAACTCCATGGTGTATAATTTAATCCTAATTGATATTTTAAAACGTAGTTAATTGCTATAAGGATAGAGAAAATAATGATTAAAACTGATGTTTTTCGTCTCACTATAAAAGGTGCAATGGTATAAAACAAGATCTCTAAAGCAACTGTCCAAGCCTGTGGAATTAAAGCAAAATCGAAACCATTTAAATGGTCTTTATTAAATTGATGTTGAAAGAAGAATAAACCAGACTCTAAGTTGACTTCAAAAAACAATAGTACATCTTGAAAAATGATAAAAATATTGGAAAACACTAAAATAAATATACTTAACGGATTAAGTATATGGTAATTATCTATAAAACTATTTAAGTAGCCATAGTTATTGCCTCCTGAAGTGAAATAAAGGACTAAAGAGCTAATGATAATTAATAAAAGGGTTGCCCAGTATACAGGGTAAAGTCTTATTAGTCTGTTTGTTATAAATAGTTTGTAAGAGTTATTTTGAAGAATGTATTTTTCGTTTAAAATTAGAGACATATAAAACCCAGAAATAATATAAAAAGCCTGAACAGCTATTTTACCTCCTAAAAAATTAAAGCCAAAAAACGCTTCTGTGTGAGATATAATAACAATTATTGCTAAAAAGGTTCTAATATGTCCCACTATCTACAGTATTTAGTTGTTTTGGTTTAATTAAAGCAGCTCTAAGTATTTTATGTTAATTTTTACGCTTCACTTATTTTACAGGCTCTCTTTTTCTATACTATTAAAAACGCATCGTGGTTCTAACATTAAATACACGAGGTGTTAAAAAGTTAGGAATAGCATATTGGCGTTTGCTATATACATCTCTTACCCAAGTATTGGTTATAGAGTTTTGATTGTCGAAAATATTAAAGATTTCGAAGCCAAACGAAAGGTTTTTAAATGGTTTTTTCCATCCACTATCAAATTGTTTGTTTTCGTCTACTAATACAAATTGGAATCCAATATCTGCACGACGGTAATCTGGTAATCTACTTTGAAAAACGTATGGGTCTGCAAAACTAGGGGAGCCTCCTGGTAAGCCTGTATTGTATACTAGGTTTAAATACATTTTCATGTTAGGAATATTTGGCACATAGTCTTGAAATAAAGCTGCAAATTTTAAGCGTTGATCTGTTGGTCGAGGAATGTAGCCACGATTATTAATGTTTTCTTCTGTTTTTAAATAGCCAAAACTAAACCAACTTTCTGTTCCTGGCACAAATTCACCATTTAACCTTAGGTCTAAACCATAAGCATAGGCTTCTGCTGTATTATTTGCTCTGTATCGTATACGCACATTTTCTACTGTATATGGGTTAACGTCTGTTAGGCTTTTGTAGTAAGCTTCTGTTGTTAGTTTAAAAGGTCTGTCCCAAATTTTAAAGCTATAATCGTTTCCTAATACTAAATGAAATGACTTTTGTGCTTTTACATTTGGTTGTACAACACCATTTGCAGCTCTTAATTCTCTATAAAATGGAGGTTGGTAATATAAACCACCACTTACTCTAAATAACATATCTTTTTCCCAATCTGGCTTTATAGCAAATTGAGCTCTTGGACTAAACACGGTTTGCCAATCGCTATCTATATTAGAACCTTCATCGTTTACATTCCAACTATGGGCTCTAACACCTGCATTATACCAAACATCGCTATTGCCTAATTTAGAGCGTTTACTCCATTGTAAGTATGCTTGTAAACGATTTATTTGTGTGTTATTTCTTGCTTGTACATTTTGGAAAGCTACTAGGGGTGTAGTGTCTGGCGTGTAAGGTTGATCGTTAAAGCCACCAACATCTGGAGGGTTAATGGAAAAACCCGCAGAATCTATAACTTCCCATTCTATTAAACGGTCTCTAATGTCTTCGTTTGTATATTTTAAAGACCATTTAAATTCATGTTCGTCTTTGTTGTAGGTTCCTTTATGTTCAATAGTTGTTATTAGGGCGTCTAAATCATTTCTACCATGATTTAATTGTCCTCCAATACCTTCGCTAAATTCTACTTCTCCTAAATCTTCATCTCCAATATTACTGTTTACTTCTCCTAAACGGTACTCGGCCAAAATATCGAAGTATTCTTCTTCTGTAGTATGATAGGTAGAGGTTACTATACTTAAATTTAAATTATCGTTTACTTCGTATGTTCCTTGTAATGCTCCAAATAGTGTTTGGTATGAATCCCGTTCTTGCCCTTCGTAGAAGACTAATAATGCTAGAGGATTATCTAATGTACCAAAATTGGTTTGGCGTGTTTGTGGTTCGTAATTGTATTTATTAATGGAGGCATTACCTAAAAAGCTTAACTCAAATTTATCTGTAAACTGGTAGGTTAAATAACTTTGTAAGTCTGCAAATTTAGGGTCGTAGTTTGTTTCTGTTTCTTTTGCATTTACTAATAAACTATTATCTCTATAACGTAAGCCAACAATACCAGTAAATTTAGAGTCCTTACTTCTAGTTTCTACTGCAACGCTACCACCAAGTAGGCTTAAATCTGCTGAGACCCCAAATTCTATAGGTTTTTTATAAGTAATATCTAAAACCGAAGATAATTTGTCTCCGTATTTTGCTTGAAAACCACCCGCAGAGAAGTCTACATTAGAGACTAAATCGCTATTTACAAAACTTAATCCTTCTTGTTGGCCAGAACGTATTAAAAAAGGTCTATAGACTTCAATGCCATTAACGTAAACTAAGTTTTCGTCAAAATTTCCTCCTCGAACTGAGTATTGTGTGCTTAATTCATTATTGCCACTAACTCCAGGTAATGTTTTTAATAAGTTTTCTACACCTGCATTTGCTCCTGGTATTTTTCTAATAACTGCTGGTTTTATTGTAACAACGCCTTCTACATCTTTTCGTTTTCTACCACTTAATATAACTTCTTCAAACTGCTCTATGGTGGCACTCATAACAGGATTAAACTCAAAAGATTCTCCATTTTTTAGGTTAACCGTTATTGTTACATTTTTATGCGATATGTGTGAGAAAATAATTTTTACGTCTGTATTAGCTGGTACTTTAAGCTCGTAAAAACCATTTTCGTTAGTTTGTGTGCCGTCGCTACCTGCTTTTATATTTACGCCTTCAATTGGCAAATTGTCCTCTGTTAAAATAATTCCATTAAGCGTTCCTGTTTGCGCAAGACTTAAAAAAGGTAATAGAAAAATAATAGCTTTTAATAAGTTTAATTTAGTTGTCAAGGTGGTATGGTTTATGTCATTTAGTATAGTCTGCAATTAAACGTTTTAAACGATTTATTAGTATAAAATGCAGACAGTATTAATTATTTTCTGTAAAATATAGCTTCAAAAGTAGCACTATTTCCAACATTATCGGTAACAATTACTTTTAAATTATTTTTAGTATCTGTAATTATACCGTCATTAAAATCATAGGTTAATATTTTCTTTTTATAATCGTATTCCATTAAAATCCATTTTCCATTAACCGTGGCTCTGTAATTAGATATACCTGTTGTTTTATCATTTATTTTAAGTTTTAAAAATCGGTACTTACTTAGCCAAGATCCATTTTTAAAATTTAAAGGTTTAATAGTTGGTTTATCGGTGTCTCTTGCTAGAGTATAGGTTCCTAAATCTTTAGTTCTGGTACTTAAAGTGTTTCCTTTTCTTTTTGTTGGGGAGTAACTTGGAAAATTGTTCCAGCCAATAAGCTCTGCTATATATAATTGATTACGGTCTTCTTTATTATATTGTGTTATATCGTATGTTATGGTGAAGTATTTTTTTACAGGAATTGTAGGTTTATGTAAAGTTAGCGTATCGTTTTTTACATTAAAATCTATAAAAAAATCATCGTAAAAAGTATGTTCTGGAATGCTAACAGAAACATTATCTTTAGATAAATTGGTTGCTTCGCTAGAAAGCACATAGTCCTGTGTAGTCACAGGGTTTTCTGTATCGTTAGGAAGCTTGTTTTCGCCTTTTATGGTTATGTTTAAAATAGAGGTGTTAGCTTTAAAATCGCTAACCTTTACTTTATATACAGTAGCTGTACTGTCGCTAATATTAATATAACCATTGTCTATGGTATTATCATAGAGACTTAATGGATTGTTCTTTTCTATAAATAGTTTTTGAAGCTTTTGTTTTTTTGTTTTATAATGTTCGTAGTCTATTAAACGGTTTAAATGTTTTGTTTCAGAAAACGAAAAACGTCTAAAGTCGATTTCAAAATTTTCGATACCGTTATAAAACGTTTTTATATTATATACTCCATTTTTATTACCAGCGAGATCTTGCCTGTCTATTGTTTCTATACTAAAGCCTATTGTTCCATAAGCTTTTATAGGTTCTACTTTATAATTTCCATCTTTTAGAGGAATTAAACGTAGTTTTTGTTTTTTGCTAGAGCCATTAATATGTGCATTTTTACTAATAGGGTAGGCGTATATGTTAGAAATAACAGGCTTCCTAGTGTCTTTTACATCTATTCCAAATAACATAGGGTTAATTGGACGTTCTTGATTGTCTCTAATTTCAAAATGTAAATGTGGTCCGCCAGAACTACCAGTATTACCTGTAAAGGCTATAATATCATTTTTACGTATTATTAATTCATCCTCGTTTGGAAATAATTCTATCTCAAAGGATTCTTTTTCGTATTGCCTTTTCTTTATGTAGGCTTCTATTTCTGGAGAAAACTTTTGTAAATGGGCATAAACACTTGTATAACCGTTTGGGTGTGTAACGTATAAAGCTTTGCCATATCCGTAATGCGCAATTTTTATTCTACTTACATATCCATCTGCTATACCATAGACTTTTAATCCTTCTACTTGTTTTGTTTTAATGTCTAAACCAGAATGAAAATGATTAGAACGCAATTCTGCAAAAGTGCCAGCTAAAACAACCGTAATGTCTAATGGTGATCTAAAATAATCTTGAGGGTATTGACTTTGTCCGTAAAGAGACGTACTTAAAAGTAAAAGCAAAAGGAGTTTTTTCATAAAAAATCTTGTTAATGCTAATGTATAAATTAGATTGCAATTACCAAAGATAAATCAAATACTAAGCCATAGTATTGATTATGAGGAGTAAGATTAAAAAAATAAATTTTATATAAAAACTATTGTAAAATAGGGGTAATTCTGTTAACTTTGTAAGATAAGTATTGATATTTGTAAATGAGTAATATTGAAGACATTGTTAATGCTCTTGAGATAAAAATAAGTAAAGTTTTAAATTCATTAGACGATTTAAAGCAAACTAATTTAAAATTAACTCAAGAATTAGAGCAAAGTCAAAATATAATTCAAAGCCAAAAAGCGGAATTATCCAATTGGAAGGAAAAATATGAAACGCTAAAAATGGCAAACACAATACTAGGCAGTGATAATGATAAAAGAGAAACTAAACTCAAAATAAACGCATTAATTAGAGATATAGATCATTGTATTGGTCAATTATCAGAATAATGCAAACATAGTGTTACTTATGGCAGAAAAGCTTAAAATAAAGCTTTCTATAGCTAATAGAGTTTATCCTTTAACGATACAACCGAGTCAAGAAGAAGGATTAAGAATAGCAGCTAAGAAAATAGATACCATGATTGCACAATTTGAGCAAAGTTATTCCGTTAGAGATAAACAAGATGTTTTAGCCATGTGTGCTTTACAATTTGCATCTCAAGTAGAACAGAAGGCTTTGGATAAAGAACATGTAGATGAACATATCGAAGAAAAGTTAAATGCTTTAAACACGGTATTAGATTCTTATTTAGGTTCTTAAAACGTTCTTATAAATAAAATAAAGGTTACTGCCTACATTAATTATTTTTTTGATAAACTCAACGTTAATTCTTTAAAAAGGGTGAGTTTAAGTTGTAAAAGCGGGCTGTCTTAGAACAGATACTTGATCAGCTTGTTAGCCCTAAACTTGTTTTTAAGGAGTTTATACAAAACTAAAATTAGTGTAGGCTTTTTTTATATATTAAACTAACTAAAAAATGAATGAAATAATTCTATCAATTGTAGGAGGTATCGCAATAGGGGCTATAATTGGGTTTATTGTAGCTAAAGTACTAGAGCGAAACAATGCTTCCAAACTTATAAAGAGCGCTAAAAAATCGGCTTCAGCGATTTTAAGAGAAGCTAAAAATGAAGGAGAAACTATTAAAAAGGATAAAATACTTCAAGCAAAAGAAAAATTTATTGAACTAAAAGCAGAACATGAAAAGGTCATTTTATCTAGAGATAAGAAAATAGCCGAGGCAGAAAAACGTACTAGAGATAAAGAATCTCAAATATCTAACGAACTCTCTAAGTCTAAAAAAGCGACAGCAGCTGTAGAGGCTAAATTAAATGATTACAATCATAGAGTAGATGTTTTAGAAAAAAAACAAAACGAATTAGATAGATTACATAAAAGTCAAGTAGAGCAATTAGAAGTTATTTCTAGTTTATCTGCAGAAGAAGCAAAAGCACAATTAGTTGAATCTTTAAGAGGAGAAGCTAAAAGTGATGCCATGGCTTATATTCAAGATAAAATTGAAGAAGCTAAATTAACGGCTCAGCAGGAAGCTAAGAAAATTATAATTAATACTATACAACGTATTGGTACAGAAGAAGCTGTAGACAATTGTGTGTCTGTATTTAATATAGAATCAGACGATGTTAAAGGTAGAATTATTGGTCGAGAAGGACGTAATATTCGTGCTATAGAAGCCGCTACAGGAGTAGAAATTATTGTAGACGACACTCCTGAAGCTATTATTTTATCGTGTTTTGATTCTGTAAGACGTGAGATTGCAAGATTATCGCTTCATAAATTAGTTACAGATGGTAGAATACACCCTGCAAGAATTGAAGAAATAGTTAAAAAGACTCAAAAACAAATAGAGCAAGAAATAATAGAGGTTGGTAAACGTACAGTTATAGATTTAGGAATTCATGGATTACATCCAGAATTAATAAAAATGGTTGGACGTATGAAGTATCGTTCTTCTTATGGACAAAACTTATTACAACACTCTAGAGAAGTTGCTAAACTTTGTGGTGTAATGGCTGCAGAATTAGGCTTAAATTCTAAATTAGCTAAACGTGCTGGATTATTACACGATATTGGTAAAGTGCCAGACGCCGAAACAGACATGGAAACTCCTCACGCAATTTTAGGAATGCAATGGGCAGAAAAGTATGGTGAAAAACCAGAAGTATGTAATGCTATTGGGGCACACCATGATGAAATAGAAATGAAGTCGTTATTATCACCAATTATTCAGGTTTGTGATGCAATATCTGGTGCAAGACCAGGTGCAAGACGTCAAGTTTTAGATTCTTACATACAACGATTAAAGGATTTAGAAGAAGTAGCCTTTGGGTTTAATGGAGTAAAGAAAGCATATGCAATACAAGCTGGTAGAGAGCTTAGAGTTATTGTTGAGAGTGAAAAAGTAAATGATGAAAAAGCAGCAGATTTATCATTTAATATTTCTCAAAAAATACAAACAGATATGACATACCCTGGCCAAGTAAAAGTTACAGTAATAAGAGAGACAAGAGCCGTTAATATAGCGAAATAAAGTTTTAAAAATTACTAGTAAAACAAAAAAGCAATCTTTAATTAAAGATTGCTTTTTTGTTTAGTCTATAGCTTTGTTTGGTATATTTATAATAAATTCTGTACCTTCTCCTACTTTACTTTTTACATTAATTTGTCCTCCAAAAGCCTCAATTTGACTTTTTATAAGATATAAACCAATGCCTTCAGCATTTTCATTTAAATGGAACGTTTTATAAAGTCCAAAAATATCGTTACCATATTTGTTTAAATCTATCCCCAAACCATTATCTGAGACTTTAATGATTATATGGTCTGAATCATCAATAAAAGCTTTTAAAGTTATTATTGGGTCTCTTTTAGGGTGTTTATATTTTATAGCATTAGATAAAAGGTTTTGAATAATGCTTTCCATGTATGCTGGACTAAAATGAATAAATAAGCGTTCGTCTATTTCATTATTTATACATACTCTGTTTTCTTTTATTATTATATCTAATAAGTGAATAACTCGCTTAATATATTTAGATATATATATCTTTTCGATCTCTAATTCTTTTTTAGTACCAACAGAGACAATTTGTTTTAAATCATTAATAGTTTTACTTAGAGAAGAAGATACTATTTTTAAATAAGCTATAGTTTCTTCTTTTTCGCTTTCATCTTTTGCCTCATCATAAAACTGAAGTAAACTATTAAAGTTACCAGAGTGTTCTTTTAGGTTATGGGTAACTATATGTGCAAAGTTTTGTAGTTTCTTATTTTGCTCGGTAACTAAATCAAGAGACTTTTTTATTTTTTTCTCATTTTCAACACGATCGGTAATATCTATGTGTGTACCAATAACTCTAACAGCTTTACCAGCTTCATCTTTTTCTATAACTTTACCTTTGTCTAAAATCCATTTATAACTCCCGTCATTTGCTAAAACACGATGCTCATTACAGTAAATAGGGTGTAGGCCGTTTAGATGATCTTGGAAATCTTGAAAATATTTTTGTTTGTCGTCTGGGTGAACTCTATCATTCCAGTTTTGAGAATTAGATCCAAAATTGTTATACTCTCCATCGTTATAACCTAGTATGCGTTTAGATTCTTTAGAGTAAAAAACAGCATCTTGATTGCTTGTATTGTTCCAATCCCATACACCTATATTTGAGTTCTCTAAGGCAAATTGCCATTTTAATTTTTGAAGCTCATCATCCTCATATAGTTTATCTCTTTCAATCATTTAATTTTGTTTTGGTAAATAGCACATTTACAACATAAAGCAAAATTATTTTTTAAACATTATATCATGTTTTTTTTAGATTATTTATAATGTTCAATCGATAATAGTCAAAAAAAACAGATGAAATACAGTTTAATCGATCTCTTTATGTTGGATTCTTTTTATTAGGAATGGTAATTATAAAACTAGTGCCTACATCAACAACACTTGCTAAATCTATAGTACCGCCAAGAGATTCTAATTGGCTTTTTATAAGGTATAAACCAACGCCTTCTGAGTTTTGATTTGTATGAAAAGTTTTATATAAACCAAAAATGTCTTTTCCAAATTTATTAAGGTTAACTCCTAAACCATTATCTGTTATTTTTATAACAATATTTTCGTTGTAAGTTGTAGATTTAATTTCTATTATTGGGTCTCTTTCTGGATGTTTGTATTTTATAGCATTAGTCATTAAATTTTGAATAATACTTTCCATATAAGCAGGACTAAAAAAGACTTCTAAATCATTATCAATGTTATTTATTATAGAGGTATTACTCTCTTTAATAACAACTTCTAATAAGTTTATAGCGCGCTTTACGTACCTATTAATATTTATTTTTTCTATATTAATTTCTTTTTTAGCCTCAACAGATACAACTTGACTTAAGTTAGAAATTGTGGTGCCTAAAGATTTGGATAGCGTTTTTAAATAGCTTATTAATTCTTCTTTATCGTCATCATTTTGGGCTTCATCATAAAAAGTTAAAAGGCTTTCAAAGTTTCCAGCGTGTTCTTTAAGGTTGTGGGTTACTATATGCGCAAAATTTTGTAGCTTTTTATTTTGCTTAGTAACTGTATCTATTGTTTTATTTATTTTTTCCTCATTAAGCACACGGGTAGTAATGTCTGTATGTGTACCTATAATACGCATAGCTTTACCATCTTTATCTTTTTCTATTATCCTTCCCTTATCAAAAATCCATTTATAACTCCCATCGTTGCATAAAACACGGTGTTGATTTTCGTATATAGGATGAATACCATTTAAATGATTTTGAAAATCTTGAAAATACTTTTGTCTATCGTCTGGATGAACTCTATTATTCCAATCTTGAGAATTGGAACCAAAAGTGTTACCATCATTGTCTGTGTAACCTAGAATTGCTTTTGATTCTTTTGAAAAAAAAACACGGTCTTGATTATCTGTATTGTCCCAACTCCAAATACCTATATTGGAATTTTCTAAAGCAAATTTCCATTTTAGTTTTTCAAATTGTTCTATACTATAATTCGTTTCAGAACTATTAATATTGTATTCATTTTCTTTTAGTCGTTCCATTATAATTTTGCACATTTACGGGAAACTAACACTCTATTAATCTAATATAAAAAGATTATAAGCAGGGCTAAATTTAGTAAAAATAGATTAAATGCACTAAAAAACAGATTAAATACTATTTTCGAGGATGGTAATTATGCATTACATCTTTTAAGTGACTTTTATCTAAGTGCATATAAATTTCTGTCGTTGTTATGCTTTCATGGCCTAACATTAGCTGTATAGCTCTTAAATCTGCACCATTTTCTAGTAAGTGAGTTGCAAAAGAATGTCTAAATGTATGTGGAGAAATGACTTTTTCTAAATTTATTTTAACAGCTAATTGTTTAATTATAGTAAAAATCATAGCTCTGGTTAGCTGTTTTCCGCGTCTATTTAAAAATAAAGTATCTTTAAATTCTTCAGGAACATCCATATGTGTTCTAATTTCCTTCCTATATATAATAATATATTTTTGTGTGGCTTCTACTATAGGAACAAAACGTTGTTTATCTCCTTTTCCTGTTACTTTAATAAAGCCTTCATCAAAATATAAATCTGATATTTTTAAATTAGTTAATTCACTAACTCTTAGTCCGCAACTGTAAAGTAACTCTAATATGGCACGATTGCGTTCTCCTTGAGGTTTGCTTAAATCTATTGCATTAATAAGAGCGTTTATTTCTTTTACAGAAAGTGTATCGGGTAGTTTTCTCCCTATTTTAGGAGAGTCTATAGTATCTAAAGGGTTAGAATCTCTATAATCCTCGAACACCAAATAGTTAAAGAAACCTTTTAAACCAGATATTATTCTAGATTGAGTTCTTGCATTAACTGTATTTGCTATATTATAAATAAAATGTTGTATTGTGCCTTTAGAAATAGTAATTGGGGTTTCTTTTATTTCGTTTTCTTTTAAATAGGATATTAGCTTCTTTATATCGAAACTATAATTATCTATTGAATTTTGAGATAAACCTCTTTCTATTTTTAGATAGAACTTATAATCTTTAAGTGCATTGTCCCATTTCATGAAACAAATATATTGTTTAAGAATACTCCTTCAAAATTTTGTTATACAAGTTATTTATGTAATAACTTAAATGAATTGTATAATACAATATGAATATAAAGAAGGTGTTTTTATGCTAAAATACTTTTCCAAGCTAATACCTAAATAGGTGTGGTTTTTGTGAAAAACATAACTTTAACATTTCTTTATGTACTGTTAATCAGTTAGTTATTGTTTTAGGGTTGTTTTTTTACGTTTTTTCTTGTAGAAATAGAAAAGAGAACGTAATTTTGCGCCCTCAAAAGAACTAAAAACTTTGATCAATTATGAAAAAATTATTATTATTAGCTGCAGTAGCAGTATTTGGATTAACTAGTGTTAATGCTCAAGAGGAAACAAAAACTGGTGGATTTGCAAAAGGTGATCTTTACGCAAGTGGTACTGTTGGTTACAATAGCTTTTCTCAAGGAGATGTAGATAGCAACGAGCTTACTTTCGCTCCTTCTGTTGGTTACTTTGTAAGTGACAATATCGCTGTTGAATTAGGAGTTACTGTTGGATCTGGTGAAGATACAGCTAAAACAAAAACTAACACTTTTGGTGGTAGCTTAGGAGCTACTTACTTCTTTACTCCAGCAGACCAATTTTCTTTCACTTTAGGTGCAGGTGTTGCTTACAACTCTACTAAAGTTGAATTAGATGGTGCTACAAACGATACAAAAGTTAACGCTTTTGCAGTAGCAGTTGCTCCAGGAGTAAACTATTTTGTATCTAACTGTTTCGCTTTAAGAGCATCTATTGGTGCATTATCTTACACAAGCGCTAAAGCAGATGTTGATGGTGCAGAAGCAGCAAACAACTTTGGTTTAAACTTAGATTTATCTGATATTAACTTTGGAATTACTTACAAGTTCTAATTTTAATAAATAGTAACATAAAAAAAGCCGAAGTATTATATACTTCGGCTTTTTTGTGTTCTATATTTTTTAATTAATTAATCTTCTTGTGCTTCTTGCTCATTTTCAAGATCGAAAAAGCTAAACATATTACCACCATAGCCTTTTGAATGACTGTAATTTGGTAAATGTGACAAATCGGTATGTTTAGAATGCTCAATTATTAGCCAGCCATTATCTTCTAATAAGTTATTCTCAAAAATTAAAGCTGGAATTTTAGAAAACTCTTCGACAGAAAAATCATAAGGAGGGTCTGCAAAAATAATAGTAGATTTTAAACTGGTTTTTTCTAAAAAATTGTAAACATTACTTTTAATGGTATGTATAGGCATGTCAAAACTACTAGCCGTTTCGTTTATAAACTTTATGCAACCATAATCTTGGTCTACACAAGTAATTTGTTCTGTTCCTCTAGAGGCAAACTCGTAACTTATATTACCTGTTCCTGCAAATAAATCTAAAACAGAAATCTCATCAAAGTAATAATTATTATTTAAAATATTAAATAAAGATTCCTTAGCCATATCTGTGGTTGGGCGAACGGGTAATTTTTTTGGAGCAGAAATTTTTCTACCCTTATATTTTCCTGAAATTATGCGCATTATAAGCTTTTTATAAGTGTAAAATCTGAATAACTAGTACTAGGTAACTCGGTATAGTTATAAGTGTCGTAACGGTTTCCAAAACTAACATTTCTAATGTATTTATATACTACATCATAGAGTTTATGTTCTTTAGTAATGTCACCAATAAAGATTAAGTCTATTAATTCTGGATTATAATTAAGCTGTTCTATAGTAAACAGAATATAGTAAATAAAATCATCCTCAGTATTATAATTAAAAGTATTATAAAGTATTAGGTCGCCAGAATCTATTGCAATAATTTCAAAATGTGTTTTTGCTACATTAACATATAGTTTCGATGTTTTACTATGTTTTTCTATACTGAGTATATGTTCTATTAATACACTGGAGAAGTGTTTGTATTCAAAACTACCAAAAGTATCATATATATAATTATTTATGTTTATGTATGGTATATAAACATTAACACTATCATTAATGAGTAACTCATCAAAAGTTATAAAATCTGTTTTTAAAATTTTAGTATTTAACTTTAAGTAGTCTGCAATTGCGTTTTCGTTAAATAAAGCTTTTGGTACAAGAGTAGATAATTCATTAACATGTATAACTGTAACTTTACTAAATTTTTCGTGTAAAGTTTGCTCTGTATTAAAGAGGTGTTTTAACGTGTCTAAAAGCTCAAAAGGGGTTTGTTTTTTTACTACAGCTATGTGTTTTAGAGTAGTAATGGTATTGGTTTCTGTATTTAGAATACAAAAAGAAAGTCCATTCAAACTAATTTGAATGGACAGTTCTTTATTAAGTATATCTTGTATAGAATTATTGCTTTTTAGTGTCATAAAGTTTTGGCCAGTTTCCATTGGTTTTAACTTCTTCCATAGAACCAATTCTAATCGCATCACCATTAATTTCATCTACTGAAAATGCTTTGTTTTCTTCAGCAACGTAATCTTCATTTTGGTCATGTAATATATCCTTTTTAAGAACGAAAGCTTCAAAAACAGGGATTTTATCATCATCATCTTCTCCAAATTCACCTGCATTCATAGTAAATTCAAAATTTTCCTTTGCAAAAGGTACATATCTCATTTTTTTATAACGATCAGATGTTTTAAATAATGAATCTTTTACAGGAACAAAACCTAATGTATCTATAATTGTAATCTCATCAGTATATTCAATTCCTCCGTATAATTTTGTTTTTTCTTCATCTATAATAGTGGAGTCTCTTCTTTCAATTAATGTGAATTTTCCATTTTCTATAAAATGAACTAAACTATCATGATTGTTAGTGTATTTACCATTAACTTCTCTATAAGCTAATTGAGCGTCTCTAATATCTACTAGTTTTTTTATTACTTCAGCATAACGCTTTTCTTTTACTTGATTAAATAATATAGGGTTGTATACAGACATAAATGTTTGGTATCCTAGAAAAATGATTAAGCCCCATAATACTATGTTTATAACAGGTTTTAATTTTGTAGGTATAAATTTGTCAATAACCCAAACTATCCCAATAGTAAGTAATATTACAAGAACTGCAATAAGAATAAATTTTATCATATTATTTATTAAATTAAATTAATGGTCCTTCGCAAATCTACAATTTTTTTTTAATCGCTAAAACCTATAAGAGTAAAAATCATTTATATCTTTGAATAAAAGTTTAAAAATTAATTCCATTAATGACCAAATCTGAATTTTATTCCATTATAAAACAGTCTTTTCCGTTTAAACCTACAGCAAAACAAGATATTTTATTATTACAACTTTCTGAATTTATTTTTGATAAAAATAAAAACGGGCTCTATTTATTAAAAGGATATGCAGGAACTGGTAAAACCACTATTATCAGTGCTTTTGTTAATAATTTATGGAAAGCAAAAAAAAGTGCAGTTTTAATGGCTCCAACAGGAAGAGCTGCAAAAGTTATTGCTAATTATTCTAAAAAAGAAGCCTTTACAATACATAGAAAAATATACTTTCCTAAAAAGGATAGAGGAGGAGGTGTAAAATTTGTATTACAACCCAATAAACATAAAAACACCATTTTTATAGTAGATGAAGCCTCAATGATTCCTGATACCCCAGGAGACTCTAAATTATTTGAAAACGGCTCTTTGTTAGATGATTTAATACAATATGTTTACGCTGGTCATAATTGTAAACTATTATTAATAGGAGATACCGCCCAATTACCTCCAGTAAAATTAGAATTAAGTCCTGCACTAGACGAAAATAACCTTAGTCTTAATTATGATAAGCTAGTTACTAAAATAGAACTAGACGAAGTTATGAGGCAAAACCACGATTCGGGTATTCTAGAAAATGCTACAGAACTAAGGGAAACATTATCTAGTGGTTTTTTTGATAGTTTTAAGTTTAATTTATTAGGCTTTAAAGATATTATAAGACTCATAGACGGGCATGACATTATTGATGCAATTAACGATGCATATAGCACGCTTGGTAATGAGGAAATGGCTCTAATTGTTAGAAGTAATAAAAGAGCGAATCTATATAATCAACAAATTAGAAGCCGTATTCTTTTTAATGAAAATGAATTATCTGCTGGAGACTATTTAATGGTCGTTAAAAACAATTACTATTGGGTTAAACCCACAACAGAAGCAGGGTTTATAGCCAATGGAGATATTATAGAAGTTTTAGAGATTTTTAGCATTAAAGAATTGTACGACTTTAGATTTGCAGAAGTTAAGGTAAGAATGGTAGATTATCCTAAAATGCGTCCCTTTGAAACTGTATTGCTATTAGATACCATTTCTGCGGAAACGCCATCGTTGCCATACGAGGAGTCTAATAGACTGTATCAAGAAATACAAAAGGATTACGAAGATGAAACAAGCAACTATAAAAAGTTTCTTAAAATTAAAGGAAACAAATACTTTAATGCTTTACAAGTAAAATTTTCTTATGCTATAACCTGTCATAAATCGCAAGGAGGGCAGTGGAACACTGTTTTTGTAGAACAGCCATATTTGTCCAATGGTATAGATAAAGATTATTTAAGATGGTTATATACAGCGGTTACACGTGCCACAGAAAAACTATATCTAATAGGCTTTAAAAATGATTTTTTTACAGAAGAATAACTAAATAAAAAATACAGAGTTATAGAGATAGTATAATTAGCTTCAAATTTTATTAACTTTGAAGTAAACAGATAACACTTTTAAATTTTGGGAGCAGAGACAATAATAAGTATATGTTTAGGAATAGGATTATCTGCATCAGTTGGCTTTAGGGTTTTTGTGCCTTTGTTTGTTCTTAGTCTAGTAGCATATACAGGAGTGTGGGAGTTAAATGACTCTTGGGAATGGATAGGAAGTCTATCGGCATTAATAGTTTTAGGAGTAGCAACATTAGTAGAAATATCTGCATATTATATTCCATATGTAGATAATGCTTTAGATACCATAGCCATACCATTAGCTGCAATAGCAGGTACCGCAGTAATGGTGTCTACAGTCGCAGATTTAAGCCCCGTAGTAACATGGGCGCTGGCCATTATAGCGGGTGGTGGGACTGCAGCTGCAGTAGCAGGGTCTTCTGGAGCAACACGATTAGTCTCTACAGCTACAACTGGCGGTGTAGGAAACCCTGTAGTATCTACTGTAGAAACTACTACATCTGTATTCATGTCTGTAGTTTCAGTATTTTTACCATACGTAGCACTTGTTCTGGTACTAATACTATTATATATTATTTTTAGGGTTTATAAAAAGTTTAAACTAAGGAAAACTTAAAAATAGGTTTAAAAACCATATTTTTGAAAAATAAATGTTTCAATAATAAATGAAAATAATTGCAATGATTCCGGCACGATATAGTGCCTCTCGTTTTCCAGGTAAATTAATGCAAGATTTAGGGGGGAAACCAGTTATAACAAGAACTTACGAAGCAACAGTTGCCACGCAATTATTTGATGATGTCGTTGTAGTAACAGACAGCGATATTATTTACAATGAAATATCTAGTATTGGAGGCCATATTGTAATGAGTAAAAAAGAACATGAATGTGGTAGCGATCGTATAGCTGAAGCTGTTGAGTTTATGGATGTAGATATTGTTGTAAATGTACAAGGCGATGAACCATTTACAGAAGTCGATTCTCTAAAAAAATTAATTAACGTATTTAAAAACGATAAAGAAAACACAGTAGATTTAGCCTCTTTAATGGTAAATATTACAGACTGGGATGAAATAGAAAACCCAAATACAGTAAAGGTTATTGTAGATAAAGAAGCTTTTGCATTGTATTTTTCAAGAAGCCCAATACCATTTCCAAGAGACAAAACTGTAGCAGCAAAATATTATAAACACAAAGGGGTCTATGCCTTTAGAAAAGACGCTTTAATGGATTTTTACCGTTTACCTATGTTAACACTGGAAGCTTCAGAAAAAATAGAATGTATTCGTTATTTAGAGTATGGTAAACGTATTAAAATGGTAGAAACAAATGTACAAGGAGTAGAGATAGATACACCTGAAGATTTAGAACGTGCTAAAAAACTATGGAAGTAAATTGAACACAACTTACTCACATATAAAAGTAATAGGCTTTGATGCAGACGATACGCTTTGGGTAAACGAAACGTATTTTCGCGATGCCGAACATGAGTTTGCAAAACTATTGCAACACTATGAAACACCTAATAGAATAGAGCAAGAGTTGTTTAAGATGGAAATAAAAAACCTACCTACCTATGGATATGGCGTTAAAGGTTTTGTTCTATCTATGGTAGAAATGGCTTTAGAACTATCTAATAATAATGTTTCTAACACGACCATAAATAAGATTCTTGAATTAGGTAAAGAAATGCTTAACAAACCCGTAGAGTTATTAGATGGTGTTGAAGAAGTGTTGCAAAAACTATCAAAAAAATACAAATTAATAGTTGCAACAAAAGGAGATTTGTTAGATCAAGAACGTAAATTAGAAAAATCGGGGTTACTAGATTATTTTCATCACATAGAAGTGCTGAGCGATAAAAAAGAAGCAAATTATTCTAAATTATTAAATCATTTAGACATTAAGCCCTCAGAGTTTTTAATGATAGGTAATTCATTAAAATCAGATATTTTACCTTTAATAAATATTAAAGCAAATGCTGTGCATGTTCCTTTTCATACCACTTGGGCTCATGAAGAGATTGAAGTAAATGAAACGATAAATAAGGATTATAAAACAATTGGTAATTTATTAGAGTTATTACCACTTTTAGATTAAAAAAAACTATATTTTTACATTATAAATAGTTAGATGAGTTATAAAAATTTTCCAATGGTGTCCAGAGTAGTCTTTGGACGAGGTAGTTTTAATCAATTAGGAGAAATATTAGCCCCTAAACGATTAAATACCAAAGCCCCATTTATATTTTTTGTTGATGATGTATTTAAAGGAAACGCCTGGTTAACCTCAAGAATCCCTTTGTCTTACGATGATAAATTATACTATGTATCTGCTAAGGAAGAGCCAAAAACATCACAAATAGATGATTTAGTTGAAGATATTATTTTAAATTATAAAGAACGCCCTTCTGGAATTATAGGTATAGGTGGAGGAAGCGTTTTAGATATTGCAAAAGCAGTATCTATTATGCTAACTAATAAAGGGCAATCTAAAGACTATCAAGGTTGGGATTTAGTTAAAAACCCAGCAATTTATCATGTTGGAATACCAACCATATCTGGTACAGGTGCAGAAGTCTCTAGAACGACTATACTTACAGGACCAGACAGGAAACTAGGCATTAATAGCGATTATACACCTTTCGATCAAGTTGTACTAGATCCTGAGTTAACTAAAGATGTACCCAAAGAACAATGGTTTTATACAGGTATGGATTGTTATGTACACTGTATAGAATCCTTAAACGGAACCTATTTAAATGCATTTAGTAAATCGTATGGAGAAAAAGCATACTCGTTATGTAAAGAAGTTTTTGTTGATGGCAATTTAACAGAAGAAGAATCTCAAGATAAATTAATGATGGCAAGTTGGCATGGAGGTATGAGTATAGCTTACTCTCAAGTAGGTGTAGCACATGCTATGAGTTATGGTTTATCTTATTTATTAGGAACCAAGCACGGTATTGGTAACTGTATCGTTTTCGATCATTTAGAAGACTATTACCCAGAAGGAGTTGCCTTGTTTAAAGAAATGAAAACAAAGCATAATATAAACTTACCGCAAGGAATCTGTGCAGAATTATCAGACAAGGAGTTTGATATTATGATAGATGTAGCTTTAAGTTTAGAGCCGTTATGGGAAAATGCTATAGGTAAACAATGGAAAAAATCCATTACTCGAGAGACTTTAAGAGCGCTCTACGAAAAAATGTAATATGCGTTGGCTAATTAAACTTATATATTTAAAGATTTTAGGCTGGAAAGTTGTAGGTAATACAACAATGTCTAAAGATACCATTAAAAAAGCTGTTATAATTGCAGCACCACATACTAGCTGGCATGATTTTTACATAGGTATATTTCTTAGAAAAGTAGTAGGCGTTAAAGCTAATTTTGTTGGTAAAAAAGAACTCTTTACTTTTCCTTTTGGTTATTTTTTTAGAGCAATGGGAGGTGCCGCATTAGATAGAACTTCTGGGCAAAATAAAGTACAGGCAATAGCTAAATTATTTAATGGGAGAGAAGAGTTTAGGTTAGCTTTAGCACCAGAAGGTACAAGAAAAAAAGTGAAAGAATGGAAAACAGGATTCTATTACATAGCTAAAGAAGCCAATGTCCCTATTATAATGTTTACTTTGGATTTTGCTAAAAAACAAAATAAAGTTTCAGAACCATTTTACCCTACGGACAACATAGAGGAGGACTTTAAATTCATGAAAAATTTCTATAAAGACGTTGTGGGAAAAATACCGCATTATTCCTAAATATTTAATTTTCAGCGAGTTTTGTCTTTCGTAAATAGTGTATTCTTTGTAAAAGAACTTAATTATTGAGAATACTTTATTTTTTTATCAAAAAGTAGTTTGGTATTATTAAAAATAATATTATTTTGGCACAAATATTGAAAGATATATTGGTGTAGTGCTATAAAGAATGAAACATAAAGTAAACTTACAAAGTCCCTAAAAAGAAACATTCCCTACTACAAACACAAAAGCTACTTCAGTTTATATTGAAGTAGCTTTTTTTATATAGGCTATCTATACTAATAAGATAGGAATTGTTATATTTTTTGTCTTATAAAACCCTCCTCTTTTTGTTGTTCAACAGGAGCCTCTTCTTGCTTACCAGGAAAAACTAAAGACGTACTTGAATAAGTTGAGCCAAAAGTTACATTGGCAAAATACACTTGTTCTATAGCATTTGCAACTTGCTCTTTTGTTAACTCTTTTAATGGGTGAATAAAAACGGACCAAAGCACATCGTCTGAAATAGCATATTTAGCATCTAATACAGTGTGAAAATTAGCAAGAAGAGCATTGTTTTTTAAGTCTTCAGTTAATTTAGAAGCTTCTACTATTGGCGAAATAATACGCATCCTATTATGGTTAGTATCAGTTAAGCAAATAAAAGACACATGTTCTATATTAAATTGCCATCTCCCTTTAGAGCCATGTACTGTATCGCTTACTTTATTAAAAAGTTCTTCTAATATATCATTATTCATATTTTGTGAAAATGCTACACTAGAAAATAAAAATAAGAGTAAAACTGAAATTTTTTTCAAAATGAAAGTATTTAAGGTTTACCTATCTGTCGCAATAGTTTATAAAACATAACAATAATAAGCATTATGCTTTATGCTTTGTGTTTTATACTCTAGCTAGTCGCATTTGTCGTTTAACTATAATAAAAGCTAAAACAGATAATAACCCAAAAAATGAAAAACCAATAAACAGAGGTAATACAGAAGTTTCTACAAAACTTCCAATATAATTTGCTATAGGCACAGCCATTACTGTAGAGATAAAGCCATTAATTGCAGAGCCAATACCAGCTATATGGCCTAAAGGCTCCATAGCCAAAGCCCTTAAATTCCCAAAAAGTAATCCTACAGCAAAAAACTGACATAAAAAGAACCCCAATAAAATAGCTATATGCGGGTTGTTTCCTTGAAAGAAAATAAGAATATATAATAATGAAATAGAAGTATAAGCTATAGCAGCTAGCTTAGCTATTTTAAAAGAACCAAACCTAACAACTAGTCTACTATTCATAAAAGTAGAAGACCCTACGGCTAGAGCAGTACTAGCAAACAAATAAGGAAACCATTCACCAAGATTATACTGTTTTTCAAAAATTTGTTGAGAAGTGCTTAGGTACACCATAAAAGACCCTGTTATAAAGCCAGACATTAAAGTAAATGCTACAGCCTCCTTTTGTTTAAAAAAAGCTCTGGTACCATTAATAAACAACTCCAGAGAAAACGGAGTACGCTTACTTTTAACCAATGTTTCTGGTTGACGTTTCCAAAACCAGACAATAATTATAATTCCTATTATTAAGTTAACATTAAAAATAGCTCTCCAATCGGCAATATTTAAAAAGAACTGTCCAAAAGCAGGAGCAATAGTAGGAACCAAAATAAAAAAAGCAACAATTATAGACAGAACTTTCGCCATATAATCACCACTGTAAGAATCTCTAACCATAGCAATAGCAATAGTTCTGGGAGAAGACAAACCAATACCTTGAAGAATTCTACCAAAAATCATAAGCTCAAAACTTTTAGTAGTCACACAAATAATACTAGCAATAATAAAAACAATAAAACCAATATAAACAATGCTTTTTCTACCAAAACTATCAGATAATGGCCCAAAAATTAGTTGTCCAACACCTAAGCCCAAAAAAATCATAGTAATTAATAATTGATTATCAGCAGGGTTTGTTACACCTAAAGACTGCCCTACATCTGGTAAGGCTGGCAATAAAGCATCTATAGATAGAGCAACAAGAGACATTAATGCTGCCATTAAAGCAACAAATTCAAACTTAAAAGTAGGCTGGTTTTGCATGGTTCAAAATTACATTAAATAAATTCTAATTTTACTCTTATCAAGTATTATCTTAGACATAAAAAACAAAATTTATAATCATGTTAACAGACAGTTTAATCAAACTATTCACTCGCGATTTAAACGCGCTAAAACAAGAGCTTAATTTATATACAAAAGAAGAAAATTTATGGATTTTAGATAAAGCAGTAACTAACACAGCAGGTAATTTATGTTTGCATCTGGTAGGTAACCTAAAAACATTTATTGGCGCATCGTTAGGTAATACAGGTTATATAAGGCAACGTGATTTAGAATTTTCGCAAAAAAATATACCAAGAGCAGTTTTATTACAACAAGTAGACGAAACAATAGACATTGTTAGCAATACATTAAAAACATTAACTACTGCCGATTTACAAAAAGAATATGTACGTCGTGTTTTTGAAGATAAAATGACTACTGAGTATTTTTTAATTCATTTAACCATGCATTTATCTTACCATTTAGGGCAAATAAATTATCACAGACGTTTGTTAGATAATTAGTACTATTCATAAAGAACTCAATAATAACTTCAGTATTTTTGTGCAATAAATACAGCTAAATGCAACATTATAAAGAATCCACTTCAACTAAACATAAAAAGAAACGAAACGTTACTCTAGCTTCAGCTTTTAAAACCATTATTTGGCCACGACGTAATTACGTTTTTATAGGTTTAATTTTAATAGTTATTAAAAGTTTAGCAGGTTTTGTTGTACCCATACAAAGCAAAGTTTTCATTGATGATGTGTTACCAAATAAAGATTTCGATAAATTATATTCACTTATCATTATTGTTATTTCAGCGATATTAGTACAAGCTATAACTTCTTTTTTATTAACCCGAATTTTAAGCGTACAAGCACAGTATTTAATTAGCGAATTACGAGCACAAGTGCAAAAAAAAGTATTAGCCTTACCTATTAGTTTTTTCGACAACACTAAATCTGGAGCCTTGGTGTCTCGTATTATGAGCGATGTGGAAGGCGTGAGAAACCTTATAGGAACAGGATTAGTACAATTAGTCGGTGGGACGATTACTGCTGTCATTTCTCTTGTGTTATTAATAGATATTAATCCATGGATGACACTTTTTGTGTTACTGCCATTATCTGTTTTTGCCTTAATAGCTTTAAAAGCTTTTAAATTTATAAGACCAATTTTTAGGAATAGGGGTAAAATAAATGCAGAAGTAAAAGGACGTTTAACCGAAACATTGGCTGGTGTTCGTGTTATAAAAGCCTTTAATTCTGAAGAACAAGAAAATAAAATATTTGAAAAAGGAGTTGATAAGCTTTTTCAAAATGTAAAAAAGAGTTTAACCGCAACTGCGTTAATGACAAGTTCTTCTACCTTACTAGTTGGTATAGCCACTACTGGAATAATGGGGTTTAGTGGTTATTATATTATTGAAGGTACAATGACTATTGGTGAGTTTTTTAAGTTCTCATTGATTTTAGGGTTTATGATAGCACCAATAGTACAAATGAGTAATATTGGAACACAATTAACCGAAGCTTTAGCAGGTTTAGACCGTACCGAAGAGTTAATGAACGAAGCCACAGAAGACGATAACCCAAATAGAACCATAGCATTACAAAACATTAAAGGCGATATTCAATTTAAAGATGTTAATTTTTCTTATGAAGAAGGAAAACAAGTATTACATAATATTAACTTTAATGCGCCATCGGGTTCTGTAATTGCTTTAGTAGGAAGCTCAGGTTCAGGAAAATCTACTATAGCTGGGTTAGCAGCTACATTTTTAAATGCACAATCTGGGAAAGTTACTATAGATGGGCATGATATTTCTAAAGTAAAACTAAGTAGTTTTAGAAAACATTTGGGCGTAGTGTTGCAAGACGAATTTTTATTTGAAGGTACTATTAGGGAAAACATTATGTTTCCTAGACCAAATGCAACAGAGGCACAATTGCAAAACGCAGTAAAAGCAGCCTATGTAAATGAGTTTACCGATAGGTTCGAGGAAGGCTTAGAAACCTTAATAGGGGAGCGTGGGGTAAAATTATCTGGAGGACAGCGCCAACGTATAGCAATAGCAAGAGCGATTTTAGCAGACCCTAAAATTATTATTCTAGATGAAGCCACTTCTAATTTAGATACAGAAAGTGAAGCCCTAATACAAAAGAGCCTTTCTGAATTAACTAAAAATAGAACCACAATAGTTATTGCGCACCGTTTAAGCACGATTAGAAAAGCCGACCAAATTCTAGTTATAGAAGCTGGTAAAATAGTAGAACGCGGAAATCATGACGAGTTAATAACTTCAGAAGGACGTTATTACGATTTGTATACATTTCAAGCTAAAATATAATTGTGTCACTTATTTTAAGTGAATAAGGAATTCAGTAAGGTGTTATTGTTGTAACCGAATATCTTTATCGTATAAAATTATATAATATGATAACAATAGAAGCAATTAAACCTGGCCCTAAGCCCAAAAAAGATGATGGCTCTCTAGATAGGAGAAGACGCGTTACACCCGATAAGAAGAAGGACTATCCACCTTTAAAAAAACACGACCATAAAAAAGGAGATTGATTACACTTTACTAGAGTAACTTTTACTAATGGCTGTCTGAAAAGTAAAATTTTAGTTAAACCTAACTTGATTCGGTTTCTCATAACAATTTAAAATTAGTTTAATGAGATTCTGAAAAGACTTTAGAAGGACGCTTTTAATACTTTTCAGACAGCTTCATTTTTTATACTAAATAAAAACTAACTCACCGCAGCCTTATAAACTTCCAAACACCGTTCTCTAGCAGCTTTATGGTCTACCATAGGTTTTGGGTAAGTTAATTCTTGAAACTCTGGAACCCATTGTTTTATATATTCTAAATCTTTGTCAAACTTTTTAATTTGCGTGGTTGGGTTAAAGATTCTAAAATACGGTGAAGCATCCACACCAGAACCAGCTACCCATTGCCAATTGCCAATATTACTCGCCATGTCGTAATCATGGAGTTTTTTGGCAAAATAAGCTTCACCCCAACGCCAATCAATCAATAAGTGTTTACAAAGAAAACTACCAACAAGCATTCTAATACGGTTATGCATAAAGCCTGTTTTATTTAATTGTCGCATACCAGCATCCACTAAAGGATATCCAGTTTTGCCCTCGCACCATTGCTTAAATTCTGCTTCGTTATTACGCCATACTATACGGTCGTACTTTGGTTTAAAGCTACTAGTAGACGAATGTGGAAAATGCCATAGAATTTGCATAAAAAACTCACGCCAAATCAACTCTTTTAAAAAGGTTTTATTGTTCTGTTTATTGGCTTTATCTACCATGCGTCTTATACTTACTGTACCAAAACGCAAGTGCGGTCCAAGTCTAGAAGTTGCATCTTGTGCAGGGAAATTTCGCGTAGCTTCATAGGTTTTTATTAAGTCTTCATTTACAGTGTATTCAGGCACTTTATTTAAAGGGTTTGTAAAACCAATATCGTTTAAACTAACATTAGGGTAAGTACTCTGTTTTAAAGTGTTATCTAGCTCTTTTTCAGAAGAAGAAAATGTAATACCTTGCGTTTCAAAAACACTTAGCCATTTTCTAGAATATGGGGTGTAAACTTTATATGGATTGCCGTCATCTTTTACAATATCTTGCTTTTCAAAAATAACTTGATCTTTAAACGTTTTAAAAGAAATATTATTAGAGTTTAAAAGTGTTGCTATCTTTTGGTCTCTAGAAATAGCATACGGTTCGTAATCATGATTTGTAAAAACTGTATCTATAGTAAAATTAGAAAGCAGTTGCTTGTAAACAGCTTCAGGTTGACCATAATAAAGTGCTATACCAGAATTGTAATTAGCTTTAAGTGTAGTGTTTAGCTTTTGTAAAGTATCGTGTATAAAGGAGACGCGAGCATCGTTTTCAGGCAATTCTTCTAAAATACTTTTATCGAATATAAAAATAGGTAGTACTGGGTGTTCGCCTTGTAATGCATGGTATAACCCTACGTTGTCATCCAATCGTAAATCACGACGAAACCAAAAGATATTAATAACTTGTTTCACTTTAAAATTAATGTTTTGCGTTAATATTTTCCAAAAAGAGCTTCTAACTTCGTGGTTCTATAATTAAATATTTCCTCTAGTTTTGGTTTAACTATAATGGGGTGTATAAGTTGCCCTAAAATACCCATAGGTACTTTATAATCAATAATATCTTCCATTTCTACACCTCCATCAATTTCTTTTATAAAATGTTTATGATGCCACAAAGCGTAAGGCCCAAAACGTTGTTCGTCTACAAAATACTCATTATCTACAACATGTGTAATCTCTGTAACCCATTTGGTTTTTATGCCCAAAACGGGTGTAACAATATACTGTATAATTTGCCCAGCAAACATAGGTCTATCTGCACCAGATAGTATGTTAAACCCCATGTAATCTGGTGTAATAGTCTTTAAATTTTTAGGGTCGGACAGAAATTTCCAAGCTTGTTCTTTAGTAATTGGTAAATTCTGTTTTTTATGTAATCGATATATTTTCATAAAAAAACTAGTTTATCGTTCTCATCCTTCGTTATAGCCTTATTTGACTAAAGCCTTGAGACTCAAGGTAAGCTCTGGTGAGAATTTTATTCTTTTTTAATCTCATTTAATGAATACAAAATATATTCTATACTATTAATTATTTATTAATATGTAAGTGTTTAATGATGTTGCTATTAACAGCCAAACCATATATGGTAATAGTAAATAACTTTTGTTTTTTAATAGATTTCTATAATTAAAGAAATAGTAAAATATAACTATAGTTAGTAGTGTAATAACAATTAACCCTAGAGTTATTAAGTGTTGATTAAAGAATACGTAATTCCAAATTACATTTAAAAACACTTGCACTGCAAACAATAGTTTAGATTTTGTAGTGTTTAAAATACTAAATAAATAGCCTAAATAAACTGAAAAACAAATCATTATTATTGTCCATGCTGCTCCAAACACCCATCCTGGTGGCGTCCATGGTGCTTTATCTAAGTTTATGTACCACTCAGTTGTGGGACCACTATCCATAAGCCAACTTCCTAGGGCTAAACCTCCAAAGTTGATAACTAAAAAGAATATAACGTATTTAATTTTTAACATCGGTTATTGGTTATAAGTGCTTTATTATTTTTTTACTTGTTGGCTTAGTAATGGAAAAGTAATAATCTACAAGCTTTCCTTCTGGATCAACTAAGTATTTTTGAAAATTCCATTTTACATTAGAGTTAGATACACCGTTTTGTTCTTTTTTAGTTAACCATTGATAGAGTGGGTGTTGCCCGCTTCCTTTTACTTCAATTTTCTCGGTAATAGGAAAGGTTACTCCGTAGTTTACTTCGCAAAAATGTTCTATTTCTGAAGCATTTCCGGGTTCTTGTTTTCCAAACTGGTTACAGGGTACGCCAATAACTGTTAACTTATCTTTATAGGTGTCACTTAATTCTTGTAAGTCTTTGTATTGCGGCGTAAATCCGCATTTAGAGGCTACATTTACAAATAAAATGTGTTGTCCTTTGTATGCAGATAGGTCTAAAGGTTGGCCTGTTAAGCTGTTAATTTTTATATCGTATACCGTTTGCATGGTGTTTTATTTTATTAATTGATGCTTTTGTTATTAAGGTTTAAAAGAAAGTTTTAATGATTTTACAGCTTTATATTTTAAAACTTACAATACCACAATCCATTTCAAAAATTTGTCCTGAAACTGAACTAGCTTTATCCGAGGTTAAAAAGGTGGCCATGTTTGCTACTTCTTCTGGACTAAGGAATTTTTTAAGGGGATGACGTTCTGTGATATTTTCTATCATTTTTTCGTTACGTAATAGCTTAGATGCTAATTCTGTATCGGTTACGGTAGGAGCAATAGCATTAACGCGTATGGTTGGTGCTAATTCTGCACCTAGAGATTTTACTAAGCCTTCTACACCAGATTTTGCTGCTGCAACGCTAGCGTGATATGGCATACCTAGTTTAGAGGCTACTGTACTAAATAGTAGGATGGAAGGGGCGTTTCCCTTTTTTAGAGGTTTTAAATACGTTTGTATGCTTTTTACTGCGCCTACTACATTTATTTCAAAATCGTTTCTAAAGTCTTCTAAACTTAAACGTGAAATTGGTTTTAAATTAATGCTGCCAGGGCAATAAATAATGGTGTCTAAGGTCTCTATTTTAGGGAGTTCATCAGTTAATATATCACAAGTATAGTGTGTTAAGTTCTGATGTGTAATTGCGGGATTGGTTCTACTAATGTTAATAATGTTATTATCATTAACCAAGGCGTTAACAATAGCATTACCAATGCCTTTGCTTCCACCTACGACAAGTATATTCTTCATGTGTTTTAATATGTTAGAATAGGTAGAAGCTCAGCTAAAATAGCGTTATTCTACTATGATGTTGGGCGACCTTTTAGTCTTTTTTCTATTTTTTGTTTAATTACAGTAAGGCGTTTCATTACTTCCATAAGTTCTGGATCCTTACTTTCTTTATATATTTCATTCAAGCCTAGAATAAGTTCTTTTGCTTCTCTTGATGCTACAATTCGTTCGTTTGTACTTTTAAATGAGGTGCTTTTTTGCTCAAACTCTAGTGCTCTTTTTAATATGTTCATTGTCAGTTTTTTAAATAATTCTGTAATTCAGTTATTTTAGCTTGCGTTTTAAACAGGCCTCCATAATAAGAAGTTACAGTTGCAGAAGTGTCGTCTTTTACTCCACGCGACGATACACATAGATGTTTTGCATCTATAATTACAGCTACGTTTTCTGTATTAAGAATTGCTTTTAATTCGTTAGCTATTTGAGTTGTTAAACGTTCTTGTACTTGAGGCCTTCTTGCAAAATATTGTACAATACGGTTTAACTTTGATAGACCAATAACCTTGCCTGAAGAAATGTATGCCACGTGAGCTTTACCGATAATAGGAACAAAGTGATGTTCGCAGTTAGAATAAAAGGTGATATTTTTTTCTACAAGCATCTGATTATATTGATACTTATTGTCAAATAAAGCAATTTTTGGCATATTATTGGGGTTTAATCCAGAAAAAATTTCATCAACATACATTTTTGCGACTCGTTTTGGCGTTCCTTTTAACGAATCGTCTGTTAAATCTAACCCCAAAACATCCATTATTTGCCCAAATAACTCCGCAATTTTTTCTTTTTTCTGTTCATCGTCAAGCTTAAAAGCATCTGCTCTCATTGGGGTATCTATGCCTGTGTACAGGTGATCGTCTCCAATATCTTCATGAGAAAATCCATTAAGGGTAATACCGTTAGTTTTAGTAAGTATTTCTAAATCAGTCTTTTTCATAGCAATATTTATCTTTTACTCATTTTGTTGTGGGTTATTTGTTTTTGTCTTGTGCATTTAAAACGACCAGCGTTTTCAAAATTACGTTTACTTTGGTGTTTTGTTTTTCTACCTTGTACTCTTGCGCGCCATAATTTAAAACTACTTTGTTTTAATTCGCGACGCATAATGTCTATAACTTCTTGTTCTTTAATATTAAACTGAAAAGTAATTGCATCAAAAGGCGTACGGTCTTCCCAAGCCATTTCTATAATACGATCGATATCTTCTGTTGAAAATGTTTTGTCGTCTTTAGCTCTGGAAATTATATTGTGCATCAAATTTTACTTTTTCTTCTAATAGTTTATTAAAGAACACTTTGTTCTCTTTAAAGGTTTTATTATTTCTAAAATGAATAAATTTCCCCTGTGCATGTATACTAGAACCATTAACTTTATAAATTACTAATTGGTAGTAGGGAATTGCCCAAGTATAGTTTTGTAAGCCTTTATTAATATGTATTAAAATGCCTTTTGGACGCAATTCTATGTTGGCATAATTAATATCTGCTATTTTATTAAGGTAATGGTCTAAGTTTGGGCTTACTTCGTCTATAATCATCCGCTTAGACCCAATACCTCTACGTTTTATACTTTCTATAAAACTAAAGGTTTTGCCAACTAAATCGTTTATTAGTTCTTTATTTTCTTTACTTGTATGTGTTGTGTTTAATATCAAGTTAAAATATGATTAGCATCATTATTGTTAATCAAATTTACAAAATGTTTAATTATTTGAACATAAAGTTAAACAAAAATTAACATATTATTATTTTATGTGTCTATAAGTATTGCTTATTCTGTTCGTAACATACGATTTCTATTACTAAGTGTGTGACGTTTAAGTATGCGGTAAGCCTCTTTTTTTACTAAAGCATCGTCTTTTAAATTCCAAAGGATATCGCTTGCTTTTTTACGAGATTGTTTTTCGTTAACTATAGGAGAGGGGTAATCTACGCCTAATTGGAAACCTGTTAATTGTTGATCGAAGTACGACATGGTTTGCGGTTCGTGTATAAATGGAGGTGCTAAATTTTTTAATTCTGGAACCCATTTTTTTATAAATGTACCATTAGCATCATGTTCTATACTATTTTTTATGGGATTATAAATACGAAGCATATTAATACCTGTTTCTCCTGCTTGCATTTGTATTTGAGGATAGTGTATGCCAGGCTCAAAATCTAGAAATAAAGAGGCTAAGTGCTCGCTCATATCTTGCCAGGGTTGCCATAAGTTATGTGTAAATATAGAAACAACCATAGCTCTCATTCTAAAATTAATATATCCTGTCTCTTTTAAGCATCGCATACAAGCATCTACTAAAGGGAATCCTGTTTGTCCGTTTTTCCAAGCATCTTGATGAGTTTTATTTACAGGTTTATTAAGGTTATGGTATCCTTTATTTACACTATTAAATTCCATTTGGTGTTCCATTTCAAATTTCTGAATAAAATGTGCTTGCCACCTTAAACGCGAGATAAATGCATTTAAATGGCGTTTATGCTTGCTGTATTTTTTTAATTCTATTGCTTTATGAATAACTTGCCTTACCGATAAATTTCCCCAAGCAATGTATGGCGATAAACGACTGCATCCTGTTCGTGCTTCTATGGGTTTAGAAATATGAAACATATAGTTTACATAGCGTTCTTTAAAAAACGACTGCATATATTTTAAACCTGTGGTTGTGCCACCTTTTTGAAGTTGTTTTGAGTTTGGTGCCTGTAAAGTCACTGTTTTAAATTCGCGCTCTAAACGTTCTATAGTTGCTATATTTAGTAATTGGTGTTGTTTTGGAGCAAAGGTGTGTGTGTCTTGCATCATAAATTGTTCCCAATCCTCAAACCAAGTCTTTCTATTACGTAACCCTCTTACTACACCATTGTTTACAGTTTCTATCCATGTTATATCTTGTGTTTTACAAAACTCACCAAATGCAATATCTCTTTTATATGTTTTATAGATTCCTGTTTCTTGATGCGAATGTACTGTTGTAAGGTTGTAGTATTTACTAATGCTTGTAACAAGATTGTCTATGGTACTATTAACGACTAGTATTTTAGAATTGTAGGGTTTTAGTTGTGTATTTATATCGGCTAAGGATTGCTTTACAAAATTCCAATGGCGTTCGCTGTAATGCTTGTCTTGCAACAAAAAATCTTCAAATAGATAACAGAATAGCACACGTTTACCAGACTTTAAAGCATTTTCTATAGCTTCATTGTCTTGCAAACGCAGGTCGCGTTTGTACCATACGAGGTGTAGTTCTTCTTTTTCGGACATTTAGTAATGGTCAGGATTTTCAATAATATCTTGTGCTCGTTTTTTTATATTATGTACGTCTTCAGCATCCATTTTATTTAATAAACTATACATCATTTTCATTCTAAAGTTTCCACTTAAATGCTCTCGTTTATCGTCTAGAAAATTCCAATATAGACTATTAAACGGACAGGCTTTATCTTCAATTTTGTCCTTTTTGTTATAATAGCAATTATCGCAATAGTTACTCATTTTACTAATATAACTTCCGCTAGATATATATGGTTTTGTTGCTATTTTACCACCGTCTGCAAACTGACTCATTCCTCTGGTATTTGGTAGTTGCACCCATTCTATAGCGTCTACATAAATACCTAAATACCAGTCGTCTATTGCATCGGGGTGTATTTGGGTTAGTAAAGCATAATTACCCGTTATCATAAGGCGTTGTATGTGGTGTGTGTAGCCGTTATCTAAAGAGTTAGTGATGGCTTGTTTTAAGCAATTCATTTTGGTTTGTCCTGTCCAGTAAAAATCGGGTAGGGCATTGGTGTTATCTAAATGGTTTAGCGTTTTGTATTCTGGCATTGTTGCCCAATACATACCACGCATATATTCTCGCCATCCTATTATTTGTCTTATAAAACCTTCTACCTGCGAAATATCGATGTCTTTGCCATATTTACGCCAATAGTTTAAAACGCTAGTCACAATATCTTTAGGAGAAATAAGTTTACAGTTCATAGCAAACGATATACGTGAATGAAATAAATACGTTTCGTCTGTATGCATAGCATCTTGATAATCGCCAAAATGAACTAGTAAGTGCTCGCAGAAATACTTTAATTGTTTTAATGCTTGTGCTCTTGTTATGGGGTATTCAAAATATTTAGATTTAAATGTGCCTATGGTTTTTATTTTCTCGGATTTTAATAATGCTACAATATCCGATACATCGTTTTTAAATGATAAGTAATCTGGAATTTCATGTTTACCCTTCCATTTATTCCTGTTGCTTTTATCGTAGTTCCATTTACCACCTTCTGGCTGATTGTTTACCATTAAAATGTTATGATTTTTACGCATATCTCGATAAAAATTTTCCATTAGCCATTGCTTTTTGCCTTTAAAAAAAGTAGCTAAATCGTTTCTTTGGGTGTAAAAATGTTCTGCAGATACGGTATTCGTTTTTATATCTAATGTATTGCAAAAGTCTTTTAGTTGTTGGTCTAAACGGTATTCGTCTGGATTTATATATTCAAAACACTTTATATTGTGCTTTTTAATGAGTTGCTGAATGTTTTGCGTTAAATCTTGAGTGTTCTCTTTAGCGTCAAGTGTGTAATATTCTACTGTACAACCATTAGATTTTAGGGTTTCTGAAAAGGCACGCATGGCCGCAAAAAAAACAATTACTTTTTGAATATGGTGTTTTACGTAGTCCGTTTCCTGTCGCATTTCGAATAAACAGTAGATGTACTCGTCTTGATTACTTTTATACCAAGAGTGTTTACTATTTAATTGGTCGCCTAATATTAATCGTAATGTTTTCAATAGTTATTATTTTAAAAGAGTGTGTTTTGTAACCATAATTGTTGGTATTTTCCTTTAGAATCGTAGCGTTCTGCCTGTAATTTTAGATTAAATATGCGGTCTCTGGAGTCGTTGCCAACTCCCGAAACGTACATCCAATTACCGTAGTTACTGTGTACATCGTAATCAATTAGTTGAGACTCGAAATAGGCCGCACCTATACGCCAATCTAATTTTAGGTTTTTAGCAAAATAACTGGCTACGTTTTGTCGACCACGATTACTCATCCAGCCTGTTTTTTTTAATTCTATCATATTTGCATTAACAAAGGGTTCTTGTGTTGCTCCATTAATCCATTGTTGTAGAGCTTTTGTATTAGTATTCCAGTGGTATTCTTTATCTAGTATTCCGCCAATTTTAAAGAGTTTATTGCCGTGTTTTATAGATACGTATTTAAAGTAGTCTCTCCATATTAACTCGAATATTAGCCAGTAAGTTGAGTCGTTTTTAAAATATTCAGCCTCGAAGGTTTTTACTTTCCAATATATTGTTTTTACACTAATGCTTCCATTGGCTAACCAAGGCGAGAACTTAGAGCTAAAATTAACGCCAATTAAACCATTACGGGTCTTTTTGTAAACACCTAGTTTTTTAGTTTCAAAAAAATAATCGTTTAATCGGTTTATTGCTTCGGTTTCACCACCTCGTAATGGAAAAGCACTGTTTGGGTGCGCTGTAAACGCTTCTAAGCCTAACGTTTCTAGTGTAGGTATTGTAGTCGTGTTTTTTATTGTGTTTGGTTCTTGGGGTACTGGCACTTCTATTTCTTGAGAAATACTGCTGTAGCGTTCTACTTTTTTCCTGAAGGCTGTAAAGACCTTGGGTAACTGTGATATTTGAAAATTTAAAGTTTCTGGATGATACAAGAATTGATTGTAAGTTTCATGTACTGCTATGGCTTTAGGTAGTTTACTTAAAACGCTATTTTGTATAATAACTTCTTCTTGCGTCCATTCTTTTTGAAGATAAATGGCATCAAATTGAAATGTATTATTAAGTTTTGAAATTACTTGTGCTGTAGCGCCGTGATAGACAAATAACGGAATGTTTAAGAGTGCAAGTTTGTGTTTTAAGTCGGTTATGGTTTCTATTAGAAATTGAGCTCTGTATTTTTCAGTTTTAATAAATCCGAATTTGTCTTTTTTAAAATAATGAGTATCGAAACAATATATAGCGATTACTGTTTCGCTTTCTTTTAATGCATTTGTTAATGAAGCATTATCTTGTGTTCTTAAATCGTTTCTAAACCAAACTAGGCTATTTTTGTTTTGTTTCTTCTGCATTTTTCACTGCAATATTTTACGTTTTCCCAATTTTTCTCCCACTTTTTACGCCACGTATATGGTAAACCACAGGTGTTACATATTTTGGTAGGGAGGTGTTGTTTTTTCATTATTATTGTTGTTGTGTGTCGTAATTTTCTGGAAATGAGCTTCGCTATTTCCTGTCAAACCATCCGATTTTTTTATTTAAAAATCACCTTCTTTTTGCTAAAAAGAGCAGTTTCTATTTTATATTTAAGTAAGCGACTGCCAACTGTTTACTGTTAACTGTATTACTAATTCTCTACGCTTTGGCAAGCTTATTAATCATACCGTTAAATATAAAGCCATGAAATGGTAATACGCTGTACCAATATAATCGCCCTGCAAGTCCACGAGGTCTAAACACAGCGCGTTGGTATACTTTACCTTTAGCTACTCTAAATTCTAACCAAGCTTCTCCGGGTAATTTCATTTCGGCGAATAGTAATAAGCGTTTGTTTTCTTCATCTGCCAGAAGTACACGCCAAAAATCTAATGCGTCTCCTGTTTTAATGGTGTTTTTATTGGTTCTTCCGCGTCGTAAGCCAATACCGCCTACCATTTTATCTAGATAGCCACGTATTTTCCATAATGTGGTGCCGTAATACCAACCATTTTCTCCTCCAATGGCACATATTTTATCGAATGTACGTTGCTCGTTTAATACCTTTCGGTCTTTAACATCTTTAAAACAACCGTATTTTGGTACGTTAATGTATTTGCTTGAGGCTCTTTTTTTTAGTCTACTACTTGCAAAAGAGTCTTTCCAGCTAGAAACTATACTGTTTTGTTTTATTTTAATATTTCTGGACCAAAAATATCATACGATGTATTGTAGACTTTTTCGTTTCCTAGGGCTTTGGTTAAAAAGCTTAAAACATCTCTAATGGCTATAGGTTGTGTTTTTGTTTTTAACCATTTAGGCGCTATCATTATTGGTAATTTTTCTACTAGGTCTCTTATAATTTCAAAAGAAGAGCTTCCAGAGCCTACTATAATACCTGCTTTAAATACTGTTAAGTTATAGCGTTTGGATGCTAGTACGTTTTCAACATTTTTGCGTGAGAGTAGATGACTGGAGAGTTTAGTATCATTAGTTATACCACTTAAATAAATAACTTGTTTAGTGTTTGTTTGTTCTATATAGTTTTTAAAATTTACAGCGCAGTCATTTTCCATTTGCTGAAATTTACTAATGGAATTAGACATAGAATGTATTAAGTAATAAGCAGTATCTATATTTTTGGGGATATTGTTTAAGGTTTCTGGCGCTAAAAAATCTGCTTCAACAACTGTAATATTATCTTCTGTTTTGTAACGCTGCTCTGTTCGTAGTTTACCACGCACTGCACAAACGACTTCATGACCTTGCTCTAAAAGTAACGGAATAATACGTTTGCCTATGTAACCTGTTGCTCCTGTTACTAATACTTTCATTTTTAAATAATTTCTTTTGGTCGTTGGTAGGCTAATCTTGTTTTTAAAGTAGGTATTGTATAGCCATCTAATCCGTTAATTGCTGCTACATTAGCTTTAGATAGGTTAATAAAACCGTCTTTTTCTAATAAGCCTTCATTTAAGTATAAATTCTGTATTTCTCCAATTATTAAAATGGTATCATTAGCTGAAATATGATATTCTTCTACAAATTTCATCTCTAATTGTACGGGCGCATCTTTTACATAAGGTGCAAAACAATCATTTTTATATTCTGAAACTAAGCTAGTGATTTCGAATTCTGATATGTTTCTATTGTATTTAGCAGAGGTATGGTGTGCTTCTTCTATATTATTTTCGTGTATGTGATTAATTGTATATACTCCTGTTTCTTTTATATTCTCGTAGGTGTTACGTATTACTGTTGTTGGCCTACAAAAAAAGCCTAGAAGGGGAGGGCTTGACCCTATGTGCGTTACAGAACTAAATACAGCAACGTTTTCTACTTCGTCTTTAGATTTTGTACCTATTAGGTTGGCAGACTTAAACCCAGAACAACTATTTATTAGGTTTATGCGGTATAAGTGATGTAATTCTTCTATGGTATTTTTACTAAAATGCTTCATAAGTTGAATTACGCTTGGTGCTGTTTTAACGTGTTGAAATTATTTATTTTGATGTTTTTTGACTTTAAATCGAACATTAAATTATATAAGCCAAAAAATGTTCTATTGATGTATATAAAATGTTTAGAGCCTCTGTTTCCGTTCATTTTTCGTAATTCGGTATTTTTACTGTAACGTTCTCCTAATTCTGCAACTGCATTAAAAAAGGTTTCGTCTGAAAAGTCGAAGGTTTCATTATGAAATGGCTTGGTAAACAAGCTTAACATCTCGAAAAACATGTTTGAAAAGAATTCTATTTCTGCCTTTGTATCATCTTTTCTAAGAATTTCTAAAGCATACATTTTTTCTTCAAATTGTTTTGTATCGTTAATGACTTCGGGTTTAGCTAACTCAAAGTAAGGTGTGTAGAAATGTTCTGGTACTGCTTTCATACAACCAAAATCTAAGGCTATTAGTTTTTCATCTTTGGCTATTAAGAAATTTCCAGGATGAGGATCTGCGTGTACTTTTCTAAGTACGTGTATTTGGTACATGTAAAAGTCCCAAAGGGCTTGCCCAAGCTTATTTGCTAATGCTTCGTCTGTGTTGTGTGCTGTAAATTCGCTAAGGTGTTCACCTTCCATCCAGTCCATAGTAATAATTCTTTCAGAAGACAATGCTTCATAATACTCCGGAAACTTTAGGTTAGGTATGTGTTTACAAGCTTCTACTATGGCTTTACTTTGTTTTATTTCTAGTAAATAATTTGTTTCTTCTCTTAATTTGTCTTCAACTTCTTTAAAATATTTATCGGAGTCTTTTCCTCTTATGTTAAACATTTTAATAGCTATTGGCTTTACTAAAGCTAAATCACTCGCAATACTGTCTGCGACTCCTGGGTATTGAATTTTTACAGCTAACTTCTTTCCATATTTTTCAGCCAAATGTACTTGTCCTATGCTTGCTGCATTTACTGAGGTTGCCTTAAACTTATCGTATATTTCTGTTGGTAACTTACCAAAGTATTTTTTAAATGTTTTTGTTACTAGTGGTGGTGATAAAGGCGGTACAGAAAATTGTGCTAAAGAAAACTTCTCTACATAAGCTTGTGGCAAAATGCTTTTCTCCATACTAAGCATTTGTGCTACTTTTAATGCGCTTCCTTTTAAAGTTTTTAAGCCATTGTAAATATCTTCAGCATTGTTTTCGTTTAGGCGTTCTTTAGATTCGTCTTCTGTTTTTGTTAATCTGTCTCCGTAATATTTAAGGTAGTTAACTCCAACTTTTGCGCCTGTTTGTACTAATTTTGTTGCACGCTGAATTTTTGATGTGGGTATTTTATCTATTGTTTTCAAAGGCTTCTGTTTTAGTGTGTTTGTAGTTTCTCTTTATAGATAAATTTACCTAGGTCGATGATGCTTTTTATTGGTGCTACATCTATAACATCGAAACTAGTATTGATGGATTTTTCTATAAAAATGTCAGTTTTTTCAAAGTTAGGAGACGTATCATCTAACCAGAACTTTATGGTAAGTAGCAATTGAAACCAAGCGGATTCTTTCAAGCCTTTATTCTGTAATTTTTCAATATTTGCTTGCTTTACATCTATTAACTCAATGCCTAAGTCTTCTATATACTTACCAAAGGCTGTTTTCAATTCTTGTAAGGTGAGTAATGATTTCATTTTGTTTTTATGCTTATTTAAAGCATAAATAACATAACTTCTATTAGCAGTTAGGTTTTCGAAACAGGTGTAATAATAGCTTAACAGTTTATTTCTAGGTTCGAAATTGGCGTAGTCTTCGCTGTTATTAAGTGCTTTGATAGTGTTTTCATGAAAAGCTTTAAATATAGCTTTTTCTAATGCTTCAAATGAAGCAAAGTGTTCATAAAACTTACTCTCTTCGAAGTTATTGTGTTTTGCAAATGCATAAACAGTGTTTGGTTGTTTATCATGCTCCAAAACATAATCCATGTATAATGAAATGATGTTATTGCTTGTTATGTTCTTCTTTTTAGCCATTATGTATTACTATTTAATAGCATAAAGATACAAAATGTTTAACTGTTCTATTTAATAATTAAACAAAATTAACAAACCTTTCACTTTAAGGTTTTAGGCTTCTTGTTTTGTTAGTAGGTTTACTTATTTAACAATCTGCATCGCAACACTTATCATCCTTTACTAATTTGCATGACACTACGGCTGTTAATGCACCTAGTATTGGTGCTGTAATGTATAACCATAAGTATTGAAAATTACCTGTAAATAGGGCAGGAGCAATAGAGCGAACAGGATTCATAGAGGCTTTTGTTATTGGGCCAGCAAACATGGCTTCTAGTAAAATAACTGCACCAACAGCAATGGCTGCCATGGTACCTATTTCTTTACTTCCTGTAGATACATTTATGATAACAACCATAAGGAAAAAGGTTAATAAAAACTCTATTATTGCCGCTTTGTAGGGCGGAAAGCCTTCCATTGGTGTTGTTTCTCCTAAAAATTGACTTTCGGGAAATAAGAACCATAATAAGGCACTAGCACAAATTGCGCCTATTAATTGTGCTATTATATATTTTGGGACATTTTTCCAGTTGAACTTTTTTGCAAAAGCAAAGCTTATAGTTACCGCAGGATTGAAGTGAGCTCCAGAGATGTCCCCAAACGCGTAAATCATGGCCATTACAATTAGCCCCCAAGTTATAGCAACACCAACGTGAGAGATACTACCATTAGTAACCTCGTTAATAGTCATAGCACCTGTTCCACAAAATATCATTGCAAATGTTCCTAAGGTTTCTGCTATAAGTTTTTTCATTTTTATATCTTTTTTGCAAATATACGCCACCTTATTTTAAGGTTTTGTTAACAATTAAGGTTTTACTAATACGTAAATTTACATTCATTATTAAAACAAACACTAATTATCTGAAATTATGAAAAAATTACTATTGATGGCTTTAGTTTTTACTGCGTCTTTCACAGTAAATGCTCAAGTAGAAACACCACAACCTAGTCCATTTTCTAAAGTGGAACAAAAAGTTGGATTAACTGATGTTACTCTAGAATATTCACGTCCAGGAATGAAGGGACGTACTATTTTTGGAGATTTAGTGCCTTATGGCAGATTATGGAGAACTGGAGCAAACGCTAATACAAAGATTTCTTTTAGTAGTGATGTTACTGTTGGAGGTAAAACTTTAAAAGCTGGTGATTATGCTATTTATGTTACACCTAAAGAAAAATCATGGGAAGTTGTTTTTTATTCTGATGCAACAAACTGGGGACTTCCACAAAAGTGGGATGAGAGTAAAGTAGCTGCAAAAGTAACTGCTGAAGTTTACCCAATGCCTGTAACTATAGAAACATTTACTATAACGTTTGACGATTTAACAAATAGTTCTGCGGTTATAGGAATGCTTTGGGAAAAGGCTTATGTAGGTGTTAAATTTGAAGTACCAACAGATGCTACTGTTAGTGCTTCTATAGAAAAAACAATGGCTGGCCCTGGTGCTGGAGATTATTTTTCTGCTGCTAGATATTACTTAACTGAAGGAAAAGATATTAATAAAGCTGTTATGTGGATAGACAAAGCGGTAGAGTTAACAAAAGATAACCCACGTTTTTGGTATTTACGCCAACAGTCTTTAATTCATGCAAAAGCAGGAAAAAAGAAATCGGCAATTGCTGCTGCAAAAGCGTCTTTAGAGGGTGCTGAAAAAGCGGGTAATGCAGATTACGTAAAAATGAATAAAGCGTCTTTAAAGGAGTGGGGCGCTATGTAATTTAGATTACATTTTTTAGCTACTAAAAAAAGCTATCTAAAAAGAATAGAAACGTTATTTTTTTGAATTATGTTTAAAATTCAAAAAAACTCATTTTAATTGTTATGAGAAACCGAATCAAGTTCGGTTTAACGAGAATCTAACTTTTTAGATAGCTTTTTGTATTGTTATAATTGCTATAGTGTTTTTAAACATGCTGATCTATTAAAATAGCATTTCCATCTGGGTCTAATACTACAAAGCTTGCTGGACCTGATGTATTTTTATCTGCTTCAGTTTCTAGTGTTATATTATTGTCTTTTAAGTGTTGTTGTATTGTTCTTATATCATCAAACTGTTCTAAGTTTTTTGCATTGGCATCCCAACCAGGGTTAAAGGTTAATATATTATTTTCGAACATGCCTTGAAATAATCCTATTAATGACGATTCGTTTTTCATTATTAAATAGTTTTTTTCAATATCTCCTGCAAATACAGTAAACCCAAGAGTTTCATAAAATGTTTTAGAGGCATGAATGTCTTTTACGCTTAAACTAACAGAAAAGGCTCCTAATTTCATTATCAATAAATTTAAAATTCTTTTAAAAATACAATTTTGAATAGATAAATACTTATTTAGTGTTTTAAAAATCGGGTAGTTTTTCCTATTATTTCCGCCTAAAAATTAAAATACGTTAATTAGCGGTTAAACAGGAGATTGTATAAAGAGTGAAAAAATATAAAAGGTTGTTTAAAAAGTAATGTAAACGACATTTTTATTTTTTAATCTCATTACATTAATTTTTTAATGCTTTTGAGAAACCGAGTCGAGTTCGGTTTGACGTTTTTTTACTTTTTAAACAACCTCTTATTGTTAATCTCTTTTATTTCAAGGCTTTTACTCTGCCATAGTGTGGTAGACGTTTTGCACGTCGTCGTCCTCTTCAATTTTTTCTAGTAATTTTTCAACATCGGCAACTTGCTCTTCTGTTAAGGTTTTAGTTACTTGTGGAATACGCTCAAAACCAGAGGATAATATTTCTATCTCTCGTTTTTCTAATTCTGCTTGTATGGTTCCAAAGTTTTCAAAAGGGGCATATATTAAAATACCATCATCGTCTGCAAAGACTTCTTCTGCACCAAAGTCTATAAACTCTAATTCTAATTCTTCAGGGTCTAAGCCTTCAGAAGGTATTCTAAAATTACAAGTATGGTCGAACATAAAAACCACAGATCCTGATGTTCCTAAGCTTCCGTCGCATTTATTAAAATAACTACGTATGTTGGCTACGGTTCTGGTATTATTATCTGTAGCAGTTTCTACTAATACGGCTATACCATGTGGTGCATAGCCTTCAAAAATAACTTCTTTATAATCACCTTGTCCTTTTTCGCTTGCTTTTTTAATGGCGCGTAGTACATTATCCTTAGGCATGTTTACTGCTTTGGCATTTTGAATTACTGCTCGTAAACGCGAATTACTTGCGGGATCTGGACCTCCATCTTTTACTGCCATTACAATGTCCTTACCAATGCGTGTAAAGGCCTTACTCATTGCAGACCAACGTTTCATTTTACGTGCTTTACGAAATTCAAAAGCTCTTCCCATTTAATATGTATTTTTATTGTCCTACAGCGTAGGAGGTTTATTAATTATGTACTATTTCACAAATTTAAAAAAAACTCTTAAATCTGCTTAATCCTTTGGTATATGTCTTGCTAAAAAATTTGTTTTTGTGTTCTCTAGCTTATCTATTACACTTTTTCTTTTGTTATTTAGGCTAGTATTTAACTTATTGTAGTTATTTACCGCTTTATTTAATGCTTTTACTTTATTGTTATATGCATCTATTTGTGCTTTAGTTCTTTTTTTCTCTGGTGTTTTCTCTAATGTTGTTTTTATGTTTTCGAAATCTTCATTTAATATTAAAAAATCTGCTATCTGCGGTATTTTATTTTCGGCTTCGTCTATAAAGAACTCAAATGCTGCTTTGTTTGCTAAAATAACGCTTTTATCTGTTTTGTAGACTTCATGTGTTTTTAAGATTTCTAAACCTTCTTTGGCTGTTTCGCTTAATGCATTTGCGTTTTGCTGTATACCATTAACGTCTTTTTTACTAACGGCATTCCATAAATAGATTTCGTTAATGTACACTTTAAAGAAGACAAGGTGTAAGGCGTTAGTATGCCTAAACACTTTGTTTGATATCGTCATTTTTTTTCCTAAGTCGTTATCGCTTTCTATAATGTTAATGTTATGGTCTGCTGCAAAGGCGTAAAAGTTTTTTTCGTACTCTGCTTGCGATTCGGCCATTTTTTTATCGGCAAGTTCTTGTGCTAATATATAGGCTTCCATTAAATCGTAGGATTGTTCTGCAACGGTTTTCATATCTACAATTTTAGCATAATCGTGCTTTAATAGGCTTTCGTTTAAACGCATGTGTTTTAATACTTTGCTTTTATAATCGTCTCCTTTAAAGCCTTGTGCTTTTTCAATTTTAGCTATAGCTCGTGCTACTGTTTTTAGTAAGCTTTTTCTTTTGTTGTTAATATTTCTATCGCTTTTACTATGAGCTACAGCTTTGGTATAACGCCAAGTACTTTTTGTTACTATTTCTTGTTCTTTTCCTAAGAATTCTAAATACTCTAATGCGGTATCGAATTTTTGCGCGTAGCTGTTAAAGGATAGTGCTAATAAGAATGTTAGGATTAGTTTGCTTATGGTTTTCATTAAAATTTATTGATTTGAGTTTATATAGTCCATTAGTATGTATTGTGCTTCTTTTATATAGGCATCGTTAGCAATGGCTTCTATGTTTTTGTCATTTTGGTTTTTGTCTTCTGCATTGTATGCTAACAACTCTTGTGTAGATTTTGTATTGTTAATACTTAACCCATTTGTTTTAGTTTTTTTTGGTATTCCAAAGATACTATCTAAGGTTTGGTTACGCTCCTTTCTTTTTTTTGCTATAGTTTTTAATGCTAAAGGGTAGGGGTTACCTTCTTTAAACAATAATTTATACAATTTTTTATTTGCTGTTTTTATGTTTATAAATTCTTGTGTGCTATCTACTCGTATTTTACTTTGCTGTACTAGGGTTTCTAGTTTTAATTTAGGTAAAGCCTTATGTTTAAAAGTAATTGTGGTAGCATCGTTTTTTAGGGCGAAAGGTTTATCTTTTTCTGAGCTTTTAAAACTGTCGTAAAGAGAGGGTAATTGTATATCTGGTATCACCCCAATAGATTGATGACTTTTTCCTGTTACACGATAAAAGGCTTCTATAGTAAGTTTGCTATAGCCAAGGTCTTTTGTTTCGCTTAAGGGCAGAATGCGTTGTACACTAGATTTACCAAAGGTTTTAGAACCTACTATTATTGCTCTATTATAGTCTTGCATTGCTGCAGAAAACAGCTCGGAAGCTGAGGCGCTATAATCATTGACGAGAATAAGTAATGGTTTTTTGTAGAAACTTCCCCGTTTTGGGTCTCTTAGTGTAAAGTTTTCTGCCGATTTAGATTTTATAATAGAGATAGGCCCACGGTCTATAAACATTCCTGATAAATCTATAGCTTCGCCTAATGAGCCACCACCGTTAAAGCGAAGGTCTAAAATGAGGCCTTGTATGCTTTCTTTTTGTAATTTATAGAGTTCTTTAGCAATATCAGCAGTTAATCCGCGTCCGTTTAGCGATTCTTGATTAGTATAAAAACTAGGGATTTTAATGTAGCCATAAGGTAAGTCGGCATTTATTATATAGCCTCTTACTGCATTATCATCTACTTGAATTTTACTTTTTGTTAAAGTAATATCTTGTATGGAACCGTTTTTTTTCTGCACAGAAAAGGTAACTACTTTGTGGTCTTCTTTATTTAAAAAGGACTGAATGACTTGCTGAGAAATACAAGCTATTTCTAGACGAGATTGAGGTGTCGCTAGGGCTTTTAATATATCGCCTTTTTCTATAGCTCCGTTTTTAAAAGCAGCACTTCCAGGAATTACGTATTGTATAACGACTTCTCCGTTGTTATTTTTTTCGGTTAACAGACCAAATGATAGTTGGTTTTTGGATAATAGGTTGGTATATTCTATTTTTTCGGTATTGTTAAAAAAGGTGGAATTAGGATCGTTAATTTTTACTAATGCGTTTAAAAAACTTTCTTCTACAAAACGTTTTAATCCTCCTTTTTTATTTAGTGTTTCTTCTAGTAAGCAGAGTTCTTTGTCTATAATATTTAGTTTTACTTTAGGCTCTAGTGTCGTAAACTGCTTAGTAATGGTTTCTATATCTTTTTCGTCTTCAAGGAGTTTAATAATTACTTTATAAGCAATCTTTTTTCTGAGTCTTTTATTTAGTTCTGTTTCGTCTTTATAAAAGGTATGATCTGCTTTAGGAACGTATTGTAATGTTAGTTTGCCTGAATAGTCTAGTTCTTGTGTTTTTAGGGTTTCTAACTGTGTTTTAATGCTTGTAATTCTATTATTTAAAATGGTATGGTATTTAGTTATAAAATTACAGTTTACATCTGCTATGTAATTGTCGTATTGATAATGGTCTGTTTTTAGGGTTTCAATATCTTGTTGCGTAAAGATGTTTTTATCTTCATCTAATTGCTTTATAAACAGATTAAAAATAGCTTTAGATGTGCTGTCGTTTAACGTTTTAGGTGCGTAATGTTTTGTTTTTACAAGTGTTTGTACGGCTTGTATTTGTGCGCAAAAATTAACATTGTCTTGCGAAAAGGTAAATAGCGTAAAAAAACTGAGGGTTAAGATTAAAAATTTATTGATCATTTAATAAATTGAAGCATGAAATGAGAGATTACAAAAAAGGCCTGTTTTTAAGGTAGAAAACACTTATTCTTCCTCTTCAACAATGCTTTCGATGGCTTGTGCTAATTTAAAATCTAAATCGGTTACGCCTCCTTTATCATGTGTAGATAGGGTTATATTTAATATATTGTAGGTATTAGACCAGTCTGGGTGGTGGTTTAAGGCTTCGCACTCGAATGCAATACGACTCATGGCACTAAAACAGTCTTTAAAGTTTTCAAACTCGTATTCTGTATGTATAGCATTATCGTAATAGTCCCATTCTTGTAATGTTTTTAATCGTTTTTCTATTTCTTGTTCTGTAAGTTTTGACATTTGTTGTATGTTTAAATTCAATTTAAAAGTTAAGCATTTTTAACCGATTACTAAACATCTAGAAACTTTAAAATCTCTTGACTGTTTAATTGTAGGTGTTTGGGGAGTTTGTTGTACTTGGGTAAAACGGCTAAATAACGGTCATCATTAGTTGTAAATACTTGCTTAAATAACGGTTTTGCAATGTTTAATGTTTCGCTAATTTCTTTTATAAAATCATCATGGTGTACTAAATCGTTACTTCCTAAGTGAAATATACCATGTTTTTGTTGATTTATTATGTAGTGTATTTGCTGTGTTACTTTAGAGTCTGTTGTAACATTCATTATTAAATTAGGAAAAATTTCTATTGGGAGTTTTTCTTTTAAAAACGCTTTTATTTCTTTTATTCTTGGCGATTGATTACCAAATACCATTGGTAAACGTAATATAGCTATTTGCTTTTTTGGTAACCGTAAGAGCATATTTTCTATTTTTATTTTAAAATGGCCGTACATGCTATGACTTAGGGTTTTGTCTAACTCATAACTTGGGTATTTACTATAGCCATCAAATACATTGGCAGACGATAAAAATAATAACCTTGCTTTTGTTGTTAATATATAATCGGTAATATGATTATGTGCTATTACTTGTGCTGAAAAATTACCACGCAATGCAGATATAATTACTGTTGGTTTAACGGTTTCTAATATTTCGTAAATATCATCTTCTTCTACATCGTATTGGAAGTAATGCTTATTTTTATCGTAGGCGTAATTATCTGTACGGTAGGTTCCAAAGGTTCTAAAATAGGGGCAGAGTTCTTTATAAATGGCTTCGCCTATAAATCCGCTTGCACCAATAATAAGTATTGTGTTTTTTGTGTCTTTGGTGTGTTTCATTAAATTATTAGGGGAGTAATATAATGTTTAAAAGATAGAACGATTTGTGCTTGTAGTAAATTGTTCTAAGGCTTGCATTCCTAACAGTGAGTTCCCTTTTTTATTTAATCCAGGCGCCCATGTTGAAATAATATAATTATTTGGTAATAATGCAACGATGCCGCCACCAACACCGCTTTTTCCGGGTAAACCAACTTCGAAAGCAAATTCTCCTGCTTCATCGTAAAATCCGCAGGTAAGCATAATTGCGTTTATTCTTTTGGCTTGTTGTAATGTAATGTGTTGTTTATTATTAATGCATTTACCTTTATTGGCAAAGATATAAAATGCTTTGGAGAGCTGCGCACAAGTCATCTCTATGGCACATTGATGGAAATAGAAATCTAAAACGATTTCTACATCATTATTAAGGTTATTAAAGGATTTTAAGAGGTTTGCTGCTGCATAATTTCTAAATCCTGTTTTTTGCTCAGAAATGGCAACTTCTTTATTGTAGTTAATTGTTGGATCGTCTGCAATAACTCTTATATAATTTAAAAAGTCTTCTTTTGGATTTTTAAAGTGTGAGACTAATATATCTGCAACTACAATTGCTCCCGCATTTATTAAAGGGTTTCTTGGAATACCGTTTTCTAACTCTAATAAAGATAAGTGATTAAAAGGGTTTCCTGAGGGTTCAACATCCATGCGCTTCCAGATGTTGTTGTTTTCAAAATTTATGGCTTTAGATAGGGCCAAAACTTTAGATATACTTTGTATAGAAAAGGGCACATTCCAATCTCCTGTTTGAAATGTGCTCCCATTTATATGTTGTAAATGAATGCCAAAGCTTTCATTACTTTGCTTGGATAATTCTGGAATATATGTTGCAACACTACCTTTTTCTGGAGATTGTTTTAAGTTGTTGTGTATTGCTTCAATTATATTTTGAAAATCCATAGTACATTATCCTTTGTAAAACGGTAATTTTACTACAGTTGCTGGTACTGCGTTTTTACGTATTTGTATATTTATTTTACTATCTACAGTAGAAAATACTTTTGGTACATACCCTAAACCAATACCTTTCCCCAATGAAGGAGACATTGTACCAGAGGTTACTTCTCCTATTTTTTTACCTTGTCCATCTACAATATCGTAACCTTGTCTTGGAATTCCTCTTTCGTCTAATTCAAAAGCAACAAGTTTTCGTTCTACACCTCGCTTTTTTTGTGCTTCTAATGCTTCAGAATTTGTAAATTCTTTAGTGAATTTTGTAATCCACCCTAAACCAGCTTCTAGAGGCGAGGTTGTATCATCTATATCATTACCGTATAGGCAATATCCCATTTCTAATCGTAAGGTATCTCTTGCTGCTAAGCCAATTGGTTTTGCTCCAGCTTCTACAACTTTATCCCAAATTTGTTTTACTTCGTTGTTTTTACAATAAATTTCGAATCCACCACTTCCTGTATATCCTGTTGCTGATATAATGACATGTTCGATGCCTGCAAAATCACCTACTACAAAATTATAAAACTTAATGTCTGCAAGGTCATGACTAGATAAACTTTGCATAGCTTCTACTGCTTTTGGGCCTTGTATTGCTAGTAAAGAATAATCTTCAGATAGATCCTTCATTTCTGCTCCTACATCGTTTTTAGAACTAATCCAGTTCCAATCTTTTTCAATGTTACTTGCATTAACAACTAATAAGTAAGTTTCCTCTTTTACTTTATATATAATTAAATCGTCTACAATACCACCATCATCATTTGGTAAGCATGAATATTGTGCTTTACCTATAGTTAACTTACTGGCATCGTTACTAGATACTTTCTGTATTAAATTTAATGCATTTGGGCCTTCTATTAAAAATTCTCCCATATGCGATACATCAAAAACACCAACACCTGTTCTTACGGCTTCGTGTTCTATGTTTACGCCATCGTATTGTACTGGCATATTGTAGCCTGCAAATGGTACCATTTTAGCACCTAATGCTTCATGAGTTTCGGTTAACGCTGTATTTTTCATTTTTTAGTTATGTTATTTTTTTTGAATGGTAAATGTATCAAAATATTCATTCATTTTATAACAAAAAAAGAATATAAATACCTTAGTTTTAAAACTTGAAATCAGATAGTTTTAAAAAATAGAAAATGCTTAAAAAGAGGAACCTTATTGTTTTTGATATTGATGATACGTTAACCAAAAGTGAGTTTCAGCATCAATCTGCTTATGTTAACACAATGAAATATTTTGGTATTACTAATATAAATACAGATTGGAAAACTTATAAACACCATACAGATAGTTATATTTTAAGTAAAAACTATGAAGCTAATTTAAAAAAGCCTTTTGAGTTTTCTTTTATTCCAGATTTTGAAGTTAAAATGACTGAAGAGTTATTAAAACTTAAACCCACTGAAGAAATAGTTGGAGCAAGAGCCATTGTAGATTTCTTTATAAACGATAGTGATTATGCTATAACTTTCGCTACAGGCTCTTTACTACAACCTGCTTTAATAAAACTTAATCAGGCTGGAATACCGCACCAAAAAGATTTAGTAATAAGCTCAAATGCTATTTTTAAACGTGAAGGTATTGTTAAAGCGGCCATAGAAAAGGCTAAAACGGTATATAATGTAGAAGCTTTTGATACTATTATTTCTATTGGAGATGGTTTATGGGATTTAACAACGGCTCGCAATTTAGATATTCTTTTTATTGGTATTGGTACTAAAAACCTTGAGGACTTTAAGAGCAACAATTGTAAAGTAACTATAACCGATTGGAGTGATTTTGATTTAAAATCTGTGGAGCTGAAGTTGGGAATAGTTAATTAAACAGATGCGTCTAAGATGTATAATATATTATCATTTCCATAAAAGACTATAATTTTCCCATTTGGTTGAATAAAAACATGGTTTATTTTAAAATCGGAATTGAAAAAAAACACGTCTCTTATTTTGTTTGTTGTATCAATGTATAATTGTCGTTGTTTATTCTTTTTAATTCCTACTGTTTTAGATGCAATAAAGAAGGCTTGAAATCTATTAGAGTTTCTTTTAATCCAGCTCCAATATTTTTCATTTTTCATTCCTTTTTTTAAAGCTTTACTTTCTTCATCAAAAAAATGAATCATTGTATATTTATTCTCATCAAAAGAATTTCCAATAGTGCTTTTTAAAAGCTGATTTACCCGTTTTTGTTGAGTAGGGTTTAATTCGCCATAGTTTTTGCGATAAATATACTTATGTGTAATTAAAGTATCAGTTTTATTTTTCCTCAGATACACTTTCTTTTTATCTATAGAATCGAACTGTGATTTAGTTACTTCTTCATTATTCTGATTTAAATAAACTGTTTTTCTTTGATTTTGAGAAAACCCATTTTGAAATAAAAGAACAAAGTTAAAGATTATAAAAATGTTACGCATAGAAGAGTGTAAGTGTTATTACAATTAAAAATAATCTTTTATCACTGCACCAACACTAATTTCTGACCAATTTTTAGGGTACTACTTTTTTTAATTGCATTAGTTTTACATAAAGAGGTTATAGAAACTTGATACTTATTAGAAATTTTTGATAAAGTATCGCCCCGCTTAACAACGTAGATTTGTTCTTGTTTTTTTTCGCTTTCTATTGCTTCGTCAAAAGTATTACACACTTTAATTTTGCTTTGTCTTTTTGAGTTATGAATATAAGGTGTTACCCATTTTTTTGTAACCCATACGTTTTGAGAGCGTATGGTATTACCTTCATTAAAATCAAATAAATATTCTGGGTGTATATAGATACCTTTAAAACTCACTTCTAAGTGTAAATGACTTCCTCTCGCATTTCCTGTAGTACCACCTTTGCCGACAACTTGTCCTTTTTTAACACTATCGTTTACTTTTACTAATTGTTTAGATAAATGTGTGTAGGCTGTTTCCAGTCCGTTATAATGCCTAACAATTACTGTTTTGCCATGTCCGGAATGGTAGTTTACGTAGCGTACTTTACCATCAAACATAGCACGAACACTATCGCCAGTTACTAAATCGATATCTATGCCTTTATGTGCTCTTCTGTTTCTCCAGCCATAACGAGAGGTTATTACTTTTTTACGATCTATTGGGGATGCGTATGTACTATCGTTAAAGATTATATTAAGCGGATAGATTTTTGTTTCCTTTTTGTAAGGGTTATATACTTTAGTATCCCAGTGCTCTGTTAGTAATGGATTTTGCATGCTATCGGTTTTAGCATTTAACTTAGTAATAGAGTCTTGTACTATTAATTGGCCTACAATATCTTGTTGTATATTGAGGATGTCTTTAGTTTGTCCGTAGCCATTTATATAAATACAAATGGAACATAAGAATAGGAGAGCAGATTTCATAATACTATTTAACGTGCTTTATTGGGCATAATTGCCTTACACATATAAAAATTATAAGTAGTTTAAAATTATTGTTCAAGGCTTTATTAATAATTGGGTATTTTACTATGTGTTTAATAAGCCATTTTTACAATTGCTTCTACATTGTCTGGTGTTAAGGATTTATGTTCACCAATACCTAACCAACCACGTTCTGTAAAACGTTTTGAGATTTTTTCGGCAGTTCCTTCATATTGAGAAGTGTATTCAGATAATTTAGTATCTATACCTAAGGAGTTGAAAAAGGCTTCTGTTTTTTCTATAGCAATATGTGCAATAGTTTCAGTATTTCCTTCAGTAATATTCCAAACACGTGTTCCGTATTGTGCTAGTTTTTCTTTTTTAGTTTCAAAATTAAACTTGTAATGGCTAGGCGCTATTACAGCCAATGTTCTCGCATGGTCTATACCAAATAACGCAGTTAATTCATGACCTATACCATGTATGGCCCAATCTGTAGGGACACCTTTTTGTATTAATCCGTTTAAAGCCATTGTACAACACCACATAAAGTTTGATGTTGCTTCATGATTAGTTGGATCTTCTAAAACTACTGGTGCTATTTCTATTAAAGTCTGTAAAATACTTTCTGCAAAACGATCTTGTAGTTTTGCACCAATAGGGTAGGTCATGTACTGTTCTAAAACATGTGTAAAAGCATCAGTAATACCATTGGCTAGTTGTCTTTTTGGTATAGAAACTACTACTTGTGGATCTAAAATAGAAAAGGTTGGGAATAGTCCAGGTCCTCCCATTCCTAATTTTTCTTTTGTTTCTGCGTTGGTGATAACGGCTCCCGAATTCATTTCCGATCCAGTAGCTGGAAGTGTTAAAACGGTACCAAATGGCATACCTTTAGTTGTGCGGATTCCGTTTTTAAGTATATCCCAAGGTGTATCTCCTTTATATAATGCTGCTGAAGCCAAAAACTTGGTGCCATCTATTACAGAGCCACCACCAACAGCTAATAAAAATGTTATATTTTCTTCTTTAATAATTTTTAAGGCTTGCATTAAAATGGAGTATTCTGGGTTAGGAGGGATGCCACCAAACTCTAATATTTCTGTATTTTTTAATGCTGCTGTTACTTGATTGTAAATTCCATTTCGTTTAATGCTTCCGCCTCCATAGAGCAGCAACACTTTAGCATTTGTAGGTATTTCTTGTGCAACTTTTTTTATAGTGTCCTTACCAAATATAATTTTGGTAGGGTTTACATATTCAAAATTATTCATAATGTTTAATTATTGTACCTTAAAGAGTTTTAAGGTTTAGTAATTAAACAAATTTAAGAAACCTTGAGACTACTACTATTAAAGGTGGGTTTAATTAACTTTTTATTTAGAAAATATTTAGAATAAATTACAAATAGAGGAGTGGTTTGTTATTTAATATAAGGTATAAGCTTAGAGTTGTTTTGTTAAAAAGAAACTCTAAGCTTTTATGTTTTTGTTTAATAACAGGTGTTTTCTTTAAATTTTATCGTTTTAAAACGTTGCCATATATTATGATTAAACGCCTGTGGAGATAGCTTAAAAATAATATCTGATGTGTTTAAAACCTTACAATAGCGATAGGTTACTTGTATGTTAAAAGTAATAATTGTTTTAGTATGAAACGAATCGTAAATTTTAGCTTTCCCTACATAAAGTGGTGATTTATCTAAAGTTTCTGTTTCTATAAATAGAATATTACTGTCTGGAACTTTAAACGTTTTATCTTTGTTAACAACGCCCATGAGTCCATTATAATAATGTTTTAAATTGGTTTCTAATGTTTCCACTGTTGGCTTTATTTCACCTTTTACGTGCCATGTAAATAGATAAGACCAAAATTCGGGATGTGTTTTATCGCTCCAATGTTTCGCAAAACGGAGATCTTCAAAGCCTTGATATTTAATTTCTGGAGCGAACCTTATAGGAAAAGGAATAACCTCTTCTAACCAAGTGGTATCTGCTATAAGTACACTTTGTTTTATTTCGTCTTGTTGTGCGTTACTTTGTAAAGCACATATTAGTAATGCGATAGATGCAATTATATGTTTCATTACTTTAAGTTTAAAGTTGCTTCAAAACCGATAGCATCAGATATAGCGTTATCTTTTATATCGCTATTATAGTTTATTCCCCAACGGGTTCTGTCTATTTTAAAGCGTGTTGTCATTTGTTCTTTTTCGAAATCGACTTCTGCATTAAAATTTATAGGTTTTGTTATGCCTTTAATAGTTAAATTGGCAAATACCTTCATAGTAGTTGCTGTGTGGTAGTTTACACTTGTAATTACTAGTTTAGCTTCTTTATAGTTTGCAACATCAAAAAAATCGGGATCTTTTAAATGCTTAACAAGACCATCTTTTGCCTTTTGAGATTCTAAATCATTACATATTATAGAAGTCATATCTATAATAAACTCACCTCCTGTAATAACATCTCCTAATTTTAGAAAATAACCTTCTTTAAAACTAATAGTGCCATCGTGTCCGCCAAAATAAAAAGTATATTCACCAAACCATTTTAATTGACTTGTAGCGGCATTAATATTTAAAGGTTGTTCTTGTGCTGTACTAAATGATAGTGAGCAAATTGTAATAATAAATAATAGAATACGTGATTTCATGTCTGTTTGTTTTATGATTAATTCTGATGGTAAAACTATTGGTAGCACTCGCAAAAAGTGTCAAAAAAGTGTAAAAGAAGTGTCAACGGTTGTAAAATGTCATGAAATTGCATGTTATTTGCATAAACTATGAGTAAGAAAAAAACATATATTTATATCGTACTGCTTTTATTAGTTATAGCAGCTGCTTTATTTTTTAAATCGAAAAAAGAGCAGGAGACATTTAACGATCGTGCTAAAATTGCAATTAGAGAAATAGGGAATCAATTATTGTTATCTAATAAAGATTCTACTTCATTAATTTTACCTATAATAGAGAATAAAAAGAGTACTTACCTATTATCTTTTGAAAAAGAACTGTCTTTTGAGCCTCATAATTTGGTATCTATTGTAGATAGTGTATTTACTAAAACCGATTTGTCCAAACATTATCGTGTGTCTGTATTGCAGTGTTTTGAGCAATTAGTAGGTTATAGTTATGAAATGAGTATTCTTGAAGAAAATACAATTATACCTTGTTCTGGACGCTATTTACCTAAAGGTTGTTATACTATTGAAATAAAATTTACTAAACGAGATCAGCTTTTTTTTAAGACGCAAATAATATTATACATTATAGGTTTTGTGTGTTTACTATTATTATTAGATGTTTTTATATTAAAAAAGAAAAAACAGCAAACAAAAGAAGCAATAGAAACAATAGAAACAATAGAAACTCTTGATGCAACGTATACACGAGTAGGACGTTTTCGTTTTTATCCTGAACAAAATAAATTGGTTAAAGAGGCCGAAGAGATTAGTTTATCTAAAAAAGAATGTGAACTTTTAGAGATACTTGTGGCTAATCCAAATCAGATTATAAAGCGTGATGAGTTTAATAAGAAGGTTTGGGAAGATAATGGTGTTTTTGTTGGTAGAAGTTTAGATACTTATATTTCTAAATTACGTAAAAAACTGCAAGACGATGATGCTATTAAAATTACTAATATTCATGGTGTTGGTTATAAATTTGAAATAGAGTAAGTTTATATTATTACCAATTTTTCCGTTCGTCTGCTTTAAAAGCACCACGTTTGTGTAGTATCCATTGCGCTTCGTCTAGTGGCGACACTCCTTTATAGTCTCTTATTTTTTCTGTAGTAGTGGTAGTTTTTTCATACCCATCTAAATTTAATTTTAAACGTCCCTTACCAGAGGTTGTCGCAGAGAATTTAATACCGTAATCCATAGCTTGTTCTACAGGAACTCTTCCTGTTAAAGTAAAATGATTCTCGTTAAATTCCGGAGCATCAATTTGAGCATTCATTTTATTTAAATCGCTAGAAATAGCACCCAATGTGTCTTGATCTGCTTTTATTTGAAAGGCATACATGGGCTCTAACAAATCGGTATCTGCTAGTTCTAAGCCACGTAGTATTCCCATAGGGGTCGCTAGCAGAAAATCTCCTGGATTAGAATGTATGTTATGTTCAGATCCTTCTATTAAAGTGATTTTTACATCGGTAACTTCCCATCCTTTAATGCCTTGACGTAATGCCCATGGCACTGCTCGTTTAACTTCGTTCTGGTATTTTACAGAAATGTCTGTAGTGCGCACTTTGGAGTTAAATTGTACACCGCTTCCTTGGTCTCCGGGTTCTATTAAAAAGGTCATTATAGCCCAGCATGGTTTTGGCATCCAATAGCGGACATATCCTTCTGCAGCTTGCTTAGGCGTTTCTTTATATATTACTTTAGGCTTTAAAAAGTGTGCAGCAATATTAAAACGCTGTAATAAGCTGTCTTTAAGTACTTCTGTTTGAATAGGGCCTAGTATTCGTAAATGAAACTCACGATCTTCTTTATACCATTTAAAGTCTAGTTGAGGATCTTCTATATTTAATAAGTCTAAAGCCTCTCCAAGTTTTTGGTAGTCTTTATCATTATCGGCGATAGCTTGTACACTTAATACTGGTTGTGTAATTGTAGTATAGGTATTAGCATAAGTAGTTTCACCTAAAACGTCTCCAGCTAAAATAACATCTGAAGTTGTTATAACGCCAATATCTCCAGGATATAATTCTCCTACGGGCTCAAAAGTTCCTAGTTTACGTTTAAGAATCTGATTAATTTTTATATCCTTTTCTAATTGTTGAGACCAAATACTGTCTTTGTTTTTTATATAACCACTATAAAGTTTAATGTGAGCTAATCGGCCATACCTTGAATCGTATTCTACTTTAAATACTTTCGCTGAATTGTTACTGGTGTTTTGTGTATTGGTTTTAAAGACGGAAGTAATAGTGTTTAATAAAGGCGTAATACCCATATCTAATTTAGCACTTCCAAATAATAATGGCACTAGTTTTTGTGAAGCAATTTGGCTAATTGCTCTATGTTCTATTGTTTTTAACTCTGGAAGATTATCGTTTAAATAAGCGCCTAAAAAAGTATCGTCGTATTCTGTTAAATTCTCGAAGCTTTTTTCAATAATCGACTGAGATAGGTAAGGAGTTGTCTCTAAAAATGGCACTAGTTTTGGTGCATCTGGATTGCTTAAATCTGCATAATTTAAGGCAAACAAATGTGTATGTAAATCGGCTTCTAAATCTGTAAATACCTCCTCAATATCGGCACCATTTCTATCTATTTTATTAATAAAAATTAAAACAGGAATGTTCCGTTCTTGTAACGATTCCCATAAATTAAGTGTATTGGCTTGTACGCCTTCTACAGCAGAAACCACCAATACCACAACATCTAATACAGAGAGTGCTCGATCTACTTCGGCAGAGAAATCTATATGTCCTGGTGTGTCAACTATAGTAATTATAGTGTTATTCCACTCAAAATCTACCGTAGCCGTTTTTATAGAAATACCACGTTCTTTTTCCATTTCTAAACCATCGGTAATAGCAGAGCCTTTATCTACATTACCACGTAGTCTAGTTGCACCAGCTGTATGTAACATACCTTCAGTTAAAGTTGTTTTACCTGCATCTACATGAGCAAGAATACCTATCGTAATTTTAGTTTTATTTAAAGACATATTCATGAATAAACAGATAGCAAAAATAAACTTTTAAGTAACGCATAGTTAAATGACATTAATATATAGTGTATTAATTAAAATAGTATTAATTATAGGTTTGTTAAATTATTCTTAACATTTTAATTACTTTTATTTTGTTTAATTATATTTATTTTAAATTAAACAAAACTATTATGGATATTTTACGAGAAGCTACACAGTTTGAAAACACGAAAATGAGTCATATGTCTACAAGTGATAGAGTAGTTGCATCTAGAGAAGCTAAACGACTTATATTGGCTATAAATGAAATATATAAAAAGACAAAAGATTCTGCTTTAATGGATGTAATGAAAAGATTAACAGTTAAGAAAAAGAAAATTGAAAAACGACTTCAAGGAAGACCAACAGTGTAAATAATTATATGTATTTAAAAACCAAATTCCAATGCTATGTTTGGATTGTTCAAAAAAAAATCGGAAAAAGAAAAGTTAAGAGCTAAATATAAGAAACTACTAAAAGAAGCGCATAGTTTGTCTAGTATTAACAGAAAACTGAGTGATCAAAAAACTTTTGAAGCTGAAGAAATAATAACACAGCTCGAAAAAATGAACTAACGTGTTTATAATATGATTATTGGTAAAGTATTTAAGGTAAATAGAAGTAGACTGTAATTTAGTTTCATAAAAACTCTATTTTACATAATATTAATTATAGTACATTTATACAACAGATTGGCGTATGCTTGCATTTTACATAATTGAAGATATAATAACACGCTAGTGTTTTATATCGACAGCCATTATGTAAAAGCCAATTTGTGTCTTCGTTAGAATAATTTAGATGTGTAACTATAATGTTATATTATGTAAAATATCCCAGAGTATTTATAGCTCATTATAATATTTAGTGCTTGGGTCGTTAAACTTCATCGTTTTTGTTTCTCCTATAATTTTAATATTCTGTACAATCCTTCAACATTTTTTAAATACGTGATTCTCAAGAAACATTAGAACTAAATAAGTGTACTATAATTATGTAAAATAGACATTCAGCTTTTGAACTCTTTAAGGTTTCATGATATCTTTTTTTCTTGATAAAAAAAGAAACAAAAAAATCAAGGCTGCATAAAACTTTGGAAACAATTACGGCTCAATCGCTATATTTTAGAAAACATTGTAACTTGTTAATATTCTTTTGAAGTAGCCTTAAACACTATAATTATTAATAAAATGGATTACTAGCCCTCTAAAATATGTACGCTCTCTCGCCTATTGTTTTACCAAAGTTTTATGAGGCCGTTTTAACATCGTGCTTCTATTTTAAATTTTTTCTCCAATTCCAATTCTTTTTTCGATTGAATCATGGAAATACATAATCAGTCCGATTAATATGTGATAAATTATTAGAGTTATTCCAAATAACTCGCTAGAGTTACTAGAATATAAAATCAGTAATCCAGTAATTATATGGTATGCTGTTAAGATAAAAAGTGCAATATTAGACTTTTTAATAATTAATGCTATGAGAATAAATTGGAAAATCAACCTACCAAATTGAGTTGGCATTCTCTCGCTACCAACCTTATTATAAACTAAAATTATAAAAAATACTTCTACTATTATAGTTAGAATAATTGCATAAAATAAAACTGGTCTTTGTTTCATAATTCATTAATCATATTTTCCAATGAGAATTTGCTTAGTTCTGGAATGGTATTACTAGATACTTTAATTTCCCAATTGGATAAGCTTGGCATTAAACTTACTTCGTTTTCTATAAAGATATTATTATCAGACTGTGATAATTGTTTGGATGGAATTAAATAAACAACCCTTAGTTGTTTCTCCATTATTAATACTAAAGCGATAAGCAAGTTATCTTTTAATTCTCCTAAATCTTGTTTAGAGATTTTAATACTGCGCTGTGTAGTATCTAAATCAATTGATTGTAGATATAACTGATTATCTCCTATTAAAAAATCTACTCCTTCCCTCCCATTGGGTTTTGTGGTTAATTCTAAATCAAAACTTGCTAATTCAGATTTTAAGGAGTTTAATAAATTATTCATTGTATATTAATAATAAATACTAAGTTAGGTAAAAGAAATATCTTTTATCTTTATTAATTATTATATTAACCTTTAGTACGCTATTAGTATATTTACACTATGAATGTAAGATTATCCAAGGAACAAAAAATTAAAATACTCAACTCGTCTGATATCTATAAAGTAATGCAACAGGTATTACTTCGTGAGAATAAAATTAGGCGTAATCAAGAACATTTTTGGGTTGTTGGATTAGACAATGAGAACAAGATTTTATTTATTGAATTAATAGGTCTTGGAGCTGTTAATAGAGTGAATGCAAATCCGCCCGATATATTTAGAATGGGGATTTACAAGTTAGCTGTAAAAATGATTCTTGTACATAATCATCCTAGCGGTAATATTGAGCCTTCAAAAACGGATAAAGATTTTACCGATAAAATATTAAAAGTTGGTAAACTTATTAATATTGAAGTGGTTGACCATTTAATTATTTCCGAAGAAAAATATACAAGTTTTGCAGATAGCGGTATTATTACTGAATTACAAGGCTCTGGAGCTTATGAAATCATTGATAAAGAAAAGAAAGAGTTTGCAGAATGGCGTATAAAAGTGGAAAAAGAGCGTTCTGTTAAAGTTGAAATTGCAACAAGCTTAAAAAATCAAGGAATTGATATTGACACAATAAAAAAAGCTACTGGTTTGACTAAATGGGATATTAGGAAATTGTAGTAATATGTTTTCCTGAAATTTCATCAACTAGTTTTATTACTTTTTTCAACTAAAGCAGAAATATTTGATATAAGTTTGTTATTAAGCTTACCATTTGCTTGATAATAATCAATTTCGTTAGAAATAATATTTATAAAACTATCTAAATGTTCTTTGTTAGTAAATAAATTTTTATAATCATCGAAAAGGGATTTGTCTTTATTAAAATGGTTCGTAAGTCTAAAGAATATTAAATCAATAACAATTGGCCTTTCATCAGGTTTATCACTTGCATTTGCTGGAAATTCGGGTTGTTCATCTACTCTTTTTATTTCTTTATCTCTTAAGTTATTTAATTTGTTTATGTATTCAATTCCTACTTCGTCATCAAAATTTATTATTGAATTTATAGAATCTAATAAAGATTGTGTTTGTTGTACAAAATCAGAATCTTCATCCAAAATTGAGAGTATTTCAGTCGTTATACATTCTGGTTCTACTTCAAAATTTAATAGAGAATGATTACTAATAAATTTAGAAGGAGTAAACATAAACCACTTTGTACAACTTCTATTTTCTTTAAAATATTCTTTTCTTACTTTAAAAAAAGTTTTATCCCAAGTAATAAAAATAGGGTCAATTGGATGTACATCTACATTATCATCTGCTAAAAATTCAAGCATTCTTGAGTCATATGTAACTGCTTGTTGTTTCTTTTTTCTATTCATTCCAGCTCCATCTTTTGCTTCAAAAAACCTAACTGCATCGCCTATAGAATATTTTCTAGGGAAATCAATTATTTCAATACCACTAGCATTTAAAAGGTATTTAACTTTATTAAAGTAATTATTAGAACCATTATGGCTTTTATACCTGAACCCTAAAATTTCAAGAAATCCTTCATATGTAACATTTTCATCTATAAAATTATTTTCATTAAGCACTTCATAAAATTGAAAAAATACATTTTTACTTTTTCCAAGAGATTGATATTTATCAAATTTTGTAAACGGAACCAAATTCAATGCGTTTTTAAAATGATTTATTACTTCATAAGCATAATCCTTAGATGTACTTAAGTTTAGGTTGTTTTTTTCACTATAATTAATAAGGTTTCTTGTAGACCTTAAAAAAGGGCTTTCGAATTGTAATTTAGGGTTAAAAGAAACACAAATTGACCTTAATAGAATTTGAGTATCTAAATATATCTGAGTTAATCCAGACTTATATAAACTAGCAAATCTTTGCATGTTTTCTGGTCTTGTTACTTTAGAAAAGAAATTTCCTGCACTAATTTTTTGAATAAAATCATTAGATTCACATATAGAAAATAAGTCTTCTAATAACTCATTTACATTTTTAGTGTTAGATATTTTTTGTAAAAATTTTTTAAATGATTTTGTTTCTTTTTCGAATGATGTAGTGTCTGAGTCTCTAGTGTCAATTTCTCTAATATTCACCGCATAATTTGTGTCATAAACTTTTTTTAATGCATTTATAACTTCCTTTGTTTTTCCATTAATTCCTTTTTCCTTTAGCTTTTTTTCAATAGATATAACAAATAGGTTTTCAGTTAATTCGAATTTTTTAATTACATTTTCTAAACGCTCTTTTTCTTCATCAGTTAGTTTTATTCTATTGTTTGTAACTTTTATTTTGGAGTTTGAACTTAAATTATTAATTATATTATCATAATAAGATTTAACTCCAACTGTCTTAAAATACTTATCAATTCTTTCGTAAACTTCAAGTTTAGGAAGTTCATCTTTTTCAATTAAAAGTAAATGTAAAATGTATGATTTTATTAAATCTCCTTTTATATCAACTGCACTACCAAATGATATTAAATCATAAAGCATTTTGTATTTTTCATCATCTTTACCAAAAACATCTTTCTGAGAGCTAGTAATATTTATTTTGTTTAATTTAAAAATCAGTTCTGCAATAGCTGGATAATCAAAAGCAGACTCCTGTGATATTTGTTTTGCTTCTATTAATATTAATATTATACCATAGTTAAGTAATGCTTTTCTAATTAACTCATCACGTTTAACATTTGTCAAAGGTTTAGAATAAAAAAAGATTAAAGAATTTGAAAAACCATGATTTTTATGATTTTTTTTTGCTTTGTCTAAATCTTCATTTAATTTACTTTCAAAATTAGATTTTTGAACTGTTAACTGGTATTGATTTCGTACTCCTTGAATATCAAATACTCTAATATCATTTCCTCCATCGTTTTTTCCATCAGTATTAATTATTCTTTTATAATTATATACTTCAGATAAATATAAACGTACGACTTCATCAAATTCTGGTTTTTTTAAAGCTTTAATGTTTTCAAGAAGTAGGTTATCTAATGACATATTTATTGTGTTAGTAACATAAATATATTATAATTAAAAATGATGTCAAAGTATTTTATTCCCACATTCTATCTTAATGTTAAAAATGATTAAGAAATCTAGTGTAATATAACCATTCCATACACATTTTGCCTCCACACCTCTGCCCTTTCAGCAAAAAGAGTATTCCATTACATTTTTTAAAGAACCATTTGAGAAAAAAAACAAGAAAATTTGTCTTTGATAAAAGCTTTTTACCAAAGCAAAGTTACATAACGCAGAACATTATAGTACATTTTATAACAATTAGCGTAATAGCGCTTTTGGGAGCCGCTACTGTAATTAAAGCTATAAAAGTAACACTAATACTTTATATGCCTTAATATTAGTTTTAATTATATTAAAGATATTGTATTCATTGCGCAATGTGCAATAATAACAGGCCATAAGTTTCGGTCTAGTTTTACATAAGCAATACCCATAATGATCCCGATTAGGAAAACAGAAATTGAGCGTTCTGAAATATCATACGAATGACGAAACCCCCAAATACAAGCCTGAAAAACAATAGCAATAATAGTTTTAAATTTTGTGTTAATGCACAAACCCTCAACCCAAGTGATAAGAAATCCACGTTCTAATAATTCTTCTAAAGCAGATTGTAACCATACAAAAATGATAATTGAAAAGACATAGCTATAATCTCCGTTGCACAATGAATGTCCTGTATTAGTACCACTAACTGCTTCGCTACTTTCTTTAGTAATTGCAAATGAATCTTGTATGAGGTTAAAAACAAGTAATGTAGCTATAATAGTAATAAAGATTACTACAGAACTTATAAGTGCCTTTTTAATACTTTTTGGCTTAACTAAACCCAGTGCTTTCCATGTTAAACCACGTCTTTTCATCATCAAAGTAGCTACCAATAAAGTAGTACCTGAATATAAAAAACCGGTTACTAAATAGTGAGTATTGGGAATGGATGTTTCCCTAATTAAAAACATAATAGCTATGTAAATAATGAGGTCTAATGCATACCCTTTCCAATTTGATATTTGAGCAGTATTCTCCTTCATATTAATTTTTATCCTTTTTATAGACCTCTCACCTACCGCAAACAGTTTTAGCAGTCAATTCCAGATCGTTATTTTTAATTGAAAAAATAGTCTTACATCTGTAAGTTTACCGTAGATGTCTGTTTTTTATTAATACATCAAAATTGAAGAATCTTATTTTCTTTTTAAAATGAAATAGATGTCTATGGATGATTAATAGACGTTTCGAGGAATTTTACCTATTATTGAAAATCTGATTTGATAAATTTTAGAAAAGTGTCTTTATATTTTTCTGAAACAGGAATGTATTTATCACCAAAAACAATACGATTGCGCTCTATTGTAGTTATCTTTTTTAAATTTACCATAAACGACCGATGCACACGCATAAACTGGCTTTTTGGCAACTCTTCTTCTAAAGATTTCATACTTTTTAGGGTAAGAATTGGTTTTTCAGAATTAACTGTATAAAATTTTAAATAGTCTTTAAGTCCTTCAACATAAATCAGATCTTTTAAATCAATCTTAATTAGTTTATAATCTGATTTAACAAAAATATAATCATCTATAGCCACTTGGCTAGTATCTTGAAGTAGTTGTTGTTTGGCTTTGTTGGCAGCAGTGAAAAACTCAGGATAACTGATGGGTTTTACTAAATAATCAATGGTGTTGACTTTATAGCTTTCTACTGCAAATTCTTCAAACGCAGTCGTAAAAATAATTTTAGCCTTGTTATTTAAAATTAGTTTTGAAAACTCCATTCCAGATAAATTTGGCATTTGAATATCTGTAAAAATTAAATCAACAGGTTCTTTTTCTAATATTTCAATGGCAGTAATAGCATTATTACATGCTGCTATCAGCTTTAAAAATGGTGTAGCTTTAACATAATCTTCTAACAAGTTAAGCGCTAAAGGCTCGTCATCAATTAAAATACAGGATAGCATTACTCTTTATATTTAAATGTTAGTTGTGCAATATAGGTGTTGTTCTCTTCTTTGGTAATTAAATTGAATTGATTTGGATATAAAATATCTAATCGTTTCTTTAGGTTTTCTAGCCCAATTCCAGAATCTGTGATTTTTTCTTTTTCTGGAAAGAATGAATTAATTACTGAATAGTTTATGTGGTCTTTTTCAATTGTCAAATTAATAGTTATACAACTGTCTTTTATTGCGTCAATTCCGTGTTTAAAAGCATTTTCAATAAAAGTGATGAATATGAGTGGAGCTATTTTTATAGGTTGATTAATAATTGGGAAATTTTTTTGTACCGTTACATTAGAAGATACTCTCAATTGCATTAAATCTAGGTAACGCTTTAAAAATTCTATTTCTTTAACTAGTGGAACTTTATTATTAGAAGCGTCATGTAATAAATAACGCATCATTTTACTCATAGTATGTATGGATTGTTTGGCTTTAACAGGAGATGTATCAATTAATGCATATATATTATTAAGTGTATTAAATAGAAAGTGTGGCTGAACTTGGTATTTTAAATATTTAATTTCTGCGTTTAATTGAGTTTGTTTTATTTGTTGCAGTAATAACTTATTTTTATTTAAACGTGTATTTACTTTCAATGCGACACACATACCAATACTTAAAATTATAGGTAAAATAACTTGAACTGTAGTCATTGCACCACTTCTAATTTCACGTTGTGGCTCTCCAGTGAATGATGGATGAAATAAATTATTACCGACTATATTCCCTATTAAAATATATAGAAATACAATAAGAAATACATTTAGTATATAAAATTGAAGTTTTCTATTTTTTAGAAAATAGTTATCCACTAAAACAAAAAAATTAAGGTAAAAGGCTATAAAAATAGCGCCTAACGATAACCAATTTCTAAAAATAAGATATTGCTCATTTAAAGATGTCAACGGATAAATGAACAATAACAGCCATAATAAAAAATGCAACCCTATTTTTAAATATTTTAATTTCATTTTTAATATTAAAATACTAAAGTACTATAAAGAAAATGAGTGTTATAATTTTATGGATAATCTCTAGTTTATTATAGAAGTTTATAAAGTTTTTATCTATTAATGAATAGATACCCCATATTATGTAAAATATCCCAGAAGCATTTGTTTTAAAACGAATTAAATTTCATGAAAAACGCCTCATTTAATGAGGCGTTTTTTTTATAAACTAGAATTATTATCCGTATAATTTTGATCAGATCTTGTTCCAAAGGGATCTATTGAAATGTATCTAGGTTTCTCTTTTACAATTAACTTAATCTTAGTTATTTCTTTATTGATGTGATTTGATTGAAAATATAAAATAGACCTATCATCTTTCACCTGAGAGGGATGCGTAGTAAAAACACCAATTTTTACAGGCTCATTAATAGCTATTTGTTTTACTTCTCCAGTATTTAAAGTCTGAAAACGCTTCGCTTTTATTGTTGCTGAAATTTCATAAGTTCCATTCTCTAATAGCTTATAAGAACTATCTTCTAAACTTAAATCGTAGGTAATAACGCGTTTAAACCAGTCCGCAATTAAAAGATGTTGCTCTTTAGGTGCTACTTTGTAAACTTCGTCTAAAAATTCAATGGTATTTGCTTCTAACTTATTAACATTACGATGTCTGTCTGTAATTGTTTTTAGTACTTCATTTAGGTTTTCTTCTCCAATTAAATCTCGTAATGCTAGCATAACAGTTAAGGCTTTACCATAGGCTATATAGTCTTCATTGTATACTTTATAAACAGGCGGTTCAATTGTAGTTGCAAATGAACGTCCTGAAAAATATCTGCTTCTGGCATTTTCAGTTAATTGATAAATGGCGCTTTTACCAAACAATTTTTCCATTACAACTGCTTCTGTATATTTTGCAAAGCCTTCAACAAATAAAGAAGCCCCTGCGACTGGTTTTGCTGTTAAAGTGTGTCCCCAATATTGATGAGCAACTTCATGAATCGTTCGCTTTGCGACCAAATTAAAGGTTTCAGGATGGCTAACATTTTTTAAATACAATCTGTCCTCAACCATACTAATCACTCCCGGATGCGCAAAGCCTCCAAATGGCCAATGTGCAGGAACTTCTACAATTCTTAAATAATCGAAATTATAGGATCCAAAATGATCTTGACAATAGTCTAAAGTTTCTTTGATGCTATTTTCAATGGTTTCAATATTAAAATCATGATTTGCATCAAAATATTGTTCAATTGAAATGCCGTTATACATCACTTTTTTTGTTTCATAATTTGCTGAAAAATAACCTACAGCTGGCATGATTTTGTCTTTAGATTTATAGTGGTAATAAAGCCTTCCGTTCTCAACCCATTGGTTTATTAAATTACCAGAACTAATTGCAGTTTGGTCACTTTTGGTTGAAATAATGGTTTCAAAATTCACTTTTTCAAATTGGATGTCTTCCATGACCATGTGTACATCTGAATTATCTTCTACTTCACGTTCTGGTAAATTCCTTTTTTTACGCTCTATATTATTTGCTATTTCTAATCCAGAACTATACCCTAAAATAGGTTCAAAATTGCTCATACGATTAATATAAGTGCCATTATTTACAATGGATATATCTGTGTCATACCCTTTTAACTCATGCTTTAAATTATACAAAAGTTTAACCGAATCGTTAGGTTGTAAAGGGGTGTTTAACTTAAACAAATACGTTTGGTAAACACTATCATGAGTAACTAGTTTTGCATTCTCTAAACGAATGTTTTCTAACGGAATCCGTTCTGTTATAAATACTTCTGCTAAAGGTTTTTCGCTTTTGTTTTTCAACATATTTGATGCTTTTACCGTATAACTTCGCTCTTTGGGGAAGATGGCTACTTCCGTTTTTATTGCTGTACGCACTAACCGTTCTAGGCTATCATATTTTTTAAAATTTCGTTCATAATTTTCACGAAAATCCAATCGTTCGCTTTTAGTTGTATAGTCATTTACAATATTTGTATTGTAAAACACTAAACTTCCAGAGCCAATAAATAATAACATAAAAAATGCAAATGCTAGTTGCTGTAATTTAGACCAATTTTGTTTTAATTGTTTCCATTTTAAAGAAAACGTAGCTACTACGCCTCTACTCCATATTTTAAAAGAAATAATGACTAACAGTACCCCTAATGCCAACCAAAACATAGCTAGATGATTAAATAAGTCAGAAAATGCATTAAACCCATCCATATTATTAGAATGTAACCTTGGCAAATAACCAATGCTCGTTAATGGATGCTCAAGACCTAACATGCTAGATTTAAAACTTAAAAGCACAACTAACCCAAAGATTCCCATGCCCAAATATTTATTTTTAACCAAGCTATTTACAAATAAAGCCATCATACAAAATACTGCTAGCTGAATTCCGTAATGATAAAAAAGCGAAGCATATAAACCGAATTCAAAATTTGAATAATCTAAAACTGATTTGAAATGCTAAACACATTAAAATACCTGTGGTTATCAATAGTATTGGCAACAATAATAAGGCGAAGAACTTTGATAAAAAGAACACCCAATTTTTGGCTGGTGTAGCATCAAGAATACTATTAAAGTTTAAGCTTCGCTCTCTCCATACGATTTCAGAACTATAGAAAACGATTAATATTAAACTAAAAATGGTTAATGGATCTACAATCAAGCTTATTAATTGATTGGTGAATGGATATATGCTTACACTATATTCGCCACCACTTACTACTGTGGCATATAATTCTGAAAAAACAATACATAGCCACATAATTAGCACCGCAATAAAAGGCAAGCTTCTAACACTATTTTTTAATTCAATTTTTAATAAGGTGAAAAAAGCCATACTTTGCCCTTTAAAATTATAGCATGCTTTTACTGTTTTATATGCTATTGGCAACTGCTGTATGTTATTTATTACGCTTGATTCTTTTTTGACTTTTTTTGTTAACTTTCTGAATGAAAACAATTTATAGGTAGCGAATAGAACCCCTATTGAAACAAGTATCCAAATAATTCTGTTTAGAAGAAATAATCCTGAAAACGACAACAACTGCGTATTTTTTTGAAAAGGAGTCCAATACTGTGTTTGCTCAAAAAATGCAGCAATACCAAAAGGATCTGCAATTGCTGCCAAAGCCATACTTTCTGGGGAAGCTGGAACAGATTGTGCCAATAATGGCGAGTTTAAAAAGATAGAACTCACAAAATATAGCATATAAATAAACACAGCACTAACATAAGTCGCTGTACTATTTTTGGTGAGTGTGCTCACAGAAAATATAAGTGTTGAACAGATAAAAATGTTAGGAATTACGATATAAAGAAACGGCTGTAAATACGTTAGCAAATTAAAATCTGCGAGGCGTTCTGAATCTAAATTTGAAAAATGCAATCCTAAAAAATACCCTAAAAGAAAAGGTGAAAAAGCAAGAACACTAAAAATAAAAGTTCCTAAAAAACGACTCCAAAAATAGTGACCTTTTTTAATGGAAGAGCTGTAAATTAAAGATTCCATATGATGCTGTTTGTCTCTAAGCATAGCACTTATAGCAAAAAACATAATGATAAAAACACTACCTAATGTGAAAAGACTGGCATGAAAATAGACTTGAAACGTAGCATTAAAGTTAATACCTGTTGGTGCATGACCTTGGCTAGCAACAAACATCCCCATTGCTAAAAATAAGATTGAAAATATAGGGAATGCGCGCTGTTTTAATTGATAAAAAACTTCGAATTGTAATAATTTTTTAAACATGGCTTACCCTTTTAAATTGTTGTGATTAAACAATGTTGCGAAATAATAATCTTCTAAATTAGGTGTGATGATGTTAAACCCAACTTCAGGTTTGTTTTCAGACAATACACGAATTTGTGTTTCTCCAGAAACTAGTTTTATAGAGATAACATCAAATGTTTTCTTGTAACTATCAATAGCTGTTTTAGGTATTATTTTTGTCCAAATTTTGCCTTCAATACTCGACACTAAATCTGTTGGGTTGCCTTGAGATATAATTTCTCCATCAGCAAGTATGGCCATTTTTGGACATAAATTTTTTACATCTTCTACAATATGTGTGGAAAGAATAACAATGACGTTCTCCCCTATTTCACTTAACAAGTTTAAAAAACGATTGCTCTCTTCTGGGTCTAAACCAGCCGTGGGTTCATCTACAATAATTAATTGCGGATTTGCTAATAAGGCTTGTGCTATGCCAAAACGTTGACGCATTCCACCAGAAAATGTATAAACAGCCTTCTTTCTGTGTTGGTACAAATTAACTTGTTGTAATAATGCAGTAACCTGTTCTTTACGTTCCTTATTATTAATAATACCCTTTAAAACGGCCAAATGATTTAATAATTTTTCAGCAGATATTTTTGGATATACACCAAACTCCTGAGGTAAATAGCCAAGATGTTTTCTAATTTCATGAGGTTGCTTAACGACATCTATAGCGTTAAACAGAATATGTCCTGAAGAGGGTTCTTGCAAAGAAGCAATGGTGCGCATTAATGATGATTTTCCTGCGCCATTAGACCCCAATAAACCAAACATACCATTAGTAATTTCTAGATTAATTCCGTTTAAAGCTTTTACACCATTGGGATAGGTCTTGGTAAGGTTATTAATTTGTAATGTATTCATAACTATTTGTTTTTAAATTGATTGATTTGTAATGTCTTTTTTATATTCCAAGTCACACATTAATGCATCTTGTTTCATTCTTATTTTAGTATGCTTTAAAGTGTGCTTTGTTTTAGATTTCATTTCATTTTAATACAAACATATAGGCATGATTTTGGGTATTAAAGTATATTTGATAAACAGGTTTATAAAGAGGTTACACGCTATGCCTACTACTATAAATTGGGTTGATATTAAAAAAGTACATGTTTATATTAAAAACAATACTGTTTGTACAATAAGTTGTGAAGACGAGATAACGTGACTATTTTTGAGGTATGATTCAGTTTTTAAAAAAATATAAAGCCTTTATTTTTGGGTTGCTCTTTATAGCCCCAATTTTCTATATTTTGGATTACTTTAGATTTATTCTACTTCCTAAAAACCAACCTATTGAAATTATTATTTATGCCCTATTTTGGGGACTTGTTATTGCTTTGCCTTTTCATCACTTTAACTACTTAAAAGAAAAAAGAACGACCGTTTATAAAATATTAGGGTTAGTTACGCTCTTTTTTATTGCGCTAATTGTAGATAGTTTAATGCGTCTTCCAGACAACCCAATAACCTTTATTTTACTAATAGGATTTTGGATTGGTTTGGCTTATGTTTTAATACCAACGTTTATTAAAAAATACTGGAAATTAATAGCTTTTATTTACAAACCATTATTGTTGTATTTTTTGTATTTAAGATTGTTTTCTGGCGATTTAGAAGCCTATTTAAAAATTAAAGAAGACTTTCCGTTTTTTATATTCTTTTTGCCAATTCCTGTGTTGTTTTTGGTTTGGATTTTTGAACAATGGAAATGGATTCAAAACTTAAAAGCTGAAAAATCTAAAACAGAATTGTCCCTATTACGAAGTCAGATAAATCCACATTTTTTCTTTAATACATTAAATAACTTATATGCTTTAACTATTAAAAACTCTAAACAAGCACCAGATGTCATCCTAAAATTATCTGATATGATGCGTTATACCATCTACGAAGGTGAAAAAGAAACTGTAAAAGTTGCTGATGAGATTGAATACCTTAACAACTATATAGAGCTTCATAAAATTCGATATAAAAAATCTGTTAATATATCATTTAAGCACGATATAAATACCGATGAATTAATAGCTCCTTTATTATTTATCATCCTATTAGAAAACGCCTTTAAACATGGTGTTGAAACGCTTTCTGAAACTGCATTTATTAATATAAATCTATATGAAGTGGACAATTTTATTGTTTTTGATATTGAAAATAATTTCGACCCTAAAGAAATTAGCTTATCAAAAGGAATTGGACTTACAAATCTAAAACGTAGATTGTCTTTAATTTACCCGAAAACGCACGAACTAAATAACTATAAAGAAGGTAATATTTATAAAACAACTTTAAAAATTTCTAAACATGCTTAAATACATAATTATTGATGATGAGCCTTTAGCCCATGAAATTATTGAAGAGTTCTGCAGTATGTTACCACATTTACAATTAGAAAAAAATTGTTATAATGCTATGGAAGCCATGCAGTTTTTAAATGAAAACACAGTAGATTTTATGTTTTTAGATATTAATATGCCTAAACTTAAAGGTCTAGATTTTTTAAAAACGCTTACAAACCCTCCAAAGGCTATTATTACAACAGCTTATAAGGAACATGCCATTGAAGGTTTCGAGTTGAATGTTGTAGATTATATTTTAAAACCTTTTAGTTTTAACCGTTTGGTGAAAGCTGTAAATAAAATAGCAGACACCTTAACTCCAAAAAGGGGTATTAATGAAGTTTCAAATTCTGAAAATACTGCAACACGATTCTTTGTAAAAGGTGATAAAAAGCAACATCAAATAGATTTAAACAACTTGTTATACATTGAGGCTTATGGCAACTACACCAAACTTTTTTTAGAGGATGAAATGATTGTAAGCCATGAAAAAATATCGCATTATGAAGAGGTGTTAAATACATCTAACTTCTTACGTGTTCATAAATCTTTTATTGTTTCCATTAGCAAAATAAAGTTTATTGAGGGTAACCGTATTTTGATACGTGAACATAAAATTCCTATTGGTCAAACGTATAAAAGTAGTATTAATAAACTATATGGTGGTTAATAACTACGCTATACACCTCCTAAGTCGTCGCATAAAAAGTGTTTAATTAACTATTGTAGTTGAAACTTTTTAATGTATTTATTCGTGAATAAAACTTTATTATAGCGTTGAAATAAAATCTACAATTTTTTGTTTGGTCATAGCATCAGCCTTCGCTTTACTTTTACTATAAAAGTTGCTATAGGTAAAATCAGTCCAGTCTTTACTGTTTTTATTTGCTGGAACCATCATTACAAAACTTTCATCATCGTAAGTAATCATATAAAGTCCTACAGCATTGTAAAAAACTGGTACCTCCATTATTTCGCTCTCTTCTTTATTGTATTTATACATTGCAGGCGAACACCGCTCACAAGCAGCTACAATTAATACCTTATCGCTTCCCCATGTAGCATATTGAAATAATTTTTCTTTAGTCATTTTACTCCCAATTCCTTTTTCTGCAGCCATTAAATAATATTTTCCGTTAATGGCTTCTGTAGGCGCTTTACTTTGAGAAAAAAGCATACAGGGTATTAGTAATACTATTAGGTATTTAAACATAATTTTAAGATTGTTTTGAAGTTAGTTGATATTTACTGTGTTACCACAACTCCAAGATGCTGTACTTCCAGCAGGTATTTTTGTTCCAGGATTACGGCTACCACTTGTGCCCACATAAATAGTACGGCTACTATTATTACGAAGCGTTACTACATCTCGTTTCTGAGCAGATTGATAATTTAATTCGTTCTGTCTTTTTCTTCGTTCTAAATCTTTATATTCTGGTGTTGCCTTAACAGAATCGTTATATCTTTTTGCTTCTGCCCATTCGTCTTTCTCGGCTTGAGCGTCTTTAGCAATTTGTCTCTTTTTAGCTGCTTTTACATTATTTTCTTTTTTTAATTCAGCAGGTGTTCTTGCATCTTGTTTCGCTTTCATAGCAACAAGATAATCGGTTATCATTTTATCTATATTCTGACTTTGTAAAGCGCTGTGCTCAGGACCAAAAAATGCACCTCCAGTTTTGGCGGCTTTTAAAGCTTTTAATTTATCTTTAAAAGAGAATTTTTTCTTCTTTTTCTTTCCGTCAGACTTTGGTTCTTCTGCTCCGTTCTTAATAAAAACTCTATCAATTTTTGTAAAAGAAACGCCATCTTTTTCAGCTCCCCAAAGCACAAAAACATAGTCATCTATCGCCACAAAGCTCCTTTTAGGAGATGGCGTAGTTAAAAGACTCTCGTACGGCTGTCCTTTACATACTACTCCTTCTGTTGTAGCATCTAATAAATACCTCGATTTTCCTTTGTGTTCACCTTCATTATCAACTATGATTTCTATTTTATAACCTTCTCCAGTAGGTAAATATTCTTTATGAAATTTAACTATCGTATATTTGTTTTTTATTACATATTTTCCATTTCTTCCTGATGCTTTAACAGAAGAGTATTCCGTATATTGATGCTCAGTAGAGATATTATCAAACAAATTGTTTTGTGAAAACGCAATTGTTGTTATTAATAAAGTAAGTGTTAGAATTATTTTTTTCATGATTAGGTTATTTTGGGTATCTATAGCAAATATCTCATACTATATCTGTTTAAAGTTAAGTGGACTTCTGAAGTACTCTTTTCAATTTCTAAAATGAAAAATCTCGTAAGCAAAAGCACTTACGAGATTTAAAACTTAATTATTGTTTAATAAAACGTCTTGTTAAAAGTTTCCTTGTTTCGTCTTCTATAATAATTAAATACATACCATTTCTTAAGGTAGTAGTAGTAATATTTTAATACCGTTTTAGAGTACACAAAATTGTATAAAAAACTCTTTAGGGTATTGATTACTCATTTATTTAATAATTTTAAATGAACGTTATGGTACAGTGTTTAAAAGATAGTCTACATATATTTCTTAATTAGTTTTCTAATATGTCTAGGCATGAAAAAAGCTCAGTCATTATAACCGAGCTTTAAACAGTACCTAATTTTGAGGTAAACTTATTTTTTAGCAAATCGTTTTACACCTATTTTACCATCTTTTGTATGCACTTTTAAGAAGTACAATCCTGAGGATAAGTTTGAAACATTAATACTAGAGATCTCACTTTCTAAAACTTTTTTTCCTACAACATTAAAAATCTCCATACTTACCAAAGTTTCTTTTAGTTCTATAAATAAAGTATTCCTTACTGGATTTGGATAAATAGAAATGTTTTCTAGTTCAAAATCATTAATACTTAGCGTACCACAATTAGTATTATAACTTGCAGTTGCATCTTTTTGCCAGTTTGCAGAAGGCGTAAAACCTGCGTCTATTTGTATACAAGTTAAATTAGCATTATTTAGAGTGCTAAAATTATTAATACCTGTATTATTACCATTTGCTATATTTAAATTGGTTAGTTGATTATTTTGAAGAAATAGTTGGGTTAATGCTGTATTTTGACTTACATCTAAGCTAGTTAACTGGTTATTAAGAGCCTGTAAAGCGATTAACATAGTATTTTGACTTATATCTAAACTAGTTAATTGATTGTTATAACAGTAAAAATATTGTAACATAGTATTTTGACTTACATCTAAACTAGTAATTTGATTATCTTGAGGATAAAGTTCTGTTAATGCTGTATTTTGACTTATATCTAAACTAGTTAATTGATTATCTGCACAACGAAGCATTGTTAATGCCGTATTTTGGGTTATATTTAAGCTCGTTAATTGATTTTCACCACAATTTAACTCTGTTATATTTGTAAAAGCCTCAATACCAGTTAAATTTGAAATGCTTTTATTATCGGCATACATTGTTCCTGTAAAAGCACTTGCTTCGCTACATTGTATTTCGGTGTCGCCATTGGTATTTATGGCGGTATTTCCTACTAAATAATTTTTAAAGTTAGTATCTGGGATGGTTACTAAACATTGTTGACTAAACGTAGCAGTTACTATTTTGTCTGCATCCATAGTAATGCTTATTGAGTTTGTAGTTCCTGTAACGTCTCCACTCCAACCATCAAATTGATAACCTGAAGCTGGTGTTGCCGTTAATGTTACTACCGTTCCATCGGCATAGGTTCCGTTAGTTGGTGTAGGGTTGGCAATTATGCTACCATTGGTTGCGTTGAGGGTTAAAGTTCTTGTTACTGGTGCTGCTCCTCCAAATTCATAAGCGCCTATATCTACTGTAGTATTAAAAATACGTTGGTTTCCTGCTAAATCTAGTGTAATTCCTGTTGGAACCCTAGCATTATTACCAGCATCAATTGCTGGAGAAGACCCTTGCAAACTGTAATTGTTTTGAGAGGCATTTAAAAATAATGGATTATTATTTGTGCCTAATTGCTGTCCTCCCTCAACAATAGTGTTTGCTACTTGTGTTGTATTACCAGAAATTAAAAATGGAGTTGTACTACCATTGCCCCAAATAATAGAGTTAAACATATAGTACTGTAGGTTTGTACCACTATTATTATTAATTCTTATAGTATTACCATTTAAACCTGTGTTATTAGAAAATGTAGAATTAATAACTTGAACGTTTATGCCATTTGAACCTGGGTTACCTCCTCCACTAGTTGTTACATAAAATACTGACGCTCCATTGGCTGATGTATTATTATTAAACAAACAGTTATTTATAATAGAATTAAGTCTTTGAGAATATCCATCAGCACCATTAAGTAGAAAGGCTGAATTTGTAGCAGAATAATTATCTCTAACTATGCACGATTCAAAATTTATTGTAGATGAAATATTTTGCTCGCCACAAGGGTAAAAACTTGAAAACACTGCAGTATCTGAAGCCGTATTTTTTTCAAATACACAGTTTACTATTTCAGCTTCAATATCACCAGAATTGTAGGGCTGAGTATATAAAGCGCCGCCTCTTCTATTATCGTATTGCGAGCTAGGTGTTATATTACAATTACTGACTATAATACCATTTGCATTTCCGCCAGAAATAGTAAATCCATCTACAATTATATTTTTAACATTACCTTTTAGTGTTATAACATGAATTGCGTTTTCTTGTCTTGTAGCTTCTGTATCTATTAAGTTAACAGTATCATCGTTATTAAAATCGCCACTTAAAGTTGTAATATTTGCTCTAAAATCACGTTGAGAAATACTGGTCTCTGTACCAACAAAACCACCATATAATTTTGCATTATCTGGTAAATTAAAGGTACGGTTTCTCCCATTGCCCCCAGTTGGAACAGTTGGTAAATAGGTGCCTTGTGCTACCCAAATTTCATTAGACGAATTTGCTAAAGCAATAGCATCGGTTAAATCTGTAAAAGCGTCTGCCCAAGAAGTTCCATTATTATTTCCTGTAGCATTTTGGTTAACATAAATTATTGGTTGTGCTGGTGTAGTGGGTGTAAAGACAATATCGTCTACCCCAAAATTAGAACTTGAACCGTTAGTTCTGGTAATCTCAATAAGGCGAACATTTGTCCAATTTAATGTAACTACACTAGCGTTTTGGCTTACGTTTGCGGTTGTTGTATTAAGTACATTTCCAGAAGCATCTAAAGATTTGAATGTCCAATTTTGATTATTACTTCCTTCAAACACCTTAATACTTTGTATGTTAAGACTACTAACTGTAGTACCTACACTTTCATTAACACCTATAGTTACAGAAGTTTCAAGTTGTTGGTTTATAACCGATAAGCCAGATGTTCCTTGACCTGCTGTGGTTAAAAGAATAGGACTCTGGTTAGGTGTACTAAAACTCGCAAAGTATTGCCCATTTATAACTTGGCTTACATATGAGTTAGGGTTTTGACTGGTTCCATTTAGTGTAGCAGTTTCCCAATCAAAGGTTTGCGCATTTGCACTAATAGTAAAAACGGCAAGCAGCATATAATAAAGTAGTTTCTTTTTCATTTTAAATAGATTATGTTTTTATAAAAACCAAAGAAACTATGCTTGTGTGAAATACTTACAAAGAACTTTATAAAGAGCCATTTGGCTTTGTAAAAGAAAAAAACATGAAGTTTAGTAAAATTAAAACCCTCAAAATTCAATTGAATTTTGAGGGTTTTATAATTTATAAAAGCGATTACCTATTTGCTATTTATAAAATAAACGCTTTATTTTTTTCTAGGACATTGTCTATTACAAAATACAGATCTATTTACTTCCTTACTTTCTACTTCAAGTAAATACTAAACACCATTAATAGCGATCGTAGATCCACATCCTGAATTTGAGCTATAGACTTTATTATTTGTAGTGCTATAATTATAGCTGCCACCAGATTTTGTTTCTGTTTGCAAGTAAGCATCTACATCACAACTCCAAGTTGCTGTACTACCACTTTCAATTTTAGTTCCTCGATTACGGCTCCCAGATTTACCTATATAAATGGTGTTTCCTGTATTATTTTGGAGTGTTACTTTATTTCTTGCTTTTGCGCTTTGATAGTTTTGCTCGTTTTGCTTTATTCTTCTCTGTAAATCTTTATACTCTGGTGTTGCTTTTATAGAGTCGTTGTAACGTTTAATCTCTGCATCTCCTGGATTACGTGCTGCTTTAATTTTAGCAATATCGTTTTTATCTTTAACGGTAAGTGTATAGGCATTTTGTTTTGCTTGCATAGCTTCTACATAATTGGTAAACTTTTCTACAAGATTTACACTTTTTAAGTATTTATGAGTTGGGCTAAGTCCTGTACTCTTAAACTTCTGTTTCATTTTCCTTAGAAGTCCGCCTTTCTTTTTTTTATTAGTGGTAGTTTTATCATTTTTAACCAGTACGTAAATCTTAGTTATATCGTTAACCGAAGGTAATCCTTCATCTGGAATTTTATCTAAAACAAAAATAATATCGTCTATAATAACATAGCCTTCTTTTGTATGGGTATGTTTCATATACATGGTATGTGGGTAACTATCCATTCTACCATAATCACTTAATTCTGTCTCACCTATTTCTCCCCAATCTTTCGATACTGGTTTTCCAACAAAACCAACAGGAATTCCTGTACCTATACGTTGTATGCTTATGTTAACTTTTGGTAGCGATCTTGCAAATTTACAGGTACCACCTCCATTTGGAGAGATACCAGCAAAACCCTCGTAAATTGCATTTTCTCCATTAGCTTCAAGGGCTTCAAAGAATGATTTTTGTGCTTGTAATGTAATTGCACATAAGATGCAAATATTTAATAAAAGTACTTTTTTCATTATATATTTTTTTAAGTTTCTAACAATATTAACGTATAACACTTGTTTTAAGAGAAACTAGTTAATGAATAGCACTTTGAGTTTGTAAAAAGATTAATAATACAATTTCATCTAATCAAAATAACGTTTTAAATGGCATTGAAACAATTACCTTAGTACCTATAGCCATTCCTTCTTTATATAAGTCTTCAATATGATACCCTATATTACCATCATATTGTTTTTTAAAGGCTTCTAAACGCTTTTTTATTGAATTTAAAGCAAACGATTCGTGTTGGTTACCTTGGCGCTTGTTTATTCCTTTACTTTTTTCTCTTCCTACACCATTGTCTGTAATAACGCATTGCAATACATTATTAGTAAAATTAAATGTTACAGAGAGTTCTTTTTTTCCTGCTTTATGCATTAATCCGTGAATTAAAGCATTCTCAATAAAAGGTTGAATTAGTAATGAGGGGATTTCTAAGGCTTCATTGGGGTTAGAAGATATTTGGTAATTAAAATCGTCTCCAAAGCGTAGTTTTTCTAATTGTAAATAGATATTTAAAAACTCGATTTCTTTCTCTAATGGAATAAAATCTTGACTAGAATAATTAAGTGTATTTCTTATTAATTCAGCAAATAATACAATATAATCGTATGATGTGTCTGTGTCTTGTTTTAAAACTAAATCTTGTATTGAATTTAAGGCATTAAATATAAAGTGCGGGTTCATTTGCGAGCGCAAGGCTGTTAAATTCTGAGAAATTAATTCTTTTTCTAAGTTTATTTTTTCTAATTGTGCAAGGCGTTCTTTTTCTTTATTTCTTATTTTTTGTTTATAGTATAGGGTGACGCTTCCAAAAACAAATAATGAGACGCCTAAAATAAACCACCAAGTTTTCCAAAACGCTTCTTTTATTGTAAATTCTAACTCTTTTATGGCATATTCTTTTTGGCTACCGTCTATATATGGTTGTACCTGAAATGTATATTTTCCTGAAGGTAAACTATTATATTTTACGGTACTTATTCCTGTTTCTGTAGTGGTCCAATTATTATTTAATTCTTGTAATCGGTATTTGTATTTTCCGTTTTGATTAAATGAAAAACCTTTAACATTAAACCCGATTTTTATAGTATTTTGAGTATGATTTAAAACATATCCTAATTTTACCAACGTATCTTTCTCATTAATTTGAAAAATGTTAAAATAAACATCTGGATTATATGTTTTAAAGCTTTTTTTCTTGTCTAAAGAAAATAATCCAACATTAGAAGAGAAAAATACTTTATCGTTAACGAATTCTATACCAGAGATATCATAAGAAGGAATACCTTCTTTTTTTGTTAATTTTTTAAATTGTAGACTAGCACTATTAAACTTTTGAATGCTATTATCTGTTGCAATCCATAATTCATTTTCATCTGCTTTAATTTTTTGAATGCTATTTGATGTTAATCCATTTTTAGTAGTGTAATGTTTAATTACGGAATTATTTTTTATTTTGAAAATACCATTTTTAAAAGTACCAACCCAAATAACACCATTTGCTGTTTTTGTTATAGATTTACCGTAAATAGTTTTGTTTTTATATTGAATTCGTTTAGCGTTCCAAACGCTGTCATAAACCATTAAGCCATCCACATAAGAAATATAAACTTCTCTAGTTTTCTTATCATAATAAGAAGTATAGGTTCTTTTTTCGTCAGAAATAAATTTAAATATTTCTTTGTTTTCTTTGATAGCAAATTCATTGATAGATTTAGCTTGAATATGATTTGTGTATAATAAATCACCTTTACCTAAGTTTAAAAAGCTTTTTACATTGTTAAACATTCTAGTTTTTAGGCGTTTAAGGGTTTTGTAGTTTATTATATAAGAAGATTGATCTTTACTTACAATAATATTTCCACTTGGATGGTATATAAGATTAGAAACTCTATCCTTAGTAGGTAAGTTTATAATTTTTGGTAGATGATTATGAGTGTTATAAAAACCTATATTACCATTTTTGAGTCCAAATAATAGGATACTATCATTTATTTTATCTAAACTACTAATGTTTTTATTTATAGTTGAGATATTACCTTTTTCAATATTAATATTAGGAATAATATATATACCAGTGTTTAATGTAGTACACCAATAATTATTATCTTTATCTCTTATGATGCTAGTGACATTTTTATCTTTTAAAAAGTGCTTTTTAAAAAGAAAACGTTTCCCAATATATTCATACACCCAAACTCCGGTTCTAGTTCCAAACCAAATTTTATTATTAATTACATATGTTTCATAAATTAAGTTATTAGCAATATTTTCTAATCCTTTTACAGTCTGAAAACTTTTTTTTGAAACATCAAATTGAAAAAAAGTATTAGTACCTGCTCTATTTTGCCTAAAAAATAGAGAAGTTTCAACTTTAAATATTTGAGATTTTCCTTGAACAATTCTCCTTCCGTTTTTGTTTTTAATATCTAAGTTTATTTTTATTAATTTTTTAAGGGAGTTGTCTGGTGAGATTTTAGAGATGAAATCGTCAGAACCCAAAAAAATAGCCTTATTATGTACAAAAGGATTTCCATAACGTTTTGTAGGATCATTAATAACACTAATAACTTTAGTTTTTATGTTTATTTTATAAATCTTTATCGCAGTAAATACCCATAAATAATTAGGTTTAATAATAAAACTTGCTAATTCTCCTTTTAGTTGTTTTTTTAAATCTATAAAAAGTTTTAATTGATTGTTTTCCGTATAAAAAAACTGTCCAGAAATATTATTACACCATATATTGCCTAAGTTATCTTCCTGAATGTTAAAAGTTGATAAGCCTCTTTGCTTGGTATTGGTATAACTCTTGTATTCTTTGCCATCATAACGAAACAGTCCTTTATCTGCACATAGCCATATAAAACCTTTACTATCTTCTAGGATATCATAAAATTCTTTATCGGGTAATCCTTCTTTTTCTGAGAGGTGTATTGCTGTAGGTTTTTGTGCATGCAGTATAAAAGAAGTAAAAAAAAGTATTAGTATTAAAACTTTAGCTAGGAAGCGTATTATTTTTAATAGAAAACTATTTAAGAGCTTTTTCAAAATCTTCTATCTTGTTTCTTGATATTTTTACTTTAAGACTACCTTTTGCTAAAATTACAACTAAATCTGTTTTATTTAAAGAATCTACAAAATTTAAGTTGATAACCCATCCTCTATGAGAACGAAAAAAAGAAGATTCTTTTGAAAGGATTTCTTCAAAATATTTAAGGTTTTTACTCGTAGTAATTTTTTTATTTTCTTTTAAGTGTATAATACTATAGGCACCACTAGCTTCAAGAGCAATAATGTTTTTTAAATCAACAATATGTCTATTACCTAATTCGGGAAGCACTATTTTTTTATAGTTTTTATCTTTTATAGTTTTTAATAATGAATGGTAATCAATTAATTGCTTTTGTTGTTTTAACTTTTTTTGTAATTTTTCAAGTGAGATATTTAATTTATTTCTATCAATAGGTTTAACTAAATAATCAATAGCATTTAACTCAAACGCTTTTATAGCGTATTGATCGTATGCGGTTACAAATATAATTTCGAAGTTTATTTCATCAAAAAAACGTACAATTTCGTAACCCGCATAGTTAGGCATTTGAACATCTAAAAAAACAACATCTGGTTGAAGATCTTTTATTTTTTTTATACCCTCTTCTAAATTACTGCAAGTAGCAATAATATCTATATTTGTAGTGGCTCTGTTTAATAAACTTACCAAAACGTCTCTGGCTCTCTGTTCATCATCTATAAGTATTGTTTTTATTACAGTCATAGGTACAAATATATCCAATAGCATTGAAATTTCTTTAAAAGACCTAATGAGGAGTAATTTGGGTTTGTAAGCAAGTACAAGTTGTAGATAAAAGTAATTCTTTAAAAAAGAAGTTATTTTAAACCTGTATTATTAAATTCTTAAAAAGTAAGCAACAGAAAGCCCTGCTTGACCTCCTCTTATTATTAAATTATCATATACCTTTATTTTATCATAAAGCCATTATAAATTTAGCATGAAGCAGAACAACAATCATTATTTGTTTCCTCTTCATTAAAAGAACAATCTATACCTTCATCTATGGCGCTTTTTAATTGATGAAAGGCTTGTTGAATTTTGGATAATGGAGAAGCTACATTCATGCGCATAAATTGCGTGTGTGAACTTTCAAACCAATCTCCTGGGGTTAAAGCTAATTTTGCTTGATGTACTAACAAATGTTTTAACGCTGCATTAGATACGTTAAGTTTACTAAAATCTAACCATATTTGGTAGGTGCCTTCTGGCTTAAAAAATGTTACTTCTGGTAATTCATTCTGAATAAAATTTTCAATCCAATACATTGTTTTTTCAAGATACACTAATAAATCATCAAGCCACTCCCCTCCTTTTGTGTATGCTGCTATTGTTGCATTTGCAGAATGGATGCTTCCATGATCTAAATATAAAGAACCAATGGTGTACTTTACTTGTTTTAATGTGTCTTGATTTGGAATATATATATAACCATTAGAGATGCTCTGCATACCAAATGTTTTGGCTGGTGAGCCTAAAACCGCGATATGGTTTTCGCTACTTTCTAATGAAACAATACTATTAAATCTTGATTTTGAATACACTATATCTGAATGAATTTCATCACTAATAATAGTAACATTATACGTGTTAGCCAAATGTACTAGCTTTTGTAATTCTTCTTTTGTCCAGACACGACCTATTGGATTATGAGGATTACAAAGCAATATTGCTTTAATATTTAATGTTTTAAGCTTGCGTTCTATATCTTCAAAATCCATTTGATACTTACCATCAACGATTTTTAATTTATTATAAACGACTTTACGACCTGCAGACTCAATAACTTTAAAAAATTGATGATAAACTGGTGTTTGTACAAGTATACCATCTCCTTCTTTAGATAATTCTCTAATTAGCACCCCAATCCCTGTTAAAACTTTAGAAACTTGCACAAACGCTTTTGGATTTAATTGTAATTGATGACGCTTTAAATTCCAATCTGTAATGGCTTTAAAAACAGCTCCAGTATTAAACTCGTAAGCATAAATATTTCTAGTTACCAATTTTTGTAAAGCATCTTGAATAGGTTTTGCTATTTCAAAATCCATATCTGCTATCCACATTGGCATTACTTCTGTTGCGCCAAACATGCTTTTTAAATAGTTTGGATTATACTTTGCAAAGTTATGTTCTATGTTATGTATTGTATCAAATTGACTCATTTTCCTTTTTTATAAATTTAATTAGTTCCACTCCTTTTTTGCTGCCTCAAAATCGTTTTGAAACTTTTCGGTATGCCAACTAAGCATCAATATTTTATGGGCAATTTGCCTTGCTACTTCTTCATCACTAGGGAAATGTACACCCATTATTTCTCTAGACAAACCAATGTTGTAAGCTAACGCAATATATTCAGCTCTTTTTTCTGGCGCTAATTCACTTAAAGTATAGGCTTGAATATAAGCCAAAAGTGTATGACCACTTGCAAATGATGGTGTTGGTATTTCACTTAAAGGCTTTATATTTTTATCTAAATGATAAGGTCTTGCTCTTAATAAGTTGAATTTTACGGCAAATTCTATTAAACGAGTATCATGCATTACTCCTTTTAATAATTTTGTTGTTTTTGGGTAATCTTTAGCATTATATTTTTCTCCAGAAACTTCTCTTGCCATAAAAAATAGGTCGTTTTCATTACGCTCATATCTATCATCTGTTTTTGTATGATTTTTATGAGGCCAATACCCTATTTTGGCTAACTGCATAACACGTTCTATTTGCTTTTCTGTTCTCTTATTTTGCAAATCGAGTAAAAAATCGAGTTCTGCTCTTGTTTGCTCCGAGCTATTAGCTGGGAAACTAACAGAGTTAGTAATAAAATTTACTTGAGAAGAACTTAAGTAATGAGGTTTGTTTAAGGCATAAACCAATATAAAATCTAAATAATTATCTGTTGGATAAACAATATTATCCATAGCTGCAAAAGCTTCTCGCTTTTCGCCACTTAACGACTTTAATTCTTTATAATGATTACTTATAGCTTATATTTCGTGAATTGATGAAAAAATAGAGCTCTGACTGTATATACTTGTGGTAGTAATAAGTACTAAAATGAATGTGAAATTTCTTTTAAAATTGCTCATAATTAATTGTTTAATATTATATTTTATAGCCAACCTAATAGTAACCCGAAGCCTAGTACAACTAATGTAACTCCGGATATTTGACTAATAATTTTCTTGTTTTTTAAGAGTTTATTTGAAAACTTGTTGAAACCAAAACCAATGCCAATTAATAATGCTCCTAAAGGAATACTATAACCAATGGCAAATACAAATAATGTAAACCAGCTTAAAAAAAGACTGCCTTGTAAATAAGACGTACCTAAAATAATTGGAAATATTGGGCTGCATCCTACAGAACATGCTGTAGCAAAACCTCCTAAGAGTAAACCAAACAAAAAGCTTTTATTTGCTAGTTTTGATACTTTAGCTGAGGCATTTAATCCTATTTTTAAATTAAAAGGAAGCATATTTAAACTCATTAATCCTAAATATACGATTAGAATACCTGCGATAATAGTCCAGTATTGACCAACTATTTGACCTATGGAAGCACTAATTAAACCTGTTAAAGCTCCTACGAGCGATAATGAGATAATGTTTCCTAATAAAAACGATAACCCTGTTTTTAAATGTGAGGCTTTGTTTTTAGAACTAGTTTCTGAACCAGCATAACTAGTAACTGCTGCCAAAACACCAACATTACAAGCAGAACCAACTGCCGCAACTAGGCCTAATACTAGAATAGCAATAAAAAACAATGGTGAATTTAATTGACTTTCAATAACACCATTAGTCCATTGTTGTAAGTGTTCTAACATCTGTATTAATTTAATGTTTTAGAACCACTACAAGCCGCTTTTTGTTTTGGAGAACAAGACGTTTTACTTTCTCCTGTGCAACTAGCATTTTTAGTGGTTGTACAGGATGCCTTTGTAGTTAAAACAGCATCATAGGCTCTAATTAGATTCATTGAATTTACATCTTTTGCGTTTATTTTTGTTGCACTTTTTCCTAAAACTACAATAGATGGTGTTTTTTCTATTTTTAATTTAGAAACCACATCTTTATAATTTGCATTACCTGCTTCTAAAGCAATAAAATAGGCAGAACCTTCCGTTGTATTTAATTCGTTAACTATACTTTCTACTTTAGAGGTCATTTCCTTATTCTGACTTGTATTATTACCTTTTAAAACGACATAAGCCACCTTTTTGTCTGTTTTTATCCATCCAAAATCTGCAATAGATAGTGTTGGAGTATTTATCGTTTTAATACAAGATACTTCGGCTTTAGGCGAACTTTTAAAAGCTGTTATAAAAGCAAAAATGAATGCTAGACCTAATATACCTAGCCCAAATTTTTTCTTCATAACAAAATTTTTATTTGATGAATTGTTGTTTGATACACAGCAATCTGTGTTGTTTGAATTATCCATTATCCTTATTTTTATATTATTTTCAATCTATAGACGTGTCATCTAAAAAAAGACGCAAAAAATAGCCTTACGTTTATTAGTAAGGCTAAAATGTTATTAATCTGTTATAAAAAAAAGATTATTTTTCTGCGTAAACACCAAGACTAATAACATTATTATTACTTGTTTTGAATTTTTCTAATTCTTCTGGGCAGCATACGTAATTCATTAACACATCATCTGGCATATCTATAATGCGTTCTTTAGTAAGGCTAATGTTTTTAAAGCCAGCATCTTTTATTGCTTGTATATAGTCTTCTTGCTGTAAAGCGCCCGAAATACAACCTGCGTACATTTCTGCAGCTTCCATAATACCTTTTGGTAACCTACCTCTCAACACAATATCTGACATATTAAAGTGTCCTCCTGGTTTTAATACGCGATATACTTCTTGGTAGGCTTTCTTTTTATCTGGAACCAAGTTCAGCACACAATTACTTATAGCAACATCAATAGAGTTCTCTTTTAAAGGTAAAGCTTCTATTTCACCTAAAACAAAATCTACATTAGTATAACCTAATTTTTGTTTGTTTTCATTTGCTTTTTCAATCATAGCTTCGGTCATATCTACGCCAATAACATGACCAGACACTCCAACAATTTGGCGAGCAACAAAGACGTCGTTTCCTGCACCAGATCCTAAATCTAAAACAGTATCGCCTTCTTTAATTTTTGCATCGTTTGTTGGAATACCACAACCTAATGCATAATCTGCATCTGCTTCATAACCTTCAACTTGAGAATAGTTTTCGCTTAATGTCCAGTCTTGTGCTGGCGACCCACAAGCTGTTGGTCCACAACCACAACCAGCTCCAGAATTTGCAACTCTTGTATAAGCTTCTTTTACGTGTTCTATAATTTCTTTTGACATACTATATCTATTTAAAGTGTTTTTAATTTAATTTTCACTCTATAGACGCTAGCTTAAAAAAAAAGACGCAAAAAAATAATTAATCACAAGATGGGTTGCAATTTTTTGCTTTGTAATCTATTACATCACCATATACATCTGTAGATATAGCACAGCATTGATCGTATGAAGATTTTAATAACTCTCTACCTCGTTGTACTCTCGATTTTGCTCCTGAATACGAAATATTTAACCGTTCTGCTATTTCTTTTTGTGGTATGTTTTCAATATCTGCTAAAATAATGGCTTGTTTATATTTTTCTGGAAGTGAATTTAGAAACGGGCTAATACAATGTGTTAGTTCTGAAGTTAGTGAATCGTTAGAATAGTCTTGTGCTTCAATAGCATCAGAAGGTGTGTCGAATTTTAATTTTCTAAAATGAGAAATTATTTCGTTACGTGTAATTTGATAAATCCAAGACACCAATTTTTCTTTGTTCTTTAGCGTATCGAACTTTGTAAATGCTTTTAAAAAAACATCTTGAACAATATCTTTTGTAAGCTCAGGGTCCTTAACTTTTCCTTTAACAAAATTTGTTAATCGGTCATTCATATCATTCCAAACGTGTATAATTTCTGTGCTCATAGTTGTAAAAATAAATCTTTGATTTATTTATAGACGTAAATAATAAAAAAAGACGCAAAATATTTTAAATGAAGGTTTGCCAAAGTGGTTATTTAGCTTTTAAACTCTTTAAGGTTAATTATATCTTTTAATATGTATGCTGAATACACATTGTACTTCGCTACTGTCCTTGTATAAGGGAAAGCGTATTACAGTACACTTTTAATATAGGATTACTCTGTGGAGAATTTAATATTAAAATAATGTCTAGTTATCGATTTAACTATTTTATTACAAACCTTTAATTTATGTACATGAATTACTATTTAGTTTAATAAAAAAAATGGCCTTTAGAATTTATTTTTTTCTTCTTATAGATTAACCAACTATAAGATTAAAAATCCTCATTATTAGATTCCAAAGGCTCATTTTCCCATTTTAACCAAAAAATGTAGAATAATAACTAATTTTAATAACTCACAGGTTATTGCAACTAAGTTGCTAATATAGTATAAAACATATTTTAATACAACTTAGTTGCATTAAAATTATATTATATTTGTATTATGGGCATTTTAAGAAAAACTAAATCAGTAAAAATATTGCTTGATGAATTCGAGAAGAATTCTAGCGCAATTTCTGTTATTGCATTGGTAGAGCAACTTAGTTCACAAATGAATAAAACTACAATTTATCGTATTTTAGATAAATTAGAAGATGATAAAATTTTACATTCATTTCTAGGAAAAAATGGAAATAAATGGTACGCAAAGTGCAGTGATTGTTCTGTTTCAGGACATAAAGATCATCATCCTCATTTTCAATGTTCAAATTGTGGTAAAGTAGATTGTTTACCAGTAAATATTACAATCCCAAAAATTGATAAACGAAAAATAGAGGTTTCACAGATATTAATACAGGGTAAATGCGAAGAGTGTTTTGTTTAAAGAGTTAACAATTATGACTCTACATGGTGATTTTCTTCTTTCATGCATTTTACTTTTAACCACTCTAAAGTAGCTTTGTAATAAACAATACTTTCTGTTTTCTGCCAATTCTACAGCTAAATCGTATTGCTTATTTGTTTAGTATGCTCCTGCCAAACTATCTTATATATTGAAGCTTGTAGTAATTATACCAAATGTTTTTTAAATGAAGACATGATTATTAATCATTAAAAAATATCCTATTACTCATCTATTTTTAGGAAAGCTAATTTTTTGTGAGTTTATAAATCGTTTATTGTTGCTATTGATAAGATAAAGTCTATTGAAAGACACCAAATTTTAATTACTACACATAAAATACCTGTAGGTAATACCTATAAGCGTAGTATGACTAAATTATGTAATAATTAATTCTATTTTACGCACAATACACTCTGTTCTATTAAGTATACACTTGCAAAAAACAAGTTTTAAATTACATTAAAATACCATTTTTAGGTTTAATGTTTGGAGGTAAGTTAGTTTCTCCAAGCATTTCCCTTAAATCTATTTCTATAGTTCTACATAACGATAGCATAGGAATATCGTTTGCCATGCCTTGAAATGGGTTTTCAGAATAATCTGCTACAAGTTCCATACAAATATAAACCCATCCTACTAAAGCTGTTATGGGTATAGATAACCATTGAGCCCAACCGCTTAACTCAAACATTTCTGGTATTAAAGTAAATGGTAATAATGCAATAAATATGCCTACAAAGTACCTACTCATATTGGCATATTGTCTTGGTAGTGGAAACTTTTTTATACGTTCGTTTTTTCCTTGAAGTGTATAAAAGCTACGTAAAACATTTTCCATTTCCATGTGCCTAAAATCTTCTATTAACCCCTTTTTTCGTAGTTTATGTAAGGCTCTAGATTGTTCATTAATAATTTGTGTTGCCGTGTTAACATTATTAATTAAGCGATCATGTTCTTCTGGTTGTAAAAACAGTTTCAACTCTGTTCGGGTTACTTCATCATCAATTAAACCTACTCCAAATTTTTTCTGATAGTATTTAGCTGTTCTTCCAATATGTCCGCCTTGACTGGCGTGTTCCCATGAAGTTGTTGCTAAAAGTTGGCTTCTATGCGCATATAACCATGCGATGTGTCTGTAAATTAATTTTCGTTTTGTTGCTTTCAAATCTTCTTCAGATATCTTTTCAGTAGCAAATAAGTTAGATACAAAACCATCAACTAACATTCCCCAGGTTCGACTTTCATTAACAATGCCTCCCCAAATTTTTCGAGCTTCCCACATGCGATCGTACGATTGGTTGTTTTTGAAACCCACATAAAATGCTAATGCTGTACCTATAACAGATACTGGAACCCACGGTATCTTGAAGTTAATAATACCAAAGTGATATAGAGTTGCTATTGACGCCATTAAAAGAATTAACCACACAAAATGGAATCCAGACCATCTTAACATGGTTGAGAAACGTATGCCTTTAGTTATAATCATAAATGAGTTGATTTAATTATTTAATTTATAATCTTTTAAGTGTTGATAATAATTTACTGCTCTTTCTTCTAAAAAATGGTCAACAACATAAGTAGCAATAGTTACTAATAATAAAGCTATACCTATGAACATTAATACAGAAAATATAATAGCATAATTATAAAATATACGTAAACTATTTATATAATTTTTAAATTTATTAGTCTCGATTTAATATGTACTAAATACGTTAAATTAGATAATAATTAGGCCTAAAAAAAGCTCAAAATTAATTGAGCTTTTTGTTTTAATAATATGTAACTAGATAGTTTCTGTTGGTCTACCATGCAAACGTTTTTCAATTTTGCGTTTCTTTTCAGTTAAACGCTTCATAACGTCCATTAATGTGGAGTCCTTTGTTTCTTTATATATTTCGTTTAATGCTAATATAAGCCTTTTCGCTTCTCTTGAAGCTGCTACACGATCACTAGTTGACATATGACTCATTTTAGCGTTTTCAAATTCTAATGCTTCTTTTAATAAAATGTCCATAAATATTTTTGTCAAATTTTGGGGTAAAATTAGTTAAATACACTGGTTTTACCATAGAATTTATTAATGATTGTGATTATTTTAACATAAATAAATCTTATAGCACTTGTAAATAAGGAAGTAAATAACTATTACGCAATTTTTTGTACGCTATATTATTTGTATTATCTGTGGCTAAATAAACTTTTATTTCTTTTAAATTTTATAAAATACCAAAAGCTTTAGTGGTTTACTGTAGTTTTAAACTATTTAATATAAAATCGAAGTTTTTATTAGAGTTACTATTTGTTAAATACGCATCTGTGTAATGTTTAGAAGGTTTAGCTAAACCTAATGCTTGCATTTTCTCTATAACATCTTTATACTCTAAAGTAACTTTACCTGTTAATAAAACATTTAAATCGTTGCCCGTTTTTGCATAGTTATATATTTTATTTAAACCTGTTAAATACAAATAATCCTTTGTAAAACCACCGCCACGATGTATACGTAGTGTTATTATATATGCTTTATCTCTGTTTAGTTTGTATTGGTTATGCAACAAATGGAAAGTAGACTTAAAATCGTAGCCTTTGGCTAAAGAGTCTGCTGCTATAACTCTATATGCTAGTTCTTTTAATCGGTTAATAGTTAAACAATCAGACATATATTCTGCATAAACAGCTAGTCCTTCTTGTGTTTCTACATTATTGGGTAGACCATTAGAAAATATTTTTAAAGGCTGTTCTACGGCATTAAATGTTGTTACTAAATGGACTCCTATTTCATGATTTGCTAAAACTTTCAATTGGTTCTTGCTATACTTATGGTTTTTATGTAGTACTAATGTTTTTTGGTTATTTAAAACCATTGCTGCCGCAGAAATATTAGTCGATTTTTTTATGATATATTCAAAATCGTAACGTTTAGCGTATTCTTCAAAATAGGCAATTGCATCATCTGCATTATACATTGGTAGTAAATCTTCTTCAAAATCACTATCATCAAAGCGTAAAATAAATTTAGCATTTTCTATATCGCACTCGGTAGGTGTGCCAAAACTTTTTAAGCTGTTATAATAAAATCGTTTGCCTTGTCCTATTGTTTCTATACATTCTATTAACCCAGAATATTCATAAATGATATCTTTATATAAGTTTCTTATATCGTCATCGTTTATTCGTTTTAATTTTTGCGAAAATAGTTTTCTATGTAATTCGTAACCATTAAACTTAATTTTCGGGTATTTAAATTGCGGATTATAGTTGTATTTAGAAGAAAAGAAATGTTTTTTTTCGCTTTCTATATTTAACGGATTAATATAATTAAGTAACTCTATTCTTTGCACCAAATCGTGCAAATCGTTATCTATTTTAATTAAATCTCCGTGGACTTTTACAACATCTTCAGTCATCATTATTTATTATGTCTTTTGTAAAATGCATTTGCATGGTTTATAACACGCACTCTAAGTTGTTTTTCTACTGCAGAAACGACTTCGGGATACATTATATAGTTATACTCATCGCAGTATACTTTTGCTATTTCGGTTGCCAAAACTAAGGTATTTTGAAAGTTTTGTGTAATGAATTTTAAGAAAAATCCATTTCCTTGAAATGTATCGTTAATTTTTGAAGTAGATTTTATACCATTTGGCAATTGTAATTCGCTTAAACTTTGTCTCCATGCTTCTATGTCTTCACCAAAACGGTTATTGTCTATATTGGCTGTTCCAAGATTCCATGTTGGTACTTCCCTATCCCAACGTTTCCAATTATAACTGTGCATATCGTAAACGATAGCAAGGCCAAACTTAGATTCTATTTTTTGTATTAATGAGTGTACTACTTTATAAAAAGCATTATGTTTTTCTAACGATTTTTGTCTCTCGGTATCTGGTAATGGTGTTTTCCAGAGTTCTTTTCCCCAAGCATCATTGTATATTGCTGTTTCTGGAGCTCTATTTAAGTCGTATTCAAAACGCGAATCGCATCCTGCTAATATGATAGGGTGAGAAATAACCATGTTTTTTGTTTCTGGGTCTTCCTCGTACCAACGTTCGTACTCTGTGTGCAGGCAATTATCCCATAACGTTTTTCTAAATTGGTGCCCATCGTGTACAGCTCCGCAAACATAGGGTACATAATTTTCTATTTTTAAAGTAAAAGAGTAGTCGCTAGAAACGGCATGGAATGTTTCTTCGGCTTCTATTTTAGAGATAATTTGTTCTACAGTTAATTTTTGCATGTTATTTGGTAATTAAACTACCATATTCTGTCCAAGATCCATCGTAAACGCTAGTGTTTTTATATCCTGCTATTGTTGCTGCAAGGTCTAAAATACAGGCTGTAATACCAGATCCACATGTAAATATAACGGGTTTATTTACATCATTTATTATGGTACTGAATATATTCTGTAGTTCGTTTTTAGATTTTAATTTTCCATTGTCTAAACAATTAGTAAATGGTATGTTTTTAGAGTTTGGTATTGTACCGCTTCTTAACCCTTCTCTTGGCTCTGGAACTTCGCAATTAAATCGGTTTGAAGCTCTAGCATCTATAATTGCCACACTTGCATCGTTTGGGAGTGTTTTTATATCTTTTAAATAGACAACGTATTCTGGTTTAAAATTGGCTTCAAAATCTCCTACAGGTCTAGAATGGTGCTGTTTCGTTTCGGTTGTATAGCCTTGAGCTACCCATTCTGGTAAACCGCCATTAAGTATGGCTACATTTGTAAACCCAAATAGTTTAAACAGCCACCAAACTCTAGCACTAGAATAAAGCCCTTTATCGTCATAAACTATAATGGCACTGTTTTTATTTACCCCAAGTTTTCGTGCTTCTGTTTCAAATTGTGTTTCTGAAGGTATTGTGTTTGGAAACTGACCTGACGCATCACTAAAGGCCTTTTTTATATCAAAGAATTGGGTGTTTGGTATTTGTTCTTTAACTGTTGTTATTTTATTTGCAGTAACTTTTGGAATACTTGCATCAAAAATTAATAGGTTTTCACTCAATAAGTTTTGATGTAACCAGTCTACTGAAACAACAGGGGTTTTTATTTTAGTAATTATATTCAAAATACAATTTTATATGTTTTATTTCTAACCTTTTGCTTGCCCAACCATTGTTTAATACAATTTAATCTTTAACAGATTTAAGGTTTAAAAACCTATTTTTTGGGAGTACTATTATTTGCTGTCTTCTACTGTTTTACGCAAACGTGAACGCCTGTTAAAGGCTTCTAAGTTATCTAGGACTTTACTTTCTAAGAAATCAATAACTTTTTCTTCTACTCTAACTTTGTTTTTGTAGATTTTGTTAATGTATGTAATACCTCCTGGAGACATGACATTAACTTCTACAAGCTTCCCTCCTATAACGTCTAAGCCCACAAAATAAAGTCCATCTTTAACTAATTTTGGACCAATTTGTTTACACAATGCTTTTTCTGTTTTTGTTAGTGTATGTTTTTGTATGCTACCTCCTGCTGATACATTAGAGCGATGATCGTCTGTTCCTGGTACTCGTCTCATAGCACCTACTGGTTCTCCATTAAGCATTAATATGCGTACATCGCCTTGGTCTGCTCCTTCTATATAATCTTGAAGAATTACATAGTTTGATGAGCCATCACTACTTGTGATATAAAAATCTAGTAAAGAGTTTATATTACTCATTGCCGATTTTTCAATTAAAATAACACCAGAGCCTCCAAAACCATTTAAGGGTTTAAGAATCATTTTATCTGCTGTTGATTCTTTTATTTGTTGTACTAAATATTTTTTGTTTTTAGATACATGGGTATTGGGAATAATGTTGCTATGTGCATCTCCAAATGCGGCTGTATATAGTTTATTATTAGCTTCTCGCATGCCTTGTAAAGAGTTTACAATAAAGACATCATCTTTTACCGAATCTAAAAAATTAAGCATTATAGGGTCTAGTGGTGGGTTTGCTCTAAAAAAAATGGTATCGAAACCAGCTAGTGGTAACATCTCTTCTCTTAATACCGCTTTTTTGTAAAATGCTTTTAATGACGAGGGGACTTTATCCATTCTACTAACAACTGTACAAAATGCATTTGTAACACTGTTACGTATTGTTAAGTTAGCGGGTGTACATAATGCTACACCATGACCTCTTTTAACACACTCTTTAATTAGTGCTAAACTACTGTCGTTTTCTGGATCTATTTTCTCCCAAGGGTACATTAAAAAGCAAACATTCATATTCTATAAATTTGGTTAGGCAAATAAAGTTAAACTAAAAATTGAAAAAATCTATTTTATTTTTTTGGGTAATCGTCATCCCATTCTACTGGTCTTGGTTCGTGTAGCTTTCCTAAGGATTTAGCTACTAATGTAGAAACCGTTGCATCTCCAGTAACATTTACTACTGTTCTACACATGTCTAAAGGTCTATCTACAGCAAATATTAGTGCTAATCCTATTGGTAATAATTCTGCTGGGAAGCCTATAGATTCTAATACAATAACTAACATTACCATACCTGCACTTGGTACAGCCGCACTACCTATAGAGGCTAATAAAGCTGTTGCAATAATAACTAACTGGTTAGTAAAAGTTAAGCCTTCTGGCCAGATAACTTGCATTATAAAAACAGCCGCAATACCTTGGTATAAACTTGTACCATCCATATTTACTGTGGCTCCTACTGGTAATACAAAACCAGAAACTTCTTTATCTACACCAATATGCTCTTCTACACGCTCCATTGTTACTGGTAAGGTCGCTGCACTTGAGCTCGTTGAAAAAGCTAATAATTGCGCTGGACTTATTTGTTTTAAAAACCATAATGGTGATTTTTTTGCAAATACTTTTATTAAAATCATGTAGAACCCTATCATTAAAACTAACCCAAATACAACACAAAGTGCATATTTTAGTAACTTTAAAAGAATCTCTGGGTCATCAAAAGCAATAATAACATTTGCTAATAGGGCAAAAACGGCATACGGTGCAAATAACATAATTAAGTCTACCATTTTCATAACAACTTCATTAAGCGAATCGAAAAAATTAACTAATGGTTTTGCTTTCTTTTCTGGAATTAATAATAGACAAATCCCTACAAATAATGCAAAAAAGATAATTTGAAGCATTTTAGCCTCTCCCATTGCCTTAAAAATATTACTAGGAAATATATCTACTAAGGCTTGTAAAGGCCCTGAATCTTGTTGTGCCGTAGCTTTATTTAATTTATCTATAACTCCCGAAGATGTTTCGTATTTCATTTTTATTTTCTCAATAGTATCTTGAGGCATTCCATCTCCAGGTTTTACTATATTAACAATACTTAAACCAATAATAATGGCTATTAATGTTGTACCAATATAAATCCCTATGGTTTTAAGTCCCATAGTTTTAATTTTAGAAATATCTTTTAAATCGGAAATCCCTTTTATTAAAGATGCTAGTATTAATGGAACCGCTATTAATTTCAATAGATTGATAAATATTTTTCCAAATGGCGCAATCCAATCGCTTACAAACCCTTTACCTTCATCTACGGAATTCATTATAAAGCCAAAAATGATACCTAGTACCATTCCTATTATAATTTTCCAATGTAATGCTAGTCTTTTCATCTATAATATTTTTAATGAGCTCTTAGAGTTTAAGAGTTAATTTTTGTGTTAATCGTAATTAATATGTTTTATTTAGTAAAAAAGCATCAGCAAGTACCATTGCTGCCATAGCTTCTACTATTGGTACTGCTCTTGGTACTACACAAGGGTCATGCCTTCCTTTACCATGCATTTCTACTATATTTCCGTCTTTATCTATTGTTTGTTGTACTTGCATTATTGTTGCTACGGGCTTAAACGCAACTCTAAAATAGATATCCATTCCGTTACTTATTCCGCCTTGTATACCTCCAGATAAATTTGTCTTTGTTGTACCATCTGCATTAAATAGGTCATTGTGCTCACTCCCTTTCATTTTTGCTCCACAAAATCCACTACCATATTCAAACCCTTTTACTGCATTTATAGATAGCATAGCTTTACCTAAATCGGCATGTAACCTATCAAAAACAGGTTCTCCAAGTCCTACAGGTACATTTTTAAGTACACAGGTTACGGTGCCGCCAATAGTATCTCCTTCTTTACGGATCTCTTTAATACGGGCAATCATTTTTTCTGCTGATGCTTCATCTGGACAGCGTACTGCATTAGACTCTATATTGTTAAAGTCTAAATCTTGATAGGGTTTGTCTATAAATATATCGCCTACAGAAGATGTAAAAGCGTGTATTTGTATGTCTTTTAACACTTGCTTAGCAATAGCTCCAGCGACTACTCTACTTGCCGTTTCTCTTGCAGAACTACGGCCTCCTCCTCTATAATCGCGATGTCCATATTTTTTATCGTAAACATAATCTGCATGACTAGGTCTATACGCGTCTTTAATATGTGAATAGTCTTTAGATTTCTGATTTGCATTTTCTATAACGAAACCTATTGGAGTTCCTGTAGTTTTACCTTCAAAAATACCTGATAGAAACTTTACTTCATCTGGTTCTTTACGTTGTGTAACTATTGCAGATTGCCCAGGCTTACGTCTATTCATTTCGTTTTGAATAGCATTAAAATCAATTTCAATTCCCGGAGGGCAACCATCGATTACACCTCCTATTGCTATACCATGCGACTCTCCGAAAGTTGTAAGGTTAAATAATTTTCCAAAGGAATTACCAGCCATATAATTTATTTTTATGCTAATGTAATTTTTATATCACAGAAACAAAAATTGTAATTTAAGTTTATAGTTTTTAAGTTAAATAAATTACTTTCGCAAAATCATAAAACCCAACACTATGAAATTATACAAATACACTTCACTATTTTTAATTACCTTATTTACAATAACTTCTTGTTCTGATGATAATAATTCTGATAACCAAGGAGGAAATGGTGGTGGTGAAGAAACAGCTACAAACGCAAATTACTATCCTTCTACTTTAAATGATTTTTGGAAATATGATGTAGCAAATACTAATAATGATACTAATGAAACTACGAATACTACAGATGACATTTCTGTAGCTACAGAAACAGCAACAAACTTTACATTAGAAGCTAACAACAATACTGTTGCTAATGGAACCATGAATGGTTTATTAACAACAACTACATTATCGCGTACTAACACAAAATTAATTATAAATGGTAATTTAGAGTTACCTCCTGCAATTAGTGATTTAATTGAATTTGATATTAATTTAAATAATATAGCATTATATGATGTCGATGCTAATAATGGAACAGAATTATCTACTACTACAAATACTGTACAGCAAGATTTTAACGGATTTCCAGTTAGTATTACTTATGTTATAACAACAAAAGCTTTAGGGAGTTCTGCTTCTATGAGTTTAAATGGAGAAACTTACAATGATGTTTTAAAAGCTAACTTTAAAGTTAATTTAAAGGTTGTTACAACAGTTACTGTTGCAGGTTTCCCTATAGATATCGATATTATAGAGCCTCAAGATGCTATATCTATTGATAACTTTTTTGCAAAAGATATTGGTTTAGTTCGCTCTGAAGCGAATTCTGGATATTCTATTAGTGCCGCAGCTATTACAGCATTAGAAGCTGCCGGAATAGATTTAGGGGGTATTCCTACTTCTATATCTACAACTAACATACAAGAGTTAACAGATTATATGGTTGCAGAATAAACTTTATTTTCTACTAAATAATAGGGTTTAGTTTTTAATAAACATTAAATAACTGACTGCTAACATTTAAGTAATAATAGTGCGCGTATTTTGTATAACAAAACACGTGCACTTTGAATTTAAAACGCAAAATAGAAGTAGTTGTTATCTCAGATGTTCACCTCGGAACTTTTGGTTGTCATGCTAAAGAGCTACTAACTTACCTAAATAGTATCGATCCTAAAAAAATAATTTTAAATGGAGATATTATAGACATTTGGCAGTTTAAAAAACGCTACTTTCCAAAATCTCATTTACGCATTATTAAAAAAATAATGGATTTCGCTGCAGATGGTGTAGAAGTAATATATATTACTGGAAATCATGATGAAATGCTTCGTAAATTTAGTGGAACTACAATTGGTAATATTTCTATAGTAGATAAAAAAGTCTTAGATCTAGATGGTAAAAAAGCTTGGTTTTTTCATGGAGATGTTTTCGATGTTTCCATTCAAAATGCAAAATGGTTAGCTAAGCTTGGTGGTTATGGTTACGACTTACTTATTTTAATTAATCGTGCAATAAATTGGGGATTAACTTATTTAGGTAAAGAGCGTTATTCGTTATCAAAAAAAATTAAAAACAGTGTAAAAAGAGCGGTTAAATATATTAGCGATTTTGAAACCGTTGCAGCCGATTTAGCTATAGAAAATGGTTATGATTATGTTGTTTGCGGACACATACACCAACCCAAAATGCTACTTAAAAAAAATAAAAATGGCCAAGTTACCTACTTAAATTCTGGAGATTGGGTAGAAAACTTTACCGCTTTAGAGTACCAGTTTAAACGTTGGAAAGTGTACAATTATAATAATGACAAACGTACGCCTTTCTTTGCAGATGAAGACATTAAAGAGATGGATATGCAAGATTTAATTGCGGCTATAACTATTGTAAAGCCAAACGACTAGTTTATAATAAGGCTTCTTTTAAAATACTTATTGGATGCATAGCCTCTCTAGAAGTTCCATCTTTAATTTGATGCCTACAACTTGTACCATTAGCAGAAATTATGGTGGTTTCTGGCGCTTTTCTTATAGCAGGAAATAAGGTTTGCTCTCCAACATCCATACTAACCTTATAATGTTCCTTTTCGTAACCAAAACTACCTGCCATACCACAGCAACCGCTTGGAATAATAGTAACTTTATAGTTTTTAGGTAAATTTAAAACATTAAAACTGTGTATTTGGTTACTTAATGCTTTTTGATGGCAGTGCCCATGTAATTTTATAGTTTTCACTTCTGTTGTAAACTGAGTCTCCTTAATATTACCAATAGCAATTTCATTACTTATAAACGCTTCGATTAAAAAGGTGTTTTTCGCTATTTTTTTTGCTGAAACTTTATCTTCTGCTAGCTTTAAATATTCATCTTTAAATGTAAGAATTGCTGATGGTTCTATACCTATAAGTGGGGTTTCTTTTGTTATTAAATCTTTATAAAGTGTAACATTTTTATTAGCAACTTTTTGTGCTTGTTTTAATAAACCTTTAGATAAAAATGTGCGTCCAGATTCGGCATTTTTTATTAATTCTACATTGTATCCTAAAGCATTTAACAGGTGTAAAGCATCCACACCTATTGTTGTGTCTAAATGATTAGTAAATTCGTCATTAAACAAATAAACTGTTTTTTTAAAATTACCTTTAACTATTTTATTTTTAAATACTTGAAATTCTTTATTTAAACTTTTACTTGACAGCAAAGGTAAACTTCTTTCTTTAGCAACATTAAGCGATTTTTTTAATATTGAAGCTGTAAAACTATTTGAAAATAGAAAATTTGTTAAACCTGTAGAGAATCTTCCTAATTCATTTAATGTATTATTGTAAGCAAAAAGTTTTGTTCGTAATGATACGCCATTTGCTTTTTGATATTGATACTGAAACTCTGCTTTTAAACTCGCTACATCTACACTACTTGGGCACTCGCTTGCACAGGCTTTACAACTTAGACATAAATCGAAAACCTCCTTTAATTCTTTATGGTTAAACTTATTCGTTTTTTCTGACTGTGTTAAAAACTCTCGCAACGTATTTGCTCTTGCTCGCGTTGTATCTTTTTCATTACGAGTTGCACGGTAACTAGGACACATTGTACCTCCAAATTCTGGCGCCTTTCTGCAGTCTCCAGAGCCATTACACTTCTCTGCTTCTCTTAAAATACCAAGAGAATCGGAAAAATCTAAAAGTGTTTCTATTTCTGGTTCCTTTCGTCCTGCCTCATATCGTAAGGCTTTATCCATAGGGTATGCGTCTACAATTTTACCTGGATTAAAAATATTATAAGGATCGAAAGTAGATTTTACTCGTTTTAATAACTCATAGTTAGCTTCACCTATCATTAATGGAATAAACTCAGCTCTTACTATACCATCTCCATGTTCTCCACTAAAAGACCCTTCATATTTTTTTACAAGTTTAGCTACATCTGTAGTTATTTCTCTAAATAATACAACATCCTCAGTTTTCTTTAAGTCTAGTATAGGTCTTAAGTGTAATTCTCCAGCGCCAGCGTGTGCATAGTATACAGCACTTTGGTTAAACCCTTTCATTAGTTGAGTAAATTCTGTAATGAAATTTGCTAAGTCTGGTAGTGCTACCGCAGTATCTTCTATACAGGCTACTGCTTTTTTATCGCCAATAATGTTACCTAGTAAACCTAAACCAGCACTTCTTAATGCATTGGCTTTATTAATAGCATTTCCATATAATATTGGATTTGCATAACTTAACTTAGAGGCTTCTATAGCTTTTATAAGTGTATTGGCTTTGTTCTGTGCTTCTTCTAATGTTTTTGCTCTAACTTCGCACATTAAAATGGCCTCTGGGTCTCCTTCTATAAACGAACGGTTTTCTTGCTGGGTTGCATTACGTTTTGTACAGTCTAAAATGGTTTTATCCATCATTTCGCAAGTAAATAGATTATGTTTCATAGCTGGTTCTACAGCTTTTAAACAGTTTTCTATACTGTTAAAGTGTGCAGCTACCATAACGCCTTCGTTTGGCGGAAGCTCATCTAACTTAAGTGTTATTTGCGTTGTAAATGCTAAAGTACCCTCACTACCTGTAAGCAGTTTACACATATTAAAGGCTTCAGTTGTTTCTGTAAATAATTCTGTATTTAATAACTCGTCTACTGCATAACCTGTGTTTCTTCTATGAATTTCTGGTTTTGGGAAATTGTCTTTTATCTCCTTTTGCGTTTCTTTTGAAGCTAACTCATTATATATTGTTTTGTATATATGGCCTTCTAAACTGCTTAGTTGCTTTTTTTCTTCAAAATTTTCTGGACTTATCTCAGCAAATACAGCTTCACTGCCATCACTAAGTATGGTCTGTAGTTCTATAACTTTATCTCTTGTTACTCCAAATTGAATAGAGGTCGTTCCTGAAGAGTTATTCCCTACCATTCCACCAATCATGCACCTATTAGAGGTTGATGTGTTGGGACCAAAAAACAGTCCAAATGGCTTTAAATAGTTATTTAATGCATCTCTAACAACACCTGGTTGTACTGTAACTGTTTTTTTAGACTCATTAATGTCTATAATTTTAGTAAAATGCTTAGAAACATCTACAACGATACCTTCTCCTACACACTGTCCTGCAAGAGACGTTCCTGCTGTTCTTGGAATTAATGATGTTTTGTGTTCTTTAGCAAAAGCTATTAATGTTTTTAAATCTTGTTTATGCTTAGGGTATGCCACAGCCATTGGTAACATTCTATATACAGAGGCATCTGTTGCATAAAGCGTACGCATTAAAGTGTCGTAATGTAGTTCTCCTTCTAAAAGAGTATTTAATGCTTCTAATTTAGTGTTTTCCATTATTTTATTTAAGAAATTACTGGTATAGATCTATTAAAATTTGTTGTAAAACAGATGAATGAATCTGTACCTCCAACTCCATCTATTTCATGTATTTGATTATACAAAACTTGTCTTAAATGATCGTTATCTTTAGCATAGATTAATACGAAGATCGCATATTTACCTGAGACATAATTACATTCTTTAATTTCTGGTATTTTTTCTAAATAATCTACAACTTGTGCTGCTAACCGAGCTTCCTTTAACCTAATGCCTACATAGGATTTTGTACTATACCCAATTTTCTTTTCGTCTAAAATTAAATCTGCTTTTTTTATAACGCCATCATCTTTCATTCTTTTAATACGTTGATGCACTAAAGAGTTTGAAATTTTTAAATCTTTAGCAATTTTAGAGTATGCTTTTCTAGCATCTGCTTTTAATTCGGATATAATTTGTTTATCTATGTAATCAAGTTGACTCATTTGTCACGAAAATTTAAGTTTAAAAAATCAAATTAACTATTATTCAATTCAATAGAAGTCTATTTTAAAAAATATCAACTATCAATAAACAAAAGTAATCAATTAATGCCGTATAAATAATTAAATTGATTTAATTTTGCTTGCATAAAATTTATAGTTATGACTACTACAGTATTATTTAACAAGTTATGGAATGAATACGTTGAGCGTACACCTTCTGCTCAAAAAGTAAAACAGTTATTTGAATCTCAAGGAAACACTATTGCAAACGATCATGTTGCTTTTAGAACTTTTGATGACCCTAGAGTAAATATTAATGTTTTAGCTACAGCATTTATTAACAATGGTTACGAGTTTAAAAACGACTATCATTTCCCTAAAAAGAAATTATATGCAAAACATTTTGAACATAAAACCGACAAAAATGCGCCTTTGGTATTTATTAGCGAATTGATAACTAGTGATTGTTCTATAGAGACACAATCTATTATTAAAAACACTTTAAACACTGTAGATTTTAGTACAATAAATGCAGAAGAGTTAGTGTTTTCTGGTCGTTTATGGAGTACCCCTTCGTTTGAGTTATATAATACTTTATTAAACGAATCTGAATATGCCGCTTGGTTATATGTTAATGGTTTTTGCTCTAATCATTTTACAATAAATGTAAATGAGTTAAGTACATTTAATACTCTCGAAGAAGTCAATGCCTTTTTAAAAGAAAATAATTTTAAGATGAATGTTTCTGGAGGAGAAATTAAAGGAAGTCCTGAATTACTTTTAGAGCAATCTAGTATTTTGGCCGATAAAATAAATGTGCGTTTTGAAGAAGGCGTAAAAGAAATAACCTCTTGTTATTATGAGTTTGCATATAGGCATATTACTAAAGAAGGAACTCTTTTTAAGGGGTTTATAGCTAATTCTGCTGACAAAATTTTTGAAAGCACAGATGTTAAGCTCAATAAGCTAGTTTAAAAAATACACAGAAGTAAAAATATATTTACCTTTTTGGCGTTATTTTTGTAATTAACTTCTTATTAAAAAAATATGATCTATTTTTACTAAATGAATCGTATATAGATTTTAATTAAACTAAAACTAAAAACTTATGAAAAAATTATTTTTATTAGCCGTATTCGTATTAGGAGCTATAACTTATACAAACGCGCAAAGTATCTCGGACAATGCCATAGGATTACGTTTAGGAGATAGCGATGGTTTTGGAGCAGAAATATCATACCAACGTGCTTTAAATAGCAATAATCGTTTAGAGTTTGATTTAGGATGGCGCTCTGGAAAAAACTATGACGGCTTTAAGCTTGCTGGTTTATACCAATGGGTTTGGCAATTAGATGGTAATTTTAATTGGTATGCCGGTGTAGGTGGTGGTATTGGATCGTATAGTTTCGATTCTCCAATACCTGGCGGAGACGATAGCGAGTCTTTTGCATTTGCAGCTGGAGATGTTGGTATAGAATATAATTTTGATATTCCGCTATTAATTTCTCTAGATTTTAGACCAGAACTAGGTTTTGGAGACTTTAGAGACGATTTGGATTTTGATATTGCGCTTAGTTTAAGATACCAATTTTAAAACAAATAAAAATATATACTAAACCACCTTTTTAAGGTGGTTTTTTTGTTTAATTTAGTTTTTATGAAAAAAACTGAAATTATTTTATTTATACTCATAATCATTTCATTTATAATGAAGATTATGAATTTACCATACAATACACTATTAATAACGTTTTCTACGATACTATTAGCATTTTTGTACCTAACCTTTGGCTTTGCTTTATTAAATGGTATTAGGTTTAGAAACATTTTTAAACCAGAAGGCTACAAAACTGTTTCCATTTTACGAATTTTTGCAGGTATTGCTTTAGGTTTCGTTTTATCTACACTAGTTATTTATTGTTTGTTTAAACTTCAATTTTGGCCCTATGGACAACAAGGGCTGCAATTAAGTTTAGTAATGTTAGCTATAGTAGTCGCAGTAATGTTTGTTTTTTATTTTATGGGTAGAAAACAATTTTTAAAAACTAACCAAGTTAGGCTACTAATTATTGGGATATTAAGTTTATCTCTATATTTTACAAGTAGTGATAATCTTGTAGATTTATATTATGGTGATAATCCTGAGTATGCTAAAGCTTTTAAAGATTACTTAAATAATCCTAGCCCTAATGCAGAAAAACCAGAATATTACGATATAGAATAATAGCACTACTCTTTTTTAAATACATTTTAGAAGACTTTATAATCTATGAAACAACAAAAAGCATTAGCAATAATGGCCGCTGGATTAGGCTCTAGATTTGGTGGTTTAAAACAGCTACATTATATTACACCTAACCACTACTCTATTATAGATTTCTCAATCTATGATGCTATTCAAGCTGGATTTAATACTATAATTTTTATACTAAGAAAGGAGATTTTAGATGAATTTAAAGATCGCTATGAAAATACATTCGATACTTCTGTTACCATGCATTTTATTATACAAAGCAATGACAGCATAACTAATAAATATAACCATCAAAGAAAAAAACCTTGGGGAACAGGACATGCTTTATTAACATTAAAAGACGTTGTTACTAATAATTTTGCACTAATTAATGCTGATGATTTTTATGGCAGATCTGCTTTTGCAACAATGCATGATGCGCTTTTTAATTTTGAAACAAAAAACAGGAATTTCTTTTTAGGTTATGCATTAGAAAACACACTTTCTAGTAACGGAAGCGTATCTCGAGGAGAATGTGTTATAGATAATAATAGCCTATTAATAGATATTACTGAAAGAACCGAAATTAAAGCGCAAAACTCTGGTATTATTACTTATATAGATTTAGATACTAATGAAGTACAATTACCAGCAGAAACGATTGTGTCTATGAATTTTTGGGGATTTTCACCTGAAATATTTAAAATTGCAACAAATCAATTTAATCAGTTTTTAGAGACTCCTAAAATTAAAGAGAGTTCAGAGTTTTACATTGCTCAAATTGTTGATTATACCATAAAAAATAATTTAATGACCTTTAAAATGTTATCTACAGCATCACAATGGTATGGCATTACATATAAAAGCGATATCGATAATGTTTCTAACAGTATTTCAGAATTAATTAAACAGGGTGTTTACCCTAAGGAATTATGGTAGCTCTAAAAAACTTACAGGTTATAGCCAATCAATTTAATATTCAATCTGGTTTAAAAAAAATAAAGGCACTTGAATCTGGACATATAAATGACACTTATTTAGTAACTTCAAACAGTAACGAGCATTATGTTTTACAGAAATTAAATGCAACTGTTTTTAAGGATGTAGAAAGTATCATCGCAAATAAAACAGCTGTTAGTGAGCATTTAAAGCAATTAGAATCGTCATACAAATCTGTACGTTTTATAAAAACCATAAATTTAGAATCTAGTTTTAAAGATAGTGATGGTAATTATTGGAATATGATGGAATATATTTCTAATAGTGTTACTCATGACATTGCAACTAATACAAAAATGGTGTTTGAAGCTGGTAAACTCTATGGAGATTTTATTAAACAGACCGCATCTTTATCTTCTAATATTATAAAAGAAACTTTACCCGACTTTCATAGCGTTCCGTTACGTTTTTTACAGTTTGAAGCGGCTCTTAAAAAAGCCTCTAAGGACAATAAAGCCAATGCCCAAAAAGAAATTAATTTTGCTATACAATGCAAAGAAGAAATGATGGAATTAGCTAGGCTAAAAGATAATGGTGCATTTCCTATAAGAGTAACACATAATGATGCAAAATTATCTAATATATTGTTTAACCATAATGAAGAAGGTTTAGCTGTTATAGATTTAGATACAATAATGCCCGGCATTATTCATTTCGATTTTGGAGATTCTATACGCTCTATATGCACTAGTGCTGTTGAAGATAGTGACGATTTTGATAATGTTTCTATTAAACTAGACTACTACAAAGCTTTTTGTGAAGGGCATGCACAATCTACAAAAGGTATTTTAACGCCTCAAGAGATAAATTATTTACCTCTTGGGGTTAAAACAATAATTTTTATAATGGGATTACGTTTTTTAACAGATTACCTTAATAACAATATTTATTATAAAGTAAAATATGCGTCGCATAATTTAACACGCTGTAAAAATCAATTTAAATTAGTTAAAAGCGTACAAGAGCATTACAATAACATTATAGAAATAACGAATAAATGTTATAACTTAAATAATATCTCTTAATACTTCTGCTTTTCTATATTTTTCCCATGTTCCACCTGTAAAATCTGGAATTTTTGTACTTGCGCTTTCATTAGCTACAGATATTTCAGACAATGGTGTTATAGCACTCCACAATACGCTATCGTATAAGTTTATATCTAAAGGCAAGCCTTCGTTTAAACAGCGAATAAGTCTATAAATCATTACAAAATCCATTCCTCCATGTCCAACTGCATTAGCATCTATTTGTGTTTTTAGCTTATTCCATAACGGATGATCGTATTTTTCTCTATAACTTTTATACTCTTCTTCTTTTAACCAATTATGTCCCCAGTATTTTAATTCAGGTTCATTAATAAATAGTCTAGAGGGATAACCTTGGTGTACTGCTTTAGTTCCTGTTAAGGTATTTAATCTGGAATATGGTCTTCCTGTATGTACATCAAACTGAAGCATTATACTCTTGCCTTTTTTTGTTCTAATTAAAGTTGTATTCATATCTCCACAGGCAAATTTAGAGAACTTACTATTTTGCTCTTTTGCAGCCATAGAAAGGCTTTGTTCTCTAGAGCTCATAGACACTAAATGATCGTAATTATCGCCTCTACCAATATCCATATAAAAACTTACAGGCCCAAGACCATGTGTTGTATAAAAGTTACCGTTTCTTTTTTCGTGATGTTTAATACGCCATTGGTCTTCATAATAAACATCATCTAACATGTGTTTTCTTAAATCATGAATGTATGCTCCTTCTGCATGGTTTAAATCGCCAAAGACACCTTGGTCTACCATATTTAAAACCCATAACTCTTCTCCATTAAAGCAACAGTTTTCCATCATCATACAATGTTTTTTTGTACGCTCTGCTGTTTCAATAATTTTCCAGCAGTCTTCTAATGTATAGGCTATAGGTACTTCACAGGCTACATGTTTTCCTTTCTCCATACCATAAATAGACATTTCTGTATGGTATTTCCATGGTGTTGCTATTATAAGTAAGTCTATATCGTCTCTATCTGCAACTTTTTTCCATTCTTCTTCTCCTCCAAAATATAAATCGGCTTCTTTATCTTGAATCTTTTTTAAATAGGTATTGTTTTTTTGAACTTTATCCTCTTTTAAGTCTGAAAGAGCTGCAATCTCGGCAAAGTTATTTTTTATTAAATATTCAAACATTTGAATTAAAACACTTCCTCTATTTCCAAGACCTATTATACCAACTCTAACCTTACTAATAGGGGCTGCTTTTAGGTTTACGACAGCGCCTGTTGCTTTGCTATTTAAAAGTAAAGCATTTGCTTCTTCTTTATCTATAATAGTCTCGTCTTTGCAGCTACTTAGTACAGGGGATAGCCCTAAAAACAAGCTTGCTCTTGCACTTAAATTTAAAAAGGATTTTCTATTCATGATATCTTTAGTTTTAAGTAAGGAAAGTTATTAAAATAAAACTACTTCTTAAAATAAAAGATTATGAATACTTAATATCTAGAAAAAGGCTTAATTAACTTCTTCTCTTATGCATTTAGATAATGTTGCTTCGTAAATAGCTTCATATTGTGGTACTATTTGAAGAATATCAAATTTAGCTGCTTGTGCTTTTGCATTAACTTTAAACGTTTCGAGTAAGTGCTCATCTTTAAGAATGTTTATTGCATTTTTACTCATAGCTTCTATATCTCCTACATCGCTTAAAAAACCTGAGAATCCGTTTTCATTAACTTCTGGTATACCTCCTGTATTACTAGATATTACAGGAACTCCAGACGCCATAGCTTCTAATGCAGACAACCCAAAACTTTCGGTTTCACTTGGTAATAAAAATAGGTCTGAAAAACAAAGAATACGGTCAATCTCATTACTATTTCCAAAAAACACAACTTTGTTAGATATGCCTAATTCTCTACAAAGCCTTTCTGCTGGTTCTCGTTCTGGTCCTTCTCCAACCATCATTAACTTGGCAGGGATTTCTTGCTGTATTTTATAGAATGTATTAATAATATCTGGTATGCGTTTTACTGGCCGCATATTGCTAATGTGTGTAATAATTTTTTCATTATCATTAGCCATCATACCACGTTGACAGTCTGTAAAACCATGTTTAAATTTCTTTAGATCTATAAAATTGGTTATTACATTAATGTCTTGTTTTATATCAAATAAACGTAAAGTATCTTCTTTTAAGCTATGAGAAACTGCTGTTACTGCATCAGATTTATTTATACTGAATGTTACTGCTGGTTTATAGAACGGATGGCTTCCTACTAAAGTTATATCTGTACCGTGTAATGTTGTTACTATTGGTACATATATATTATCTTCTCTCAACATTTTTTGAGCCATATATGCCGCATAGGCATGTGGTATAGCATAATGTACGTGCAATACTTCTATTTTATGAAGTTTTACCATATCTACCAACTTACTCGACAAAGCAAGTTCGTACGGCTGATAATGGAATAAAGGATACTCTGGTACATTAACCTCGTGGTAGTGTACATTGTTTCCTAATAATTCTAATCGAACAGGTTGATTATAGGTTATAAAATGAATGTTGTGACCTCGTTTAGATAGTTCTAATCCTAATTCTGTAGCTACAACTCCACTACCTCCAAACGTGGGGTAACATACTATTCCTATTCTCATGTTTTATATTACTGTGTTTTTTTGATTGATTATATTTTATTACAGTTTATTCTATAATGGCATCATAGATAGCCGCTTGAATGTCTGTTCTTATGTTTTCTCTTAATAACCTATTTTTCCCTTTAGATGTTGGGTATGTTCTATTTGCTAAAAATACATATACCAATTCTTGTTCTGGGTCTGCCCATGTATAGGTTCCTGTAAAACCTGAGTGACCAAAACTCGTCATAGATACACAGCCGCAAGTTGGTCCTTCTTCTCCTAACTGAGGTTTATCGAACCCAACTCCTCGCCTCACTTTCTTACTGCAATAATAACAAGTGTTAAACTTATTTATTGTTTCGGTTTTTAAATAACGCTTACCTCCATAATATCCTTTTTGCAAGTACATTTGCATGATTTTAGCAATATCGTTAGCGTTACTAAAAACCCCAGCATGTCCTCCTACACCGCCTTGCATTGCTGCTCCCATATCGTGCACGTAACCGTGTACTTTTTGAAATCTATAGTAATCGTCTATCTCTGTCGGAACTATATGCTTATTACTTACATTTTTGTATGGATTATATACTGTATAATTTGCGCCTAGGGATTTGTAAAAATGATCTTGGACTAATTCATTTAATGGTTTATCGTAATGTTTTTCTATATAACGCTTTAAAATATAATAAGGTAAGTCGCTATAACGATAACGTAAACGGCGTAACAAATCTGTATCTTTAATTAGTTTTGGTATAGAATCTTGGTAATCGCTACGCATGTATAGATTATTAGCCACTTTTACATTAAACTTTTTACTTTTAGTTTTACTGTAATATTCTGGAGATGGTTTTTTGGTTACAGAGTCTAATGTTGCATAATAAAATGGAATCCAAGGTTTTAGTTGTGCATAATGCGACAACATTTTCTTTATTGTAATATCCTTTTTATTCGATTCTTTATATTCTGGTAATATTGTTGATAATTTAGTATTTAATGAGACAATGCCTTTTTCTTCTAATTCCATTAATAATGGTAATGTTGCTACAATTTTAGTTAAAGAGGCAATATCGTAAATGTCATTGTATTTTACGTTTTCACTATTTTTATCATACGTATGTTTTCCAAAGTTTTTATTGTAAATAACTTTCCCTTTTCTTGCTATTACTAATTGAATTCCTGGTGTCATTTTGGCACTTACGGCATAATTAGCGATAGAGTCTATTTTTTTTAGCTTTTCGGAGCTAATCCCTACGCGTTCTGGTACAGTATAGCCTAATCGTTGAATTGCTGTGTTATGTATTCCTTCTCCTTCTTTAAAATATTGTCCTGCTGATACTGGTAGGTTTCCTTTAGAGGCTAATGCTCCAAAAATAATTTGTGCCGATTTTTCTTGTGCTATTTTACTGTTTTGATAGCTTACTATTACACTTTCTATGTTTGTAATTGTTTTAATATCTAGCAGCGCATAAGGTTTTGCAAAAACGTTTAAAATAACATTATTTGTTCTTGCTATTTCGTATAACCATGTTAGCTCTTTATTAGAAAATTTATGATCTTTCCATGGGTTTGCATTAGATTTATGATATCCAATAATGACTGTATTATACGCTCTTAGGCGTGCTATTAATTCATCTAAATTATCTGCTTTTATCTCGTGTATTTCTGTGTAGTTTTTAAGTGTTCTTAAAAACGGTTTACCATCATCGTCCCCTAATTTAACGTAGGCAATTTTTTTAGTTTCTAAATGACGTAAAGGCAGTACTTGGTTAGAGTCTTTTACTATTGTAATAGCATTTTCCATTAGGGTTTCGTAAAGGATATCGTCTTTTGCTCTATTTAAATCTTTTACTAAGTTATGGATTCCTATTGGAGAGTATTTATTTAATCCTACTTTATACTTTGCTTGTAATACTTTTTTTACAGAGTGTGCTAAACGGTCTTCGGTTATTGTTCCTTTATTATATGCTTCGGTAAGTTTTTCTATACCTATGGCTACATTACTAGACATTAACATGACATCGTTTCCTGCCAAAAAGGCCACTAAATCTATATCTCCTGGTTTGCTAAAATTAGACGCTCCTTTCATTGTTAATGCATCTGTAAAAATAAGCCCTTTAAATCCTAGACGTTCTTTTAATATAGTAGTGACTATGTTTTTAGATATTGAAGATGGGTACCCATCTCTAGGTTCTAAACTTGGTATATTTAAATGCGCTACCATAACGCTAGACAAGCCTTCTTTTATTAATTTTTTATACGGGTATAGTTCTACTGAGTCTATTCGTTTTTCATCGAAATCTACCGTTGGCAATGTTTTATGCGAATCTGCCGAGGTGTCTCCATGTCCTGGAAAATGTTTTGCATTAGCTAAAACGCCAGTGCTTTGCATCCCTTTCATAAATGCTAATGCTTTATTGGTTACATTGTCTCTGTCCTCTCCAAAAGAACGGTTCCCTATTATTGGGTTTTTTGGATTGGTATTAATATCTACTACTGGTGCAAAGTTAAAATGAACTCCTAAACGTTTGCAATGCTCTCCTAACTGCTTCCCTGTTTGTTCTATTAGTCTATTATCTTTTATAGCTCCCAACGTCATATTCCATGGAAAAGAATATGTAGAATCTAAACGCATACTTAGCCCCCATTCTGCATCCATACCTATTAATAATGGTATTTTAGAAACTGCTTGTAATTTGTTATTTAATCTTGCTTGGCGGACTGGACCTCCTTTTGAGTAGATAATCCCCCCTATTTTATGGTCGTTGATAAGTTTTACTATTTTCTTTTTTTCTTGGGGTGTTTGACTAGAAAAAACCTGAACCATGTATAGTTGCCCTATCCTCTCTTTTAACGATAGTGAATTATAAACACTGTCTACCCACTTTTTTTGACCTTCAACGTCTTTTGCTAGTAATGGATTATTTGTAGTTTGAGCATAGAAAGTGCTCGTTATTAAACTGAAAAATATAAGAAAAAATAATTTGCGCATAAATAATAGGGTTTAATAGTTGTTCTATTAGTATTTACAACTAAAAACTATGCCAAATTAGTATATTTCCTACGATTATTAAAGACTTTAAGATAGTTTTATAAAGAAGTAATTAACCATTATAAAGTTTTATACACGATTATGCGACTTTAGATACAAATTGCGTAGCTTCTGTATACATTTTTCTGTATTAAATCTGTTTGTTAGCGCTGTTAAACTAATCTTTTTTATATGCTTTACCTAGTCCGTTTAAAGGTTTTTCACCCTCTATTATTAAGTCGTTTGAGAGGTTGTGCTTTGTTATAAAACTAATAACTTCTTCTTTTCGATTTTTTAAACTCAAATTAGCTGACAATTAGCTATTCAGGTTCTATTAAAATCAAAATAGCCAAACTCAATATTAAAATAATACCGTTTTTGGCTATTGTTATTTTTAATTTAAAAAACGATTATGCCAACTCTCGCAAGCTGGTACTTCCCAGTTTTCTTTTAACTCGGCAATGTTTGTAACTAGATTATTGAATACTATTGTTTTTTTAGAAACTGCTTTTTGCTTAGCCATTGTTCTAAAATCTGTTAATGTTTTATGCGCTACAAATTCACCTTGCTTGTAAGAGACATTCATTTTATCCATTAAATCAACATTATATGCTTTTTCTAACTCTTGAATAAAATGTACAGAAGCATCTATAGAACAACCTGTTGCTGCTTGTATATCTTGGTCTAAAGCGATTATTATAAATCGTTTATATCTAATTTCGTATCCTGCTTTTAAGTCGCTACCATGAGCTGTCCAATTAGTAATAAATATATTAAGTTTTTCTTTTATTTCTTCTAATTCAGCTTCTGAAAATGAACGATTGGCTTGGTAAATCCAGACTCTTGACGTTTCTGGTAAAGTGTTAAATTCTACTAACATATATATTGTGCTGTATTTTTAAATTGTTTGTTGTACAAAAATACGATTTTACATCCAATCTAACCGTTGAGATTCTACCTTATACAATAAGTAATCTGCTATTGTTTTTGCTTGTTGCGCCTTAACATAAGGAATAGTTATTGTTTTTGATGATGTTGCAATTTTTACAGATGCTATATATCTACGTTTTTGAAAAATACTTTGTACAATACTTACAGTTTGTATTTTATGAATTTCTAACAGCTCTATACTAGAGCTTAATACACCTCCACTACCTACAGATAAATAATTGTCGTCCATAGTATAAAATGCTTTGTTGTATCTAGATTGTATTGCTAATATTAGGTATGGAATAAATAGTAAGTTAACCAACCAAAAATAGATTTCAAAAAAACTAAAAGCTAGTGTATTAATGATAATTAAAACAGGAATTGTTTTTAAAATTAAAATTCTTTTATAATACCATTCTGGTTTATAGCGCTGCAAATCTTTATTAAATGTACTATATAAACGTTGTACTAAATAATCTATTTGTGCTTTTCCTAATCCTATAATTGAAAAATGTTTCTGTTCTTTTTTTGCAACCATAGCTTGTTTAAAGTTCATGGTGTGCAATCCAAGATATTGCTTTACTTTATTTGTTGTAATTTGAATATTTTGTATTCTAGATGGTGTAAGGTTTAAAGACACTTTATTTAATAAGCCTTTTGTTATTTCTATACTTTTGTTATTGTCAACAACTTTTAGGTTATAATTAACAATTACAGTTTTTATTAGTGATACTAAAAAAGTGGTGATTACTAAAACAATTATAATAAAAGAGTTAAACAGAAGCATTTTTAGAAACGAGCTTTCATCCATTTTAAACCATTCTCCAAAATAATCTTGCCAATCCAATTGCTTTACAAAATCCTTAAAATTAGTGTAAAGCCCGCCTATAAAGGCTACAATAATAAAGAAACTCTGTAAATGATTTTGACTAATACCTTCTAGTAATAGTTTTTTTATAGAGGCTTCATAAAACACATTATTTTTAGCGCTTTCTCTCTCTTGGGGTTCAACAATTTCTGTATCTATTATTTTAGAGTTTAAAAATAGGGCTTCTTTTAATTGTAATGCTTTTTTACGTTGTAATGCTGCTATAGAAATCTCTGTACTATTGTCTCCTGCTGTTTCTATATTTACTTGTACTACATTTATTAATTGCTGAAATATATTTTGTTTTATATATACGTTTTGAATTTTTGATTTTGGTATTAAAATGGTTTCTTTTTTTAAAATACCAGTAGATAAATGGAAATCGTCCTTAGAAATGTAAAATGTAAAGTTTAAGTATTTTAAAATTGCCTTAATTAACATTATTAAAATAACACCTGCAAATAGTAGCATTATACGGTTTTTTGAAAACCCAAAGACACTGCCTTTTTGGAATAGACTGTACGTAAATACAAGCAGTAACGTAATACTCTTTTTTACAAATTTATAGGTATTAAGTACAAATAATACTAGAATTCCTTTAACAGATTGCCGGCTAGGGTTACTAAAATCAAAGTCATTCATTTAACTTACTTGTTATATGATCGTTTAATCTATTTGCAACATCTATTGGTAAGCCTTTTATAGATAAATCTTCTCCTGAGTCTCCCGCAGAATAGATATTAAGTGTTGCTAAATTTAATTTTCTTGCTAAAAAGGATCTAGAAATTTCAATATGTTGTATTCTAATAAATGGTAATGTAGTAATCTTGTTTACCAAAAGCCCTTTAGTGTATATTATATCGTGTTCTCTTAAGGCATAGCCCCGTTTAGAAAATGCTAAAATGGTTGTAATGCTATTTATAAGAAAGGCTGCGCTAATAGTAATTATCACGGGTATAAAAGAAAACTCTATTTCTTTAAATTTTGGAGATTGTTTTAATACAAAAAGTACCATTATTATAATAGCGTATATAATTACTCTATTAAATAATAGTACTTTTAAATATGTTTTAGAAACAGGTTTATATGTTATAGATTCTAGTGTTGGTAACTCGTCTATATTTATCTGTTCGTTTTTAAACATTCATAATTATTTAAAATATTTAGGTGCCATACACCTACCTTTTATAAATCTTTTGCATTAGCAATTAATTCTGCTATATCCATGACTTCAATGTCTCCTTCTTTTTCTTTCCCTTTTACTCCATCTGTCATCATTGTATTACAAAAAGGACAACCAGCTGCTATAATTTGTGGTTTAGTTTCTAGTGCTTGTTCTGTACGTTCTATATTAATGTCTTTATCTCCTTTTTCTGGCTCTTTAAACATTTGCGCTCCTCCAGCTCCACAGCATAAGCCTCTAGATTTACAGCTTTTCATTTCTACTAGTTCTGCATCTAACTTACGTATTAAATCTCTTGGAGCTTCGTATACATTATTTGCACGACCTAAATAACATGGGTCATGAAATGTTATACGTTTTCCTTTAAACTGACCGCCTTCTATAGTTAACCTTCCGTCATCCAGTAATCCTTTTAAAAACTGTGTATGGTGAACAACATCATAGTTACCACCTAATCCAGGGTATTCATTTTTTAATGTGTTAAAGCAATGTGGACATGCTGTAACTATTTTTTTTATTTCGTAAGCATTCATTACCTCGATATTAGTAACGGCTTGCATTTGAAATAAAAATTCGTTTCCTGAGCGTTTCGCCGGATCTCCTGTACAACTTTCTTCTGCTCCTAAAACAGCAAATTCTACATTTGCCTTATTTAACAATCTTACAAACGCTTTAGTTATTTTTTTAGCTCTATCATCAAAGCTTCCAGCACATCCTACCCAAAATAGTACTTCTGGTTGTTTGCCTTCTGCCATAAACTCCGCCATTGTAGGCACCTTTAGTTGTTCGCTCATGATTTGTTAATTAGTTTTTGTTTGTTTTTTACTCTCTAACATTAAATTTTGATTGTATGCTTTAGCATTTTCAAGAATTTCTACCGATAATATTTGAAAAAAAATTGGTGAGTCTGGATCGTAATTTAATGTCTTCCACGACTTATTTGTTGAATCGTCTTTTATAAAAATGATTAGTCTATCTTTCATTAATACATTCAATGTATTGGTTGATAAAAATTCTACATCCATGCCTTGAATTTTCATCATTTTCTTCATTGTCTCTTTTTGCTCGTCTGAAAACGTCTTATTATTAAACGTCATTTTCATTTTTAAATCGTAAGATAAAAAAGCATAGTCTGCCTTAGTTTCTTCATCTTTGAATATACCTGACAATTTATAGTTAGGAATCTCATTAGGAATTTCTATTGCAAATTCATCGTTACCCTCAAACATCGATTTTATAATAGGCAACATCGATTCTTTTGGAACTATTTCGAAAAGCTTTGGGTAAGTCATGTCTAATAAAGTGTCAAAATCTTTATTATTTACACTCTCAAATATTTTTATTGCAATTGTATCTAGTTCCTGTGATGCTTTATCATCTTGAGCATAAAGCTCTGCAAAGCCAGTAACTAAAAACAGAGTAACAATTAATGTTTTTATTATATTCATGAACTTACTTTAATTAGTCTTTTTGGGTATCATCAAAAACTTGAATAGTTACGTTTTTATCTACTAAGTCTGTAAATTTCCCTTTATATCTAGTTGCTTTTACTAAATGGTTATCTATCCAATGGTAATTACCTCCTCTAGGTTTTCCCATTAATAAACTATGGAATTTAAATCCATGTTTGTTTAACCAATCTGTAGTAACAGTACGATGCTCTTCTGTTCTAGAAGTAAAGAAACAGATCATGTGTCCTTCATCATACCATTTGTTACATGTTTCTAATGCGTCTGGGAATGGTTCGCATGTAACCATACGTTCTGGTTCTTCGTTAGGTACGTCTTCTGTAATTGTGCCATCTATATCTACTAGGTAGTTTTTTACTCCTTCTGGTAATACTGGGCTAATTTTTTCTCCAGCTTCAACTTTTTCGTGTAGTAGTTTATCTGCTTCTTCGCGTTTCATTCCTTTAGTTTGATGTTTATCTTAGTCTCTTTGGTTATAGATTTAAAATCTTCTTTAGAGATTCTTATATATATAGCTAATCGTTTTTTTCCGTTCTCTAATTTATTTTCAGGATAATATTTTTCTAAATCTGCTCTTCTTAAAGCTTCTTCTCCTATACTTTTTGTTTGTTGTTTTGTACAGTAATCGCAAAATACTTTTTTAAGCTTTATATTTGTCGCTTTACTACTCTTATATGCTATTTCTGTATAGACTTTTATTTGAAGAGAGTCTTTTTTATAGGATTGCGCAAACATTGTATTAAGTCCTAGACCTAGGAATATAAACAGAGTACTGTATGTTATTTGAGTTTTACTCACTTGTTTTTGTTATAATTAAAACAAACAACATTGTTACAACTTATAATAATTGTATTAAATGTTATAGTAATCATTAAAGCTTTTATAGGTAATGAGTACAATAACAACCAATATTTATTCGTCTTTCCAATTTAATCTATCCATCTGATTATATGGCCATGGCGCTCCATTATTTTCAATATTTGTCATCATATTATTTAATTCCATAGGGGCTGCCGATTCTTCCATTACCAAGTAACGGCGCATTTCCATAATAATATTTAGTGGGTCTATACTTACTGGGCAAGCTTCTGTACAGGCATTACACGATGTACACGCCCAAAGTTCTTCTTTTGTAATATAATCGTTTAATAGCTGCTTACCATCATCTTTAAATGCTCCTTTATTAGCATCAATATTTTTACCAACTTCTTCTAAACGGTCTCTTGTATCCATCATAATTTTACGAGGAGATAGTTTTTTACCTGTTTTATTAGCTGGGCATTCGCTAGTACAACGTCCACACTCTGTACAAGTATATGCGTTAAGTAGGTTTACCCACGACAGGTCTTGTACATCGCTGGCTCCAAATTTAGCTGGAGGTTCTTCTGTTTCATCTTCTGCTGGCGCTGCAAATGGATCTGCATTAGGATCCATCATTAACATCACTTCTTTTGTTACTGCTTCATTATTTGAAAATTGACCTTTTGGGTTTAAATTTCCATAATATGTATTTGGGAATGCTAAAAGAATATGTAAATGTTTTGAATAGTATAAATAATTTAAGAATATTAAAATCCCTAATATGTGTAGCCACCATGCAGAACGTTCAATAATGTGTAACCCGCCTTCTGATACTCCAGAGAAAATCGGTGTAATGTATTGACTTATAATATTTCCTGTACCTAATTCTTGAAATGTTGTGTCTGTTGCATTCATGACTAGAAAGAGTGTCATTAACACCATTTCGAAATATAGAATAAAGTTTCCGTCATTTTTAGGCCAACCTTTCATTTCGGCACTCATAAAACGTTTAAGTTTTACAATATTACGTCTAATCCAAAAAACGACTACTGATACAAATACTAAGGCTGCTAATACTTCAAAACTACCTATTAAAAAGCCATAAACAGATTCGGGTAAGACTTTTAACCCAATACGGTGCGTTCCAAATAACCCATCTATTATAATTTCTAGAACTTCAATATTTATAATTATAAAACCAACATATACTACAATATGAAAAAAACCAGCTACAGGGCGTTTCACCATCTTACTTTGCCCTAAAGCAATCATAGCCATGTTTTTCCAACGTTGCGATTTGTTATCGCTAACATCTTTATCTTGCCCTAGTTTTACATTTCTCCACAGTTTTTTTACGTTTCTAGCAAAATAGCCAATGCCAAAAATTAATGCTATTGCAAAAAGTATATTGGGTATATAATTCATAAGTTAATTAGGTTGGTTTACTCTCTTTCGTCTTCAGGTTTAACGTATCCTTTTTTATCTTTTCTTCCAAATACAGAGACATTAATGTAACGTTTTGGATTTAACTTAAAGTCTTGTAATAATTCTTTTAATTGGCCAGAAGCTACTTCTAAGTTATTATATAACTTTTCGTCTTTCATTAATTTTCCTAATGAGCCTTCTCCTTTTTCAATATTTGCCAATACATTATTTACACTTGTCAATGTTTTATCTAAATTATCAACAGTTTTAGATAGTTCTACATCCTTTAAATCATTAGATAATACTGCAAGATTTTTACTTACTGCATTAAAGTTGTTTATGGTAGCTGTTAAACTATCTTTATTTTTTGTTACTACAGATTTAAATGAGTTTGATAAGGATTTAAAAGATCTTAATGTCTCATTTAATTCTGCTATAGTTGTTTTTAACCCTTTTTCAGAATCATCTACTAGTATATTGTTTAAGTTTACTAAAAGCGTATCTGCAGATTTTAATGTTGTATCTAGTCCTGCGCTTAAATCTGAAAAATTGCTAGAAAGGTTTTTTACTAATCCTTCTTCAACTTCCGATGTTATAAAATCTCCGCTTTCTGCAATTACATTGTCTTCTGCATCTATTATAGCCAAACCATTTCCACCCATTACACCTAGCTCATACATTCGTATTTTACTATTTTTTGAAAACTTTAGTTGCTCGTCTACAATAAATGATACTCGGGTTTTTCCTGTTTTAAAATCGTATATAATTTCTGTGACTTTACCTATATTATTCCCTTTAATTGTAACTACAGATGCTTCTGTAAGACCATTGTAATCGAATTCTGTGTAGAATACATTTGAGGATTCAAATAAATTTTTCCCTTTTAAATAATTAAAACCGAAGATAAAAAAGACTATTCCTAATATTACTAATATCGCTGCTTTTACTTCTCTAGAAATTCTCAATGTGTATTAGGGTTTGATTAAACAACAAAAATAAAAATAATTTACTAAGAATGGCTCTAATTAGCGTCTTGTTTTAGAGCTTTTTCTAAACTTATACGTTTTCCATTCTTAAAAGCAACTAAGTAACAATCTTTATATCCCTTTTTCTTGGCTGTAGATTGTAATTTTTGGGCTTTAATATAGTCTGATGTATAGCCATAATAGTATTTATAGAAGCCGCCTTGTTTTTCTCTAGATACGTTTTTTAAACCTTTAAAATTGTACGATTTAGGTTCTAGTTTTTTTGAACTTGCTGCTAGTTGTACTTTAAAAACAATGTTTTTATATACTTTTTCTTTAGAAGATGCTGCTTCAATTGCGGTACTCTCGCTATCATAATCGAAAGTTCCTGTATTATCGTCTACTCCTTTTTTATATTTAATAATGGCTTTTTCTATTGCCGATGCTAATTCTAATTGTCCTTTTTTAGAGTTTAGGTACTTCCCTTCTTTAGTATTAGTTATAAATCCTGTTTCTACAAGTACACTTGGCATTACCGTTTGGTGTAGTACAATAAAACCTGCTTGCTTTACGCCTCTGTTTTTTCGTTTTAATTTTTTTGTAAAATTATCCTGAATGTTTTTAGCTAATTGAATGCTTTGGTCTAAATACTCTTCTTGCATTAGGGTTAAACCTATAAAGGATTCTGGAGAATTGGGGTCGTAACCTTCATAATTTTTCTTATAATCTTTCTCTAAAAAAATTACTTCGTTTTCTGCTTTTGCAACGTTAAAGTTTGTTTTATTTCTATGCACTCCTAATACGTAAGTCTCAGAACCATAAGCTTGTGTATGGTGAGCATTGCAATGAACGGAAACAAATAAATCGGCATTTGCTTTATTAGCTATTTTACCTCTAACAAATAAATCTACAAATACATCTGTTTTTCTTGTATAGACTACTTTTATATTTGGATGCTTAGATAATGCTTTCCCTACTGCTAAAACAATTTTTAAAGCAATGTCCTTTTCCTTGTAACCATATTTTGATGGTTTTCCAGGATCATGTCCTCCATGTCCAGCGTCTAACACCACCACAAATTTCTCATTATTGGATTGTGCTGTTATTGTTGTAGTAGCCGTAAATGTTAATAGTATTATAAAGGATACGAAAAAGGTTTTTATATACGTTAGCATAGATATTATAAACAAATTTTAAGCAATTATTATTATTTCTTATTTTTTTACGAATAATAAATTAATCATAAAAAATATATTTAATTTTGGCAATTCAAAAACCGAGCCATACTTTAGCAAAAATACATTTAAAAGCATTGCACACAAATAGATTTTATATACTTTTAGCCTTAAGTTTTACAGTGTTTATCAACACTTTTAGTTATGCACAAGTTGATGGTGGCGAAACTAAAGGAGGAGAAATACCTCCTGTTCAAGTAAAAGAAGAGACCATTAAAGAAAACGACTCTTTAACTCAGGTTAGTATTCAAGACCTTGTTCTTAACGAAAAAAAAAGCGATAGTACTGTAACAGACTCTGTAAAACCTAAAAAGGAATTATTAGAAGGTATTATTACTTACAATGCTAAAGACTATACTTCCTTTAACAGGAAAGAACAAAAAATGTATTTATATAATGAAGCCGAAGTTTTTTATAAAGACATGGAAATTAAGGCGGGTATTATTGTTATAGATTACAGTAAAAATGAAGTCTATGCCGGACGATTAAAAGATTCTGCAGGAGTATACTCGCAACTTCCAGTTTTTAAACAAGGGCAATCTGTTGTTGAACCCGATTCTATTAGGTTTAATTTTGATACTAGAAAAGCTTTAATTTGGAACTCTAGAACAGAACAAAATGGTGGTACTATTATAGCGGAGTTAACTAAAAAAGAAAACGACTCTGTATACTTTATAAACAGAGGAAAGTTTACTACTGCTAAAGATTTAGAGGATCCTGAATACTATTTCTTGTTACGAAAAGCTAAAATTGTTCCAGATAAAAAAGTCGTTACTGGGTTAACTAACTTATTTATTTACGATGTACCTACTCCTATTGGTTTACCTTTTGCCTTTTTTCCTTTAAGTAAAAAGCGAACTGCTGGTGTTATCTTCCCTAGTTTTGGAGAGCAAAACGATAGAGGGTATTTTCTACAAAATGGTGGGTACTATTTTCCTATAAGCGAGTATGTAGATTTGGCCATACTTGGAGATTATTATACTAATGGAAGTTATGGGCTTAGAATAGAAAATAGATATGCCAAACGCTATAGATTTAACGGGAATTTTGCTTTTAGATATGAAAATCTTATAAATAGCGAACGTGGATTTCCAGATTATTCAAAGAATACAATATATAACTTACGTTGGGCTCATAGTCAAGATGCTAAAGCAAACCCCAATTCTAGGTTTTCTGCTTCTGTAAACTTAGGAAGTAGTAATTACTATCAACAATCAAATAATCAAGTTAATACTGCAAGTTTCTTAAACAACACATTATCGTCTTCTGTTTCATATTCAAAAACCTTTCAGGGAGAACCTCAGGTAAATATGAGTTTAACAGCTACGCATTCGCAAAACACACAAACAGAATCTATTAACCTAACATTGCCTACACTTCAAGCTAGTGTTGGTAGAATATTCCCTTTTGCGCCAAAAGTAGGTAGCAAAAAAGGATTAATTCAAAATATTAACTTACAATATAATGTTAGAGGTGAAAATAGAATTACAACAACCGATTCTTTATTCTTTAAGAAAGAAATGTTTGATGATGCAAAAGTAGGTATGCGCCATTCTATTCCATTATCTACAAACTTTAAAGTACTACAATATTTTAGTTTTAGTGCTACAGCAAATTATGAGGAAACTTGGACTTTAAACACTATTAATAGATTTTATGACGATGTAAGAGAAGAAAGAGTTACAGAAGAGCTTAATGGGTTTGACTCGTTTAGAACCTATAATTTTTCTACTAGTGTTGGTACTACTATTTACGGAATGTTTCCGCTTGAAAAAGAAGGGCAAGATAAAAAAATTAAAGCTATACGTCACGTTATTAGACCTGCTATAAGTTATAATATAAACCCTGCTTTTGATAGGTATTATGATACTTATGTGGAAACGGATATAAATGGAGACCCTGTAAATGTTGAATATTCTCGCTTTGAAGGGAGTTTATTTGGCTCTCCTAATAGAACCTATTCAAGTTCTATTGGTATTAATGTTTCTAATAATATTGAAGCAAAAGTTAGAGATAGAGACACCACCAAAACTGAGGCCAAAAAAATAATATTATTAAATAATTTAAATTTCTCTACATCTTATAATTTGGCTGGAGACTCTTTACGTTGGAGTCCTGTACGTATGTCTGGGGGAACACAATTATTTAACAATAAAATGAATATTAATTTTGGTGCTACTCTAGATCCGTATGCACTGGATAGTAATAATAATAAAATAGAGAAGTTTAACATTAATAATGGTGGCAGCTTATTTAGAATGACAAGTGCTAACCTTACTATTGGTTACAGTTTAAAAAGTAAAGGCGCTAAAGACAGTAAAACGAGTAAAGCGAGTAGAAACGAAACACTACAAAGTGGTGGTCGAGACGATGATTTATTTGGTAGGTCTCAAGATTTTGCAGATCAGCGATATAATGAAGAAGATGATGATGACGAAGAAGAAACTATAGGTAAACTCTATAATTATGGTATTCCATGGAGTTTACGTTTAGCTTATGCTCTAAATTACTCTAATGCAAGGAGACAACAAGAAATATCTTCGCATTCTTTAATGTTTTCAGGAGATTTAGATATTTCACCGAGATGGTCTGTTGGTGCTTCTTCTGGTTACGATTTTAAAAATCAAGGCTTCACATATACTCAATTACGTTTTTCCAGAGATTTATTAAGTTGGAGAATGAATTTTAGTTGGATTCCTTTTAGTAATAGAAGTTCTTGGAATTTCTTTATAGGTATTAAATCAAACATTTTAAAAGATATTAAATACGAAAAACGTAGAAGACCAGATCAACGTTTATAGTATTCATCACAAATTTTTAATATCATTATGAAAAAAATTATAACAACATCTAAAGCTCCTGCACCTATTGGCCCATATAATCAAGCAGTGTTAAGCGGAAACACGCTTTATACTTCTGGGCAAATTGCATTACATCCAGAAACTGGTGAGCTAATTCTAGATTCTATTCCTACAGAAACTAAACAGGTTATGGAGAATATGAAAGCCGTATTAGAAGCCGCTGATATGACTTTTGAAAATGTTATAAAAACATCAATATTTATTAGTGACATGAATAACTTTGCCGAAATAAACGAAGTGTACGGTAGTTATTTTGATGAAGCAACTGCTCCTGCTCGCGAGACTGTAGAGGTTGCTAACTTGCCAAAGTTTGTAAATGTTGAGATTAGTATGATTGCTGTTAAATAACAACATGCTTTACACTTATTTTCTAGTATTACTAGAAAACTATTTAACAATTAAAAATACTTAAATTTTTAATCGCTTAAAATAACTTTTAGCTTCAACAAGAACTTTAGACGATAGTGCTATTGTTGTAAACATAGTTGGTATTGCCATTAATGCAAAGAAACCATCTATTAAGTTTATCATCATATCTAAAGACGTTGTGGCCCCTACAATTATACTTAGTATGTATATATAGTTATAGTAATGTTGTTTATTGGCTCCTAATAAAAAAGACATGCATTTTGTTCCGTAATAGGAAAATGAAAACAATGATGAAACACTAAAAACTACAATACATACTAATAACAAATATTTACCAAAACCAGGTATTGCATTACCAAAGGCTGCTGCAGTTAGTGTAACGCCATTGGCTCCACTAGTTTGCCAAACACCTGTTACTAAAATAGCTAGTGCTGTTAGTGTGCATACAATTAGCGTATCTATTGCAGGGCCAAGCATTGCAACCAACCCTTCTCTAATTGGTTCGGCTGTTTTTGCTGCGCCATGTGCCATGGGTGCTGTCCCTATTCCTGCTTCATTAGAAAAAGCGCCTCTACGAATACCTAATAGAATTAATCCGCCTAAAACTCCCCCAAAAAAAGAGTCCCCTGTATAATTATTTGCTGCAAAAGCATCTGTAAAAATGAGTCCAAAATACTTTGGAACAACATCTATATGCAATCCTAATATTATTAAAATTAATACAAAATATAAGCCAACCATTGCTGGCACTAGCTTTGATGCGACTTTACTAATTCTATTTAAACCTCCTAGTATTACTATAGAGGTTATTATTACTAAAATAATACCAATAATTAAATTACTAGTATCTCCTGTTTTAATACCATTGGGTTGTAATAGTATTGCATTTACAGCTTCTGTTAACTGGTTTACATTAAAAACAGGTAAAGCGCCTACAAGACCACAAACACTAAAAAATAGTGCTAAAGGTTTCCATTGCTTACCTAAACCTTCCATTATAAAATACATTGGCCCACCTTGTACTTCTCCTCTACTATCTTTTCCTCTATACATAACGGCTAAAGAAGAGGTAAAAAACTTAGTAGACATCCCTATAATGGCACTAATCCACATCCAGAATACTGCTCCAGGCCCTCCTATAGAAATAGCGACTGCTACTCCTGCAATATTACCCATACCTATAGTAGATGATAATGCTGTTGTTAAAGCTTGAAAATGACTAATTTCTCCAGGATCATTAGGGTTATCATATTTTCCTCTAAGCACTTGTATGGCGTGACCTAAATAACGAAATGGTAAAAATTTAGAACGGATTATTAAAAACAGCCCACCTCCAATAAGCAATGTTAATAATGGTAGTCCCCATACAAATGAAGCAAACTCTTTTATAATCTCATCTATTAATTTCATTAATGCAATTGTTATAATTCTAATCAAATGTATTAAAATTACATTGAATACAATTCAACTTAATTACAGATTGTTTATAAATTGAACTAGTTATTTTTAAGCATAAAAAAACCATTCTTATCTTGTTAAGGGAGCGATAAGAATGGTTGTATATATCTAGTACCAACTAAATCCTAAATATATATTCCGTAATGTGCTATCATTAATTTGTAGAGGGTATTTATACTTTAATTAAAAATATAAACACATTTACAATACACTTCAAAAATATATTCTTAGGTAGAAACCACCAAAACATATATGGTAACAAAAGGTAACATCCTATTAAAAACAACTATAAAGTCTGAATAAATTGATCTAATTCCATTTCTGAGGGCAAATTTATCTTCTTTCTAATTCTTGACCTAGACATTTTTATCGCACCAATACTTACGTTTCTAACTTGAGCAATTTCTTTTGTAGAAAAATTTAATCTAATAAATGAGCAAATTTCTCTTTCTGTTTTTGTTAAGTGTTGGTATTTTTCAACTAAAAGTGTATCAAAATTGGCATTTGCATTGGTAAGATCACTTTGCAATGTGGTAAGGCGTTCTTCTATTTGTATTTGAGACTTTATATCAAAAGCTAATTCTTTTACAATCTTATCTGTATTGCCCGATAACTTATTCTCGTCTTCTATTTTATTTAACAGTTTAATAAGAAACTTAGTTCTCATTTCATTATCTGCCACAACATTAATAATATCCTTTTCTTTAGATTCTAATATATCATTTAGTTTTTCCTTTTCTAAAGTAGTATTTCTTAATGTTAATTTTGTAATTAAGTTATCTTGTTCTGTTCTCTTTTTACGTTGCTTTATTGCATAATTAATTATAAATAAAGAGGTTATAGTAAGGCACAACATAAATATTATTAAAAACAAAAAAAACCTATCTTTTTTATACGATGCGTCTTTTTCTAGTGTTAGTTCTTTCTCTAATTTTAGTTTACTTTTAAAGTCACTTTCTTGAAGCTTAATGTAACTTGCTATAGCTTCTTCATTTTTTATTTTATTATAATCGAACTGCTTTTTTAAAAAACTTGATAATGTCTTAGAGACTTTAAAATACTCATTATACTCCTTTGTATATTCATAATTAAACAGCTTAGCTTTTAAATATCTTTCATAGGCTAATGCGACATCTTGATCCTGAATAATTTCATTACTATCTTTATTTTTAAAATAGGAGTCTATATTTTTTTTGAGCTTATTTGCTTCATCAAACTTTTTAGTTATTGTTAAACTTTTTAAGCGTTCAATATCCGCAGATATTGCTCCTTTTTCATCGTTATACTTTCGTCTTATTTTTGCTACTTTTTTTTGTATTGCAGCTGCTTCATCATACAGTTTAGAATACTCTAAATATATGTGTGCTATATTTTCTAAAATATTTAAATAGTATAGTTCACTCCATTTTCCTAGAGTATCTATATTTATATAACTTTTTGCTTTATTATAATAACTAAGTGCTTTTTCATAGTTTAACTGTGCGTAATAGTAATATCCTAAATTATTATAAGCAGACGACAGCCAAATTGTATTATTTAAACATTTAGCTTCTTCTAGTGCTAAATTATAGTAATCTAGTGCTAAAATTTCTTTCTTTTTTAGTGCGTATTGATAGGCTAAATCACTTATTAATAAGAATCTATTATGCGTCGATTTTTCGGTATAACTATTATAAATAAGCAAAGCTTCGTTATAAAACTTTATAGCATGATCATAATCTTTTGCTTGCCTAAAATAAATGGCGCAATTCATGGCTAATGCGTACCCAAACTCTGAAAACTTAAGTTTTTTATCAAGCATATTATAGACTAGACCTGAGTAATAATGTGCTTTTGTTTTATCGCCTTGGTAATTATAATATGATGAGAATATATTATTTGCTATTATTTTTGCTTCTAGATTATTTTCTTGTTCTGCAATAATTAAACTTTCTTTTGCAATCTTATAACTTTTTTCTGGTGCATTTTTTACATTATTATATGTAGCATTAAGTTTCTCTATTAAAGCATTCTTGTTAGACACGTCTTCTTTAATAGTTGTATTCTGACAATAAATACTATTTATAAAGAGTGTTAATATAATATAACAAAGTTTAAATTTGCGAGGGAACATATTGTAGGGATGGATTATTTTTTCCTTATAAGACTAAAGTTCTAGTATTATTTATGCTTTTTCTTCTTTTTTCCTTCATCATCTAAAGGTGTTTTTGCATTTTGAAGCATATAATTTGCCAATAGTTTCTCTATCAATTCATCTTTTGTTAAATGATGGAATACAGTCTTAATATTCTCTTTAAACTCTATGGAAAGATTATGATTTGGTTTTGTTTTAAATATTTGCCTAGCCCAAAGTACAGCATTATTTTCTTCTATACTTTGTGCATTAGGTTTATTGTATTTAGTAAATGTAATTCCTAATTCATCCTCAAATTCTGGAATTTCAAATGCTTCCTCTTTTTGTAATACTGTTAAAGCTAACCCTTTTGCTCCTGCTCTTGCTGTTCTACCGCTTCTATGTATGTAAGACTCGTAAAATTCTGGTAAATGGTAATTTACAACATAAGTAACGTCTTTAACATCTATTCCCCTTGCCGCTAAATCTGTAGCCACTAAAATATTAATATAACCTTCTCTAAATTGCTCCATGATACGATCTCTAATTCCTTGAGTTAAACTACCGTGCAATGCTCCTGAAGAAAATTTATTTATAGCTAAGTTTTTTGCAAGTTTATTTACTGCTGCTTTTGTTTTACAAAATATAATACCACGTTGACCAGTTTTTGAGTTTAAAAAATGCATTAGCACATTTAATTTTTCTATAGGCTCTACAATAACATATTGGTGATTTATTCCTTGATGTCCTTTGGTTTCCATGTCTACAGTTACCTGTTTTACATGTTTAGACAAATAATTTTGTATTAATTGCTTAATTGCGCCTGGTAAAGTAGCTGAAAACAAAATAGTTCGCCTACTTTTTGGTAAAACTTCCACGATTTGATCCAGACTTTCCTTTAAAATAGAAATCATCTCATCTGCTTCATCTAAAACTAAATACCCCGCTTCTGTAATATTTATTGCTTGCCTATTTATTAAATCTATTAAACGACCAGGGGTTGCAACTACTATATGTGTTGTTTTAGTTAAACGTTCTATTTGTGGCTTAATTGGTACGCCTCCGCATATACTTGCTATAGAAACTTCTGGCCTATACTTAGCAAACTGCTCTAAATTATTACAAATTTGTTTTCCTAGTTCTCGCGTTGGTGCCAATACTATTGCTTGAATAGCTGTTTTATTAGTATCTATTAATTGTAATAAGGGTAAACCAAAGGCTGCTGTTTTTCCTGTTCCAGTTTTTGCAATACCAACAAAGTCTGAGGTATTAGATAATAAATGCTTAATAGCATGTTCTTGTATTTCTGTTGGTTTTACAATTTTTAAATCGTTTAACGCTTTTAATAAATTTTCGGAAAGTTTTAAATCTAGAAAGGATTGTGACATAATACTATTTTAAACAAAGGTAACATTCTTAATAATTATTAATAGCTATTATTATTTGAAATTACAGGAATAAAAAAAGCCCATCAAAATAATGATGGGCCTTGTGGTAATAAAGTTTAAGTATATCTATTTAAATAACTTTTACGTTTACTGCATTTAAACCTTTTTTTCCTTCTGTTAAATCGAATTCTACTGCATCACCTTCTCTAATTTCATCGATTAATCCCGAAATGTGGACAAAATGGTCTTTGTTTGAACCTTCTTCTGTGATAAAACCATAACCTTTTTCATCATTGAAGAATTTTACTGTTCCTGTACTCATTGTAATATAAATTTATGTATTAATTACTTTAAAGAGTCCAAATACCATGCCATATATAATTATATAACACTTACTCTCACCTTCTTTTTTTTCAATCTGCTATTATTTGTTTTAGTAATAACAGTATTGACTTTATGTTTTGGTACTGCAACAAAAGCACAGTCCTGCTTAAGCTCTATAACACCTAATTCATTTTTATCTAATCCACCTTGTTTAAAGAAAAGACCAGCAATATCTCCTTTAGATATTTTATCTTTTCTACCTCCTGAAATAAATAAAGTTGTCCACATTGAAGGTTCTGGACTTAAATTATTGTTTAGTTTAACAACCGTTTCTGTTTCAATAAAATCTGGCAAAGTTTCTTCTTGCCATTGTAGCACATACGCAGTTCCTTCTGTATTCATACGTGCAGTTCTACCATTTCTATGAGTAAATTCTTGAGCTTTTAATGGTAATTGGTAATGAATAATATATTTTAATTCTGAAATATCAAGACCTCTTGCTGCCAAGTCGGTAGCTATAATAATTTGATGCGTACCATTTCTAAATTTTATTAAAGCGCGCTCTCTATCTTTTTGCTCCATACCGCCATAAAAACAACCATGAGCGATATTATGTTCTTCTAAAAAATCACTAACATAACTTATAGTATCTTTAAAATTACAAAATATAATTCCAGGTGCATTCCCAATATGACATAATAAATCTACCAAAGTTTGAAGTTTGTTTTTAGTAGGGGAAACAACTTTTTTAATTTTTAATTGAGACGCTTCTGTGCCTAAATAATTAATTACAATTTCATCTTTTAATCCAACAAAACGCGGAATCTCCATATCCTGAGTTGCAGAGGTTAGTATTCGTTTTTTTATTTGTGGCAAAAATGCGATGATTTCACTCATTTCAGATTCGAAACCAACTTCTAATGATTTATCGAACTCATCCAATACTAGTGTTTTTATAGCATTTGTCGTAAAAGTTTCACGCCGTAAATGATCTGCTATACGCCCAGGAGTTCCTACAAGTATCGCTGGCGCATGATTTAATTCTATTTTATCTTTAGAAAATGGTCTACCTCCATAAACGGCATTTGTTTTAAACCCAGCTCCCATTTTACGAATAACTTGCTCTATTTGTATTGCTAACTCCCTAGATGGCACTAAAATAATGGCTTGTATAGATTTTAAGTTAGCATCTAACAAGCCCATAACAGGCAATAAAAATGCTAATGTTTTCCCTGTTCCAGTTGGGGATAATAAAACAATATTATCTACCGAAGGAATGGCTAGACAAGCCTCCTCTTGCATAGGATTAAGTTCCTTAATATTTAATTTACTTAATATTTGTTGTTGTAATTGATATGATTTAGACATAGTGCAAAAATACTGTTTAGCCCTTAGAGTTGATTGTTTTTTGAAAAAAATGTAAGCTAGTGTATTAGTATAAATTTATAGTATATTTAAAACATGAAATTGTTATTAAAAAAAGAAGTTGTAAGCGCTATTGTAATCTACCTATTTACATGGTTATTCTCTTTTTTATTTGTAATCTATCAATTTATTAGTAATGGAGAGTCTTTTTCTGATGGTTTAGATTTTTTTCCTGACTTTATTCTTAAAAAGAATGCACAAATTGCACTTCTTATTTTGTTTATAATATTCTATACCCTCTTTTTAGTTATTCGGTATTTTATTAGAATTTATAGAAAAAAGGGCGTTTTTATTATGCTAAAGCGCTTTACTGTTAGATTATTGTTACCTGTTTTATTGTTATCGTTTTCCTACCGTTATATCATTAATAAAAATAGTTTTGAGAATTTTAATTACCAATGGGATTATTCTGTAGAAAATAACACTAATTATTCTAATAATTTCTATGCTGTAGATAACAAGCATCGTGGAGTTCATGCTTTTGGATGGAGAAATAACCGTGAGCAAACTATAAAAGATTTATTAAAAACAAATATAGAATGGGTTGCTATGGTTCCCTTTATAGACCAAGAAGATGAACAAACAAAAGAAATGAATGCACCTAAAGTTGTAGGACAATGGAGAAAAAATGACTCTATATTTATAACCGCTATTAAGGAAGTTCATAAAAAAGGGATGCATGTTATGTTTAAACCTCATATTTGGTTAAGAGATGGTTGGCGTTCTAACATAAACTTTGAAACAAATGCCGATTGGGATATATGGTTTAAAGCTTACAGAAAAAACATGCTTCATTATGCTTCTTTAGCTGAAATTTCTGGAACAGAATTATTTTGCATTGGTACAGAATTAAGGACATCTATTAAACAACAGCCTAAAGCTTGGATACAATTAATTAAAGATATTAAAACCATTTATTCTGGGAAGTTAACTTATGCAGCCAATTGGGATGATGATAATGATTTAGGTGAGTTTTGGGAAGCTCTAGATTATATAGGTATACAAGCTTATTTTCCTTTAACAGACCATAAAAACCCAGCCTTAGATTCAATTAAAATTGGATGGAATAAACATATTATTGGATTAGAGAAACTTTCAAAAAAATACAACAAACCTATTTTATTTACAGAAATAGGTTATAAAAGTGAAGCTTCTGCAACTATAAAACCGTGGGAATGGGATAGACTCTACAGTGGTCTTTCTAGAGAGAAGTCTGACAAAACACAACAGCTTGCCTACCAAGCACTTTTTGAAAGTTTATGGCATAAAGACTGGTTTAAGGGGTTTTATATTTGGCAATGGCATACACATAGTAAACAAGAAAACTCATATAAAAATATGGATTTTACGCCTCGTTTTAAACCCGCTGAGAATACTATAGCCAAATGGTTTGGTAAACCTGCTAAAAATAGTTTATCGCTTTACAATAACTTAAAAAACTCAAATTGATAATTTTATTGAGTTATTTCTACAAAGGTAAAGTCTTAAGCATAGTTTGATACCATATTTTTAATAATTTCTAAAGATTTTAGTGCTGTATTAGCCCTTACACTTGTACTTATAGATGAATAACCTCCATAAGTATCCCCTTTACCTATGCGTAACGTTTGAAATAAATTTCCGCTTGAACCTCCTCCAAAAATTCCATTTGCAAACCTTAGATTGTTTACTTTTTCATCTGCAGTATATAAGATAATGCTAATTTTCCAATTCGGATAACATCTTCTGCAGTTACCTCGAAATATAGAGACTTAAAATTGTTAAGTTTTACTGGCGTTCCCAATATATCTTCTACCTTAGGACCGCTTGATATTTCGCCAAACTTTTTAAAGATAATTATTATAATTAAATGAGTTTCATAAAAGTAAATAAAGATTATTCTTAAATAATATTTGGTTTTTTCTTAAGTTTACAGTCCAACTAAAACTAATTCTTACATGAAAAAAATTACACTCGCATTCTTTGTGATGCTTTTTGCTGTAGTTTCTACAGCTAGTGCACAGCAGTCTATAGCTAGAGAATGGAATGAACAATTATTAGATGCCATTCGTAGCGATTATGCTAGACCAACTGTACATGCTAGAAACTTATTTCATAGTAGTGTTGTAATGTACGATGCTTGGGCAATTTTTGATGATACAGCAGAAACAGTTTTTTTAGGTAAAACCTTTGGTGGGTATACTTGTGCTTTTAATGGTATTGCGCAACCAGCAGACAATGATGTTGCAAGACATGAAATTATTAGTTACGCAATGTTTAGGCTATTAAACCATAGGTTTCAAAACTCTCCAGGTGCCACAACTGTTTTAGCAGATTTTGAAACACTGTTTACAAGCTTAGGCTACGATACAATGTTTACATCTACAGATTATTCTACAGGTTCTTATGCAGCTTTAGGAAACTATTTGGCAGAACAAATGATAGCTTTTGGATTGCAAGATGCTTCAAATGAAGTTAACGATTATGCAAATCAGTTTTATACACCATCTAATGATCCTTTGATATTAGAGATTTATTCAGATACTAATCCTTTAAACAATCCTAATGCATGGCAACCATTAGCTTTTGATGTATTTATAGATCAAAGCGGAAATCCTTTTCCTTTAAATACACCAGATTTTTTAAGTCCAGAATGGGGAGAAGTTACGCCATTTTGTTTAAAACCAACGGATTTAGAGGTATTGAATGATGGTTTTGATTGTTACGTTTATAAAAATCCAGGAGCACCTGTTTACATACAAAACTCTACAACAGGCAACGGCATCGATGATCCTTATAAATGGCATTTTGCTTTAGTTGCATCTTGGTCTTCGCACATGGATCCAAATGACCCTACTGTAATAGATATATCTCCAGCCTCTATTGGTAATTATGATATTGCAGATTACCCAGAAACCTTTGCAGAATACCAAACTTTTTATGATTTTACTAATGGTGGAGACGCGAGTACAGGCCATGCTTTAAATCCTGTAACCAATGCGCCTTATGTACCACAAATGGTTAAACGTGCAGATTATGCTAGAGTTCTTGCAGAATTTTGGGCAGATGGCCCAGACTCTGAAACACCTCCAGGTCACTGGTTTACTTTATTAAATTATGTTAGCGACCATCCACAAACCGTAAAAAAAATTGAAGGTGTTGGCGATTTGTTAAGCGATTTAGAATGGGATGTTAAAACGTATTTAGCATTAGGTGGTGCTATGCATGATTCTGCTGTAGCTACTTGGGGAATTAAAGGGTACTACGATTATATTCGCCCTATATCTGCTATTAGATATATGGCAGGTAAAGGCCAAAGTACAGATAGTAGTTTACCAAGTTTCGACCCTCACGGCTTACCATTAATTCCTGGTAAAATTGAACTTATAGAAACTGGAGACCCACTAGCTGGTACCAATGATGAAAATGTTGGAAGAATAAAAATAATGGCTTGGAAAGGTCCCGATTTTATTACAGACCCAGATACTGATGTTGCTGGTGTAGATTGGATTTTAGGAACACATTGGTGGTCTTACCAACGCGGCACATTTGTAACCCCTCCTTTTGCTGGCTATTTATCTGGGCACTCTACATTTTCTAGAGCAGCAGCAGAAGTACTTACACAACTTACAGGAGATGCGTTCTTCCCAGGAGGAATGGGAACTTTTGATGTTATCGCTAATGAATTTTTAGTATTTGAAGATGGCCCTTCGGAAAGTTTTACACTACAATGGGCAACCTACAGAGATGCTTCCGACCAAACAAGTTTATCTCGTATATGGGGAGGAATCCACCCTCCTATTGATGATATTAAAGGGAGACAGATTGGAGCAGAAATTGGTGTTGAAGCTTTTGAATTAGCAAAAGATTATTTTAATGTAGACACATCTTTATCTTCTAATAATGTTACTCTGGCAGATAGTATTATGGTATATCCTGTGCCATTTAATAACGAATTAACGATTTCACACAATAGTGAAACAGCTTTAAATGTGAAGATTTATAATATTACAGGCGCTTTAGTTTTAGAGCAAGCTGTTAATTCTAACACAGCTATTAAAACAAATGCTTTAGCTTCTGGTGTATATTTTGCAAAACTATCCACTGGAAACAACGAAGACTTAACGGTTAGAAAAATTATTAAAAATTAAAAACTGAATATGCTTAATATATTCCGAATTACTGCCTTTTTAGAAGGTGTTTCTTACATCTTATTATTGTTTATTGCTACTCCAATAAAATATTTAGCAGACGATCCTCAATATGTAAAACTATTAGGTATGCCACATGGCCTATTATTTGTGGCATACATTGCTTTAGCTATTGTATTGCGTTCTACTTACAAGTGGGATAATAAAACGTTTGCTATAATTTTAGTAGCGTCTTTAATTCCTTTTGGAACGTTTTACGTTGATAAAAAGTATTTAAAGTCTTTGGCTTAATAATTTATTCTAGTCTATCTTTTATAAATTCTACTTGGTTTTTACCATGTGGTTTAACGTTTCCGTTTTTATCTAAATTTACCATAACAATATTGTCTATAGTAATAATGGTTTCGCGTGTCATCATGTTTCGTACTTCGCAACGTAATGTTAACGATGCATTTCCGAATTTTACAACTTCCATTCCTATTTCTATAATATCCCCTTGTTTTGCAGAACTTTTAAAATCGATCTCTGTCATAAACTTAGTAACCACATGTGGATTTTCTAATTGTACCACAGAATATAATGCAGCTTCTTCATCTATCCAAGCTAATAGTTTACCTCCAAATAAAGAGGCGTTTGGGTTTAAATCTTCTGGTTTTACCCATTTACGTGTATGAAATCTCATGTGTTTAAAATAAGGTTTGTTGTTCGTTAGTATCGCCATTGGGAATTGTTAGATTATACCCAAGTTTGGCATTTAATTGTTTTATAAAATAAGCAGATAATAATGGGGACTCTACTTCTATGTTTTGATGAATAAAAAAATCAATTTCCTTCACACCTTGCGCTTTCCATTCCTTTAATCGTTCTACCCAATCATCTAATCGTGTATAATCGCTTTCATGGTTTGCGCCTACATAGCGTACAAATGCTGTTGCATTAGTTAAACGCATATGCATAATATCGCGTCTTCCAGCAGTATCTACAATAGTGTTAGATACGTTATTTGCTTCTAATAGCTGGTATAGCTCTTCGGCAACTGTTGCATCGTTAAACCAATCGGTATGCCTAAACTCTACTGTTAAAGGTATTTGTTTTGGCCATTTTTCAATAAAAGTAACCACTCTATTAAAATCTTTAGGCGAAAAATTATTATGCATTTGCAAAAAGATTGTACCTAGTTTTTCTTTTAAATTCGAGGCATTGTATAAATAATGCTCTACAACATCTTCTGTTGCTTGCAAACGTTTCCAGTGGCTAATTTCTTGATTTAACTTTGGGAAAAATTTAAAATTTGCAGGGGTTTTATCATACCATTTTGCAAATTGCTCAGCTGGAAAAATACGATAAAAGGTTGCATTTAATTCTATAGAATTAAATTGTGAGGAGTAATAGACTAACTCGTCTTTAGTGCCTCTAGGATAGAATCCTTTTAAATCTGCCCTATTCCATTTAGCACAGCCAACATATATTTCTGGTATAGCATCATCTTTAACTGCATTAAGAACACGCTTGGTGTCTTTATGGTCTTTGGGAAAAGTAAAATCTATAAGCTCTGGATTTGTAACGCTTCCGAATTTCATAGTTATTAAATTATCTGTTGTTGTATCTCAATTATAATATAAGTCCTCTTAAAACCTAAAACATTGGTATACAATTTCTATAAAAACATAAAGATAAATGTTCATAAGCCGGTTAACAAGTAAATTGATATTGAAAATTTTTAATACACTTAATTAATACTTTTATATAGTAAATGTTTGAACGCTTATAAGTTTCAAACGCTTTGTTATTATCAAAAAACTATTAATTATGACTTTAAGAGATCAACAATTATTAGACAGTAGACCTATTATTACTTCTATTAAAATCACTGATAATATGAGTAGTGATGAACGTTTCCAAAATATTACACTACGCCCAGTTATAAAGCTTCAGAATGATTTACTAATTGAAGTGTTTAAAAACTATATTAGAAAACATAAAAATACTTTTTATGACCTAAGTATAGAAAAAGGGTTAATATATATTGCTAACGCGATTAACAAGGATATTAAGTTTAGAAACTCTATAAAAGGAATGATTATAGGGCAATTTACGGTAGAAGAGTATTTACTATATATAGAAAATTCTTCGGCTTTAAATAAGCGTATGATGACTATTGTTAAACAGCGTTTACAAGATAACATTATGTTGTTTATAAAACCTGAGACTAGTTTAGCTAGTTAAACGACATAGAATAGTATCATAAAAAAATGACATATAGCGCCTGCTAAAACAAAAAGATGCCAAATAACATGGAAATAAAGTTTCTTTTCTATGGCATAAAAAATTATACCCAAAGTATAAGCCGCTCCACCAGCCATTAATAAAATAATACCGTTAGGGTGCATTAACTCAGAAAGTCTAGAAAAATCAAAAACTATAAGCCATCCCATTATTAAATATAGTATAGTAGAAAATAAATTAAATTTCCCTGTAAAAAAGAGTTTTAAAATAATGCCAAAAATAGCAATCCCCCATACTACGTATAATAATTCCCAACCTAAACTATGCTCTAATGTTATTAATAATACGGGAGTATATGTACCTGCAATAAGTAAGTATATACTAATATGGTCTATTACTCTAAAATAATGTTTTCGTGTGGTTTTCTTTACATAGTGATAAGCTGTAGAAGCTGTAAAAAGGATGATTATTGATAGTCCATAAACGACAACACTAAACAAACTCCATTCTGTTTTATGTGTATCTTTTATTATTAATAAAATTAAACCAATAACACCTAAAACAGCACCAATACCATGTGTTATAGTATTTAACTTTTCTTCAAACTCGGTTTGCGCTCTCATTAATGCTCAGCTTCGCTATTTTTATCTTCTTTTAACCATTTATTGGTTAATTCATAAAAATCAAATTTTACAGCAGGTTTTTGTCTTACTAATACTCCATTTTGAAAATTACGCTCTAAAATATCTTCTATTAAATAATCTTCTTTAACTTCTTCTGGATTGAATTCTTTTTTTAATGAAATATTAAACAGTTTTGCTGTACTATTAAACCAAAAGGCTCTCCAGCCGTTTCTTAATGTTTTAATGAGTTGAAATGTGGTCTGCCCTGTTTGTCTATGAATTAATTTTACCAAAATTTGTCCTTCGGTACGCGTTAGTTTCTTTAATTCGGCAGAAAATTCTCCTTCTATATATTTCTGAATTTTTTTTGCATACTTTTTTCTAGCACGCTTACTTTCTAGAGAAGCTAATCGTTCGTTTAAAGACTCTAAACGCTCTGCGGCTAATTTAGCATACGGGTATACTTTAACCGTTTTTCGTTTTAAAATCATATAACGTCTCCAATCTTGCTTACTATCAAACTTTAGTTTATGCAATAGCATCACTTCATCTAAATCTATAGATGCTCTTGGAATAGAGTCTCCTTCTATTATAATATATTCAATATTAGTAGAATCTTGTACCGTTTCAATTGTTTCCTGTGCAAACATTAAAAATGGAAAAAATACAAGTAAAAAATTTAAATATTTCATTTGGGTAAACATACTGTTGTTCTAGCTAAAATCGTTCCAAACTATATAATTTAAAACGTTTTCTACCTTTAACTTTATATGGTGTAAAATTACTAATTAACTTTATTCTAACTGTTAAATATAACTGAATATTGTTATTTTAGTAAAAAATTAAAATAAATGGCAAAAAATAGCATACTTAATAAAAAGTCTATGGACTTTTTAGAAAAATATTTAAATAATGCAGCCCCTACTGGTTACGAGTGGGATGGTCAAAAAATATGGATGGATTATTTAAAACCCTATGTAGATGAATTTATAACAGATACTTATGGTACTGCAGTTGGTGTAATTAACCCAAAAGCAAAATATAAAGTTGTAATAGAAGGGCATGCAGATGAAATTTCTTGGTATGTAAATTACATTTCAGATAAAGGATTAATTTACGTTATTAGAAATGGAGGTAGCGACCACCAAATAGCACCTAGTAAAGTTGTAAATATACATACAAAAAAAGGGATTGTAAAAGGTGTATTTGGCTGGCCAGCAATACATACGCGCAATCGCTCTAAAGAAGAACCACCAAAGCCAGATAACATTTTTATAGATTGTGGTTGCAAGACAAAAGAGGAAGTAGAAAAATTAGGAGTACATATTGGTTGTGTAATAACGTACCCAGATGAATTTCATATTTTAAATGAAAACAATTTTGTTTGCCGTGCCTTAGATAATAGAATGGGTGGATTTATGATTGCTGAGGTCGCTCGTTTATTAAAAGAAAACAAAAAAGAGCTTCCTTTTGGCTTATACATAACAAATTCTGTACAAGAAGAAATTGGACTACGTGGAGCAGAAATGATTACACACACAATTCAACCAGATGTAGCCATTGTTACAGATGTAACACATGATACTTCTACCCCAATGATAGATATGAAAGTACAAGGAGAAGCAGAAATAGGAAAAGGCCCAGTTATAGCCTACGCTCCTGCTGTACAACAAAGGCTACGTGATTTAATTACAGACACTGCCGAAGATAAAAAAATACCTTTTCAGCGTGCTGCATTATCTCGTGCCACAGGTACAGATACCGACGCTTTTGCATATAGTAATGGTGGGGTTGCTTCTGCACTTATCTCTTTACCTTTAAGATATATGCACACTACTGTAGAAACTGTACATAGAGAAGATGTTGAAAATGTAATTAAATTAATTTATGAAACATTATTAAACATAAAAGATGGAGAAACATTTAGTTATTTCGATTAATTAAAAAATCCATTTTTAACGAATAAAACAAAGCCTCGTAATATTATAATTACGAGGCTTTGTTTTGTTTATATATAAGTATAAATAGTATTCGTTTTATATTGTAATGATAACCTAAAACAAGTTCTGGTTAACGTAATCCTTTGTGCCTAATCTCTGGTATTCATAAATTTAACACACTAAATTAATTATTAACTATACTTAAATTCTGAATTTTAATTAATTTTAAAGCATGAATTTACACGAGAAAAAAGACTTATTTAACCTCTCAGATAATATTACTTATCTAAACACAGCTAGCTTATCGCCTTCCTTTAAATCTGTTGAAGCAGCAGGAATTACTGCTGTTTTAGAGAAAAGTCAACCTTATAAGATTCCTGCATCAGATTTTTTTGATCCAGTAATAGAGCTTAAATCATTATTTGCAAAAATCATTGATGTAGAGAACTATAATAGGATAGCTACAATTCCTTCTGTATCCTATGGTATGGCCACTATAGCAAATAATATAAAACTAAATTCTGGGGATGAAATTATAGTAATAGAAGAACAATTTCCTAGCAATATTTATGCATGGAAAGCATTAGCAAAACAATATAAAGCCTCTATAAAAACAATTAAACAACCAAAAACTAAAAATAATTGCGGGAAATTATGGAATAACGCTATTATAAATGCTATTAGTGATAAAACAGCTGTTGTAGCAATGGGTAATATACATTGGACTAATGGCACTATTTTTAATTTAAAAGCTATTAGAGCAAAAACTAGAGTACATAAATCATTGCTAATTATAGACGGGAGTCAATCGGTTGGTGCTTTTCCTTTTTCTGTAAAAGAGATAGAACCAGACGCTTTAATTTGTGCGGGATACAAATGGTTATTTGGTCCTTATGGTTGTGCATATGCTTACTACGGTTCTTATTTTGATAATGGAACACCTATAGAAAATAATTGGGCAAATAGATTAGGAAGCGAAAATTTAGCAGATTTAACTACTTATCAAGACAAGTATAAACCATTAGCAAACCGTTATGATGTTGGGGAAAGTGGGAGTTTTATTTACACTAAAATGCAAATAGCTGCTTTAAAAGAAATTTTAAAGCTATCCCCCCTTAACATTCAAGAATATTGTAAAACTATTACTTTAGAGCTTGTACACGAATTAAAAGTATTAGGCTGTTATATTGAGGATGATACCTTAAGAGCCCATCATTTATTTGGAATTAAATTACCTAATTATATCGCTATAGAGCCTCTAAAAATGGAGTTAAAAAAACAAAATATTTATGTTTCTTTTAGAGGTAATTACATGAGAGTTTCTTGTCATTATTTTAATACTTCTCACGATTTTAAAAAATTATTAAATTGTGTAACTCCGTTTTTAAATCATAACTAAAGACATAAAAAAGCCTTGAAATTAACACTTCAAGGCTTTTTACTAATTGTCCGTTTGTATCATAATGCTACTTATAACGTCATCCTGAACTTGTTTCAGCATCGCATAATACCTAAAACATATGCTTCATGGTGAGAACCATAAACTAATTCAGGTTAATGGTAGCCTTTTATAATTGATTACAGATATTCAACTTTTTTATTATACTACTTTATAAATAGTATTTAATTTTTAGTAGTTAAAAGCTTATTTACCATTTCTTTTAATGCTTTCACTTCTTTTTCTAAAGCATCAATACGCTCATCTTTACTTTCGCTACCTGTTTTAGAGCTTGCTCCAGACTCAATATTTTCGGCATATTTTGCACGTATAGCATATGGTACACTCACAAAAGGAGACGAGCCAATAACCACATAACTACCTCCTCCTGCTGGATCTAGTTCAACTCTTAAATTATTAACATGAGACCAATCTATATTTGCAAATGTTCCAGTAATTACAATACCACTACCAATAGTAAAACTTACAGCTCCTGTAGAAGATGTTGTAACATTGTGTATTTCTGAATATACCGTTGTATTAGATGCCGTAACATCTTGTATGTTCATTCTAAAACTAACAGATTGATTTGTTAAAGGTTGCCCAGTATTATCTCTTAGTATACTTTGGTAATTTAGTAATTCAGGAACAGCACTAGTTGCTGGACCTACAGGCTCTTCTATACCAACTTTACCCCATTCTGTACCTTCCCAAATATATAATGATTTCTCAGTAGTATCATACACCATCAATCCAATATCTACTCCACTTAACGCCGACCCAGAGGCTGGTGTTGTAGCCATAGTATTCCTTTGTGAGGTCGTTACTCTATTAATTAGCAATCCTTTATCTGTATCACTTAAAGTTAATGAAGCATTTCTATTAGCATTAGCTGTACCAATACCTACACTAAATCTGTTAGCAGCTGTATTACCACCTAACAATAAGGTATTGGCTACATTATTTGTAACATTACTACCAATAACAACAGAATTATCTTGAAATGTTTGACTGCTTACACCAATAACAATTTGGTTATCTCTACTTACAGATGTCGATGTCTTCGAATCATATCCTAAAACAATGTTGTCTGTACCTCTTACTCGTGTATTATTGCCTATAAACACATTTCTGTTTGCTCCAGAAGTAAGCGAAAAATTAGCATCATGACCAAGACCAACGTTATCATTTCCAGATCGGTTTAAAGATCCAGCAATGGCTCCTAGGTAAGTATTTCTATCCCCTCCTACTAAGCTTGTAGATGAGGTATCGTTATTCCACCCAGAACCATAACCAACAAATGTATTTAAATTGCCTTGTTGATTTCTAGCTCCAGCATTATAGCCCAAAAATGTATTCGCTGTACCTTCTATATTTGAGTGTCCAGAGCCTCCTCCAAAAAAAGAGTTAGCCTCCCCAGTTGTATTACCATATCCACTACCTCTAACTGTAAACGTATCTAAATCATACTTATTAGGATTACCGAAAAAGGCGTCTACTGTGGTCTGTATTCCTGTATCTCCTCCAACAAAAGTATTCCCAGTCGCAGTTGTATTAAAACGCCCTGCTCCAGAACCTATAAAAGTGTTCGCTCCACCTGTTGTATTAGAAAACCCAGAGTCTTCCCCTACAAAAGTATTATTTGAGCCAGAAATATTAGTGGTTCCAGATTCTTCGCCTATAAAAGTATTATCTGTACCTGTATCATTATTTTCCCCTGCTTCAGCTCCTACAAATACGTTATCGAATGTTGTTGTAAAACGCCCAGCTTCAGATCCTATAAAGACATTTTCACTGTCATCACTAGAATTGGCACCTGCTAATGTACCTACCATTACGTTTCTAGAACCATTAACAAGAGTGCCTCCTGCACCATCACCTATAAAAGTATTAAAATCTCCTGTAGTTAACGAAGCTCCTGTAGTATAAGTTTGCTGTGCTCCATTAGCATCGAAAGAAATAACACTTCCTCCTAAAATTTCATTTGCGGTCTGAGAAAAAGACATTGCGCACACGATCATGCACAAGACTAATAATAATTTTGTTTTCATAAAATTGATTAGATTAATTAATTGTAATTACACTGTATTTCAACAATATAGCACCATAAAATAATACTATTATTTACATTAGCAAAATATAACTTACAAACGGTAAAATATTAGGGTGTTTTTCCTGTTTTAGCTTCAGAAAACCCCCATATTTTATTAATTCACAATATATTATTTTTGTATTCTTATGGATGAATACATAGATATTGTTACAAAAGCTGGAAAATATACTGGGCATTCTGCTTTAAAGTCTGAAATACATACTAAAGGCTATTACCACAATACTGCGCACATATGGTTTTATACCAACAAAGGTGAAATATTATTACAACAACGTGCAAAAACGAAACAGATTTGTCCTCTACTTTGGGATGTTTCGGTTGCTGGACATATAGATGCTGGTGAAACATTAACTAGTGGAGCTATTAGGGAAATAAAAGAAGAGATTGGACTCTCTATTTCTGAAAAGGACTTACATAAAGTTGGTGTTTTTGAGTGTTTTAATAGTTATGATAATGGTATTATAGATAACGAATTCCATCATACATATATAGCTGAATTAAAAGTAAACATTCTAGACTTAACACCACAAAAAGAAGAAGTTGAAGCTTTAAAGTTAGTCTCTTTTAAAAGTTTTGAGGCTTTACTTAAAAACAGTGCTACTAATGGTCATTTTATAGCTTCAAATGCAAAATATTATAAGCAAATATTACAGGCTATTACTAATGTTATTAGTTAGTTTTACACATTATTTTTATACATTCGCTTAATGGATTTAATTCTTTATGCACTTGCTCCAATTTCTGTTATTATTTTCTACATCTATCTTAAAGATAAATATGAAAAAGAACCTAGGCGGTTATTAATTATCTCCTTTATTCTTGGAGCCATTGTAAGTGTTATTATTACACTTATTCTTTATTCTGCTTTTAATATTGTAATACCGCTTAATGACAAGTATAGTGTATGGGAACAATTTAAACAAGCCTTTTTTGTTGTTGGATTTTCTGAAGAATTAAGTAAATATTTAATTGTTTTGTTTTTTGCGCAGAGACATAAAGAGTTTAATGAGCCTTTTGATGGTATTGTTTATGCCGTTATGGTTTCTATGGGGTTTGCTGCTACAGAAAATGTTATGTATGTATGGAATGGTGGGGCTTCTACCGCATTAGTAAGAGCTTTTACTGCTGTACCAGCTCATGCTACTTTTGGTATTTTAATGGGTTATTTTATGGGAAAAGCTAAGTTTTCTACCAAAAGAATACCGTTAAATCTAGCTGGACTAGGATTAGCCATTTTATTTCATGGTGCTTACGATTTCTTTTTATTCATACAGTTTATTCCTGGTATTTGGATTGGCGCTTTTGTATCCTTAATCATTGGGATTATTCTATCTAAAAAAGCTATAAAGCGACATCAAGACAATTCGCATTTTAAAATAGAAGATTAGATTAAACACATCATTATCAATATTTTATTGCTTTTGTGTTTAAAAATATTTAAGTTTGAGTAACCACTCAACTTAATATTATAATTCGCTATGTCATCATTTATTGAAAAAATAAAAAAGACGCCGCAATGGGCTGTATTATCACTGTCTACTTTACTTATACTTGGTTTAACATATTTAGGTTTTATATTATCTATAAATCAATTTGAGAGAACCAGTCATGAATCTCTCTCTTATTTTGATAATGCTTATAAAGAAAACATAGAGCTTATTAAAAAAAGACCTAGCGACTCTTTAAATAAAGAGCAAATAGATATTTTATTACGTAAAGTCTCCATTATAGAGCAAAATAAATTACACCATTTAGATCTTGTAAAAAAGTTATATAAAAATAATTACGCATTATTAACTTTATTTCCTTTTATATCTGCTATTACAGCCATAATTGCTTTTTTGCTCATTCAAAAAGGTTGGACCTCTAGTGGCGTATATTTAAAGTCCTTTTTTATACTATTTACAACCTTAACTGCTTTAATAGGAATTTATCCAGAGGTATATAAACAAACTGAAAGTATAGAGGCTAATTTAGAAGCTTATCTTAGTCATAAAAAAATACAAAAATCAATTTTTAACTACGCATTAACAGCTCCAGTTATTGAAAAAAAAGAGATTAGTTTTAATGTGTTTTTAGATAGTATTAATACAAAAGAAAAAGCGCTTTCAAATATTATATTTGGTTTACAGAAAAAAACAGTAAGTAAACAAATTTTTGAGGCTGCAAAAGAATAGTTATACTTAACAAACTACTATATTTGCTTTGTAAATTATAGCAAAGTAAGTGTGCAGCAAATTAAAGAGTATCTTGAACAAATTGCGACTATTTCAGATTTAGATTGGGCGTTTTTTACTTCTAAATTAAAACGTCATGTTATTTCTAAAAAAGAAATCTTTTTAAAGACCAATGAAATAGAAAATCATATCTCGTTTATAGAGTCCGGTGTTGTGCGTTTATTTATACCTAAAGACAATCCTGATAAAGAGATCACTTTTGGTTTTAGTTTTAAAAATCAATTTATAAGTGCTTACGATTCTTTTTTAACACGTAAACCTTCTCAATACCAATTACAAGCCTTAACAGATACGACTATTGTAAGTATTACATATAATGACTTGCAAGAGGTTTACAATACAACTCAAATTGGAAACCTAATAGGTAGACTAACTGCCGAACGGTTATTTTTAATAAAATCTAAACGCGAGCAATACTTACTAAACCTCTCAGCAGAAGAGCGTTATTTAAAACTATTTAAAGAGCGTCCAGAGCTTTTAAAGGTAATTCCATTAAAATATATTAGTTCGTATATAGGCGTTACAGCACAGGCGTTAAGCCGTATTCGTAAACGGCTTTCTTAACTTAGGTTCATTGTAAAACATATTTCGCAGAAGTAACTTTGCGAAAATTTTTTATATATGATTATTATTCTTTTCGTCCTTACGCTTTGGTATGGCGGATTATTTTTTCAGTCGTTTTTTTTACACCGTTATGCAGCGCATCAAGTATTTACCATGTCTAAAACCATGGAACGCATTACATTTATTTTAACTTGGTTTTTTCAAGGCTCTAGTTATTTAAGCGCTTATGGTTATGGTATTATGCACCGTATACATCATGCCTATACAGATACCAAAAAAGACCCGCACTCCCCTGCTTACGATGCTAATTTGTTTGCTATGATGTGGAAAACTAAAACGATTTATCAAGATATTAATATGGGGCGTGTAAAAGTCGATGAGCGTTTTACTAAAAATGTACCACAATGGAAACGTTTTGATGCTTTTGCTAGCTCTAGGTTTTCTAGATTAATATGGATAGTATTATATGTTTTGTTTTTTGTTTGCTTTGTTTCTAGTCCTTGGCAATGGTTATTATTACCTATAACCTTTTTAATGGCTCCTATTCATGGTGTTATTATTAACTGGTTTGGTCACATCTATGGTTATGTAAATTTTAAAATGAAAAACACTAGCAAAAACCTCTTTCGTTTCGATTTTTTAATGATGGGAGAAGGTTACCATAATAATCATCATAAACATGCCAGCCGTGCTAATTTTGGTGTAAAATGGTACGAAATAGATGTAACGTATTTAATTATACGTGTTTTAAATGCTGTAGGTATAATACAATTAAAAACTATAAACGTTAAAACATAAGTTTAATAACTAATCAAAGCCAAACTAAATTGTATTTGGCTTTGATTTTACAAGTTATTTATCTTCTAAAGACTTCATAAAGGCTATAATATCTTGTATTTCTGTAGTTTTTAGTTTTAACGAGTCTGTTGGTAAGGTTTGGTATTCTAAATTAATTCCTACACCAGAGCCGCCACCATTATTATAAAAAGTCATTACTTGTTCTAAAGTAATATATACCCCATTATGCATGTATGGTGCTGTTTTAGATATATTTCGTACTGTTGGTGTTTTAAAAAAATGTTTGCGTTCTTCAGTTTTAAATAAATTATATCGCCCAAAATCATTACTTATTTTAGAGGTTGTTAAAGTATCATTTGGTACACCAATAGCTTCAAGTTCGCTTTCTTTAAAGTTTGGAGGTACAGTACCATTAAACACTGGTGCAAAATGACAGGTAGCACATTTGGCTTTCCCATTAAAAAGATTAAACCCGTTTATTTCTTGTGCAGTTAATGTGTTTTCTAATCCATTAATATTTCTATCAAATTTAGAATTAAAAGTTGTTAGACTTCTAATGTAAGTAGCCATAGCCTGCCTAATTGTTCTATCTGTAATTTTTCCATATAATGTATTAAAATCATTTACATAATCGCTATTAGAACTTACTGCTTTTGTTATCGTTTTTAAATCTGAATGAAATTCGTTTTCATTATTAATAACATTAATAATTTGCCCTTCTAAACTCCCCGCTCTTCCATCATGAAAAAAGCTTTTTTGTAAGGCTGCATAATGTAATGTTGGTGTATTTCGTGTTTGTCCTTTAAACTGTTTTAAACCATCTGTAAATGCTTTTTCTTTTTGATGACATGAAGCACAACTAATAGCTTTAGACTTTGATAGGTTTACATCGTTAAATAATCGTTTTCCAAGGTTTGATTTTTCTACAGCGTTTTTTGTTGCTTTATTAATGTCCGAAAAATAATTAAGGTTAAATGTTTTAGCTGAAAATAAAGACGTTATATCGTTTTTTAATGCCAACTCAAAAGGGAATTCTACTTGCCAATCGTTTTGGGTTTTTACTAATAACTCTAACTGTTTGTGCGTGTGGTTCTTTATAAAATAATAGCGATTAAAAGCCTCAAATTTTGATGTTAATTTTTCTTGAGTAAGCACAAACTCTTCTGTCCATTGTTTTAATACAGATTGGTCTTTGAAATTAGATTTATAAATATTTAAAAGATATTCTATTTCTTTATAAACAATTTTAGCTTCACTAAGTGATTCTTCTAAAACTGGTGAGTCGAAACCTGTAACTCCAGTTAAGGCAACTCTTGCTATTGCATCTCTAAGCAACCATATAACATGATGTTTTTTTATGTTTAAATGCGTATTAGTTGCTATTAATTGCAAGCGATCTTTAATAACTTTAGTGTTTTTAAGGAGCTCGTTTTTTGATGTATCTCCAAACAGTTGTTCCTCTAGTACTTGAAATCCTTTTGGTGATTTTATTTTAATATCTGTAGCATCTTCCTCTTCTACTTTAAGTATATTCGATTGGTTTAAAAACTTGTAGTTTTCACTATCTATAAATGCTAGAAGTGGTTCTAAGGTTTTAAAACGTGCTCTTGCTTGTTTATAAAAATAGACTCTTTTGTTTGAAGTTGTTTTTTCTAAGGAATCTAAAAACAAAATGGTTTCGGCTATATTTTTCTTAAAATGAGTTTTTAAAGCAACATTTGGTGTTATACTTTCGTAAGTTTTAGTTTTTTCTTTGCAGCCAAAAAAACTAATACAAATTAAACACGTGCATAATAATAATGCACGTGTTTTAATTACTAATTCAAATTTATAAAATGTCATTTATCGCTCTAATCCATTTATAGTATAAATCATGCTTCCTTGTCCTGTCCATGGTGATGTATTTGCTTTTGGATCTGTGAAGCCTCCTTCCCATCCATGGTTTTGTGTAATAACCATAAATGTTTCATCTATTCCAACTATATCCGATACATCTATCATACCTGTAATTTCCCAAATCCCATTTGTGGTACCATAGCCTTGCGCCATTGCTGCTTCTTGATCGCACTCTAACACTGTTTTTAACTCTCCAGTAACTAAATTGTATTGGTATAATCTTGCAAAGTGTGTTTTATCTGCCGAATCAAAATATCCGTTTGGATCTTCTTGAATATATGCATAGTTATTGGTTACTAATATATTATCTGGACTATGAAACGTTTTTGCTTTTCCATTTATTTTATCTCCATCTAATACACATGTAATAGTACCTGTACCTGTAGGATCGTTTTCATTTAATGTTACTTTATATACTCTACCATAAGTGGTTCCTTTACCTATTAATCCTGGTTTTTTTCTACCTGTTACACAAAAGTATATTTCTCTGTTATTAGCTGCAGATCCTCTTCTCCAATCTATATCTTCTAATCTAGAAAATCCCATTGCTCCTTTTGTTTTTGCTTCTGCATCTAACATATCTATTTGTGTTTCTTGTAAAGCAACAAAATCGATTGGATACGATTGCCCTTCTTCCATATCCACTTCAAAGTCAATAGTATCATCTGTAACTCTTAAAGCAAATAATTGTCCGCCATATAGGTCGCCTTTATCACCAACATACATTCCTAATTGTCCAGAAGGTATTTCGTTATTAGAGTGGTCGTCTCCAATAAATACTACTGTTTTTTCTGAGTATGCATTTTGCCCTATAGCAACTGCATTTTCTGTAGACCATTGTCCCATTGCTGGTAACATTTGTGCAAATGATGCTGAGTTAGCATCTCGTAATGGGTCTGTTAAAAAAACACCTTTTGAGGCTCCACCCCATTCTCCTCCTGAAAGGTATAATGGACCAAAACCATGCTCTTCTGGCGTTATTAAAGATCCTGAGCATTGTGCTGTATTTGCCGTAGCTGTAGCATTTAATATATGCTCTCCTTTTACAGGTTTAAAAGTTTCATCTAAAGTTATTCTAGCTATAGCAAAATCGGCTTCAATATTATTAATTAATGTATAGGTATTGTCTTCATTTTTAATAAGCCCTGCACCATCTGCCATAGAACCGTATACAAATGCAGGAGATTCTGGCAGCATATCTTCAGAAGATATTAAAGGGTATATATTAACGTCTGAAAACTCTGATGTTGTTTTTAAAAAATTAGGAGAAACAGAGTGTGCTTTTAAAGTAACTGGGTTTGATGGTTCTTGCCCTATAGTGTTGTCATCATCATTATTGCAGCTTATTAAAGATGTTAATGCTAAGGTTATAAAACCAAATTGTAAATAGTATTTCATTTTTTGAGTTGTTGTTTTTATTTTGAACAGTTCAAATTAACAACTCAAATGTTATGTAAGTTTTAGTACTATTTTAATAGATTTTAATTTAATTGTTACCTGTATTAAATAATAGTAAACTTAACTTTTAGAGAATGTATTATTATTGTTATGTGTATGTTACTGCTCTTATTACTAAAGCTCTAACAATTTTATACTATAAACGCGCTATAAAACAAAAAGACCTCAATAATAATTATTGAGGTCTTTTGTTTATGATAATTAAATAAATTAGATTTTTTTAACTCGAACGGCATTTAAACCTTTCATTCCTTTTTCTAATTCAAATTGTACTTTATCGTTTTCAGTAATTTCATCTATTAGCCCACTAACGTGACAAAAATATTTTTCACTATCAAGTGCATCTATAATGAAACCAAAACCTTTAGATGAATCATAGAAAGATACTTTTCCTTTGTGGATTGGATCTACTTCCTCTACATCACTATCATCTTTTTTAGGTATGCCCAAAACAATGTTTTTAGCTTTTACCTTAATTTTGTCTTCAGGGTTTGGAGGCGTATCTGTTAGATTTCCATTAAAATCTACGTACGCAAATTGGATTCCTTTTTTTCCGCTTTCGGCAGCTTCTGCTTTACGGGCTTCCATTTTCTTTCTCTTCTCTTCTCGCTTTTTAAGGCGTTTTTTTTCTTTTTCTAATTTGTTAAATGTCTGTTGCGACTTTGCCATTCTTTGCTTTAAATATTAAATTTTTATATAAATTATAAAGTAATTTACAATCTATTTTTTACAAAAGTAAATATTTTCAATGATTTTTCTATGTTTATGCTTGTTATTCTTTGAAATTTGGTGCAGATATTACTTTTGGCAATCTAGTTTTCTTCTTTTTCTTTAACTATTGTTATTGTAGCTTTTACACCTGTAGCTAAATTCCATTGGTTCATAGATATGGTTTGCCCTTTATCATTCAACACCTGAAACTCTGCAGTATTTGGCCCGCTGGTTCCTTGGTTTAATGCTTGGAAATCTATAATGTTATCTCCTTCTTCTAAGTTTAAGAAAATTCCTTTATATCCTGTTTCTAATAACACTCTTGATTGTACTACCTTTCCATTTACAAACACGCGTATTAAATCGCCATCTGGATATTGATGGTCTCTATATATTACATTAACTCGTTTAGCTAACGTTCTAAACTCTCCTAAATACTGTGTAATTTTACTACCATTATTACGTTTTTCACTTTCTTGTCTAAACTTTAAACTTCTTTGTAGTTTTTTTTCAAATAATTCAGCAGGATTTCTAAACTTATTTTCTTTTTCTATAGAAAAATCAGGGCGTTTAACGACTGGTTGTTCTTCTGCTTTAGGTAAAACCAATTCGTTTTTAGCAGCTTCTGGTTCTGCTTTAGCTTTTGGTTTAGGTTTTATAATGAGTTCATTGTCCTCTTTTGGATCGTCAACATTTTCAGCAGGAATAGCTATAGACTTATTTTCACTATCTAATTGTGCACTAACGGATAGTACAAAAAAGAAAGCTAATATGGATAATAAACGTAATTTCATACAGGGTTAAATAATTCTGTTTGTCGAAAATAAGACAAAAACCATACCTAAATATTAAAATTTTATTAATCTATTCAAATTTAATAAAATTTACCTCTACTCTTTTGTCTTATTGTACTTTATAAATAAATATTAAAATCTATAATTTGTTAAATTTTGTTAAAAAAGTACTTTGTAATGCATAGTACTGTAACAAAAATAGAAATGCGTCGTCTCTTTAGTATAAACAAGACATTATTTATCAATCAAAAAAATTAAAATCATTATGAGAACTTTAAACACAAATCAAATATCTGGAACACTTAAAGGAACAAAAAGTAACACTTGGAACTCTAAAAGACGTTACAGGTAAATTTTAAAAGCATTTCATCAATCAATCAATCAATCAATCAATCAATCAATCAATCAATCAATCGAAAAACTGGAAATCATGAAAACTCTATTTAATGTTTTAAGGCAAGCTAATACTATAACACAGGAATCTGTAATAGTAAATAGAAAAGTATTAAAGTTTGATAATTCAAAAGGTACGCTTTGGAGTCGTGCAAAGCGTTATGCTTATTAATACAGTTTAATTTTTTCCAAGTAAAAGCCAGTAAGTGTTATATTTACTGGCTTTTAATTTTATTTAATATTTTAATAACTCTAGCAATTCTCCTTCAAATTTATCTCTAGAAAGGTACTGGTCTTCTAATTGATTTATAAAAGGTATCGGTGTTTCTAAACTTGCTACTCGTTTTACTGGAGCATCTAAAAATTCAAAACAGTGTTCCATTATTAATGCAGATATATCACTGGCTATTCCACCAAATAAAGAGTCTTCTTGTAAAATTATAACACGGCCAGTTTTTTTAACTGAAGCATATATTGTTTTGGTGTCTAAAGGCTGTAAAGAACGTAAATCTACTACATCTGCGTTTATATTAGGGTGCTTATCTAGTGTGTTTAAAGCCCAATGCACAGCAGCTCCATAAGCTATTACAGTAATATCTTCTCCTTCTCTAAGCATTGCTGCTTCTCCTAATGGAATTGTGTAATAATTGGTAGGTACTTCTTGCCTAATGCTTCTGTATAATGCTTTATGCTCGAAAAACAATACTGGGTTAGGATCATTAATTGCTGTTGCTAATAACCCTTTTGCATCTTTAGGGAATGCTGGATACACGACTTTTAAACCTGGTGTTTTTGTAAACCAAGCTTCGTTTGTTTGCGAATGGAAAGGCCCAGCTGCTACACCTGCTCCACATGGCATTCGTAATACTGTATCTGCGTTTTGGTTCCATCTGTAATGCGATTTTGCTAAATAATTAACTACTGGATTAAAACCAGAAGTAACAAAATCTGAAAATTGAAGCTCTACAACACTTTTAATTCCTGCTATAGATAGTCCCATTGCCGTTTCTATAATAGACGATTCGCATATTGGTGTATTACGAACTCTATCTTTTCCAAATTGCTCTACAAAGCCATCTGTTATTTTAAAAACACCTCCATATTCTGCAATATCTTGTCCCATTATAACCATATCTGGATGCTGCTCCATGGATTGTTTTAATCCTTCAGAAATTGAGTCAATTAAGCGGAGTTCTTTTAATTCTTTATTTTCTTCAACACCCTCATAATCAAAACCTTTATAAACATCACCTAACTCAACACTTTCATTAGGTATTATAGCTTCTTCTGCATTAGCAATACGCAATCCTTTATCTATTTCTGTTTTAATTTCTACTTTAAAAGTTTCGTCTATCGTTTCTGTTAAAACACCTTCTTCTATTAAGTAGTTTCTGTAATTATTTATTGGGTCTTTTTTTGCCCATGTGTCCATTAAATCTTGCGGTACATATTTAGTTCCACTAGCTTCTTCATGCCCACGCATTCTAAAGGTTTTAAACTCTAATAGAACAGGGCGAGGGTTATTTCTTATACTTTCTGCTAACTCAGAAACTTTAGTATAAACTTCTAAAATATTATTACCATCTATTATATGAGATTCCATCCCGTACCCTAGAGCTCTATCTGCTAAATCTTTACAATTGTACTGCTCGCTTGTTGGTGTAGATAATCCGTAACCATTATTTTCTATACAAAATAATACAGGTAATTGCCAAACAGAAGCCACGTTTAGAGCTTCATGAAAATCACCTTCACTTGTTCCGCCTTCTCCTGTAAATACGGCTGTTACTTTCTTCTCCTTACGCAACTTACTTGCTAAAGCAATACCGTCTGCAACGCCTAATTGGGGCCCTAGATGAGAAATCATACCTACTATATTATAGTCTTGTGTCCCAAAGTGAAAAGAACGATCTCTCCCTTTAGTAAAACCAGAAGCTTTTCCTTGCCATTGTCCAAATAATCGCTCTAAAGGAATTTTACGAGTTGTAAACACACCAAGGTTTCTATGCATTGGTAAAATATACTCTTCTGCATCCATTACAGAAGTAACCCCAACCGAGATGGCTTCTTGCCCAATCCCAGAAAACCATTTACTTATTTTACCTTGTCGAAGCAAGATGAGCATTTTCTCCTCTATCATTCTAGGCTTTAACATGCTCTTGTACAGATTGATAAGTATACTCGAATCTAATCCGTGTTTTTTGTACTTAATATTACTTTTCATCAAGGTCTTTTAATTTGTGAAAATGTTTTGTCAAATATAGCATAATTGAATAATAATTATAAAAAGACTAATAAAATTATCAATTATATATTCTGCCTACTTTTCTTTACATTTGTATTACTAACTTCACTTAACTATAACTAAAATAAAGAGCCTAATGCATTTTTGTTTTTTTAAATGGCTTAATTTATTTGTGCTTTAGTTTTTAAAGTGAATAATGATTAAATTTAAGATTATAAAAAATAATAACGATGAATAGTATTCCTAGCGTTAATTTACAGGATTTCCTTTCTGAGGATCCAAAAAGAAAACAACAATTTATAGATGAAATTGGTAAAGCTTATCAAGAAATAGGCTTTGTTGCATTAAAAGGGCATTTTTTAGATGAACAATTAGTTGATAAGTTATATGAAGAAATTAAAAATTTCTTTTCACTTCCTGTAGATACTAAACGTAAATATGAAATACCTGGCATTGGAGGGCAACGTGGTTACGTCTCTTTTGGAAAAGAAAGTGCAAAGGGTAAAAAAGAAGGAGATTTAAAAGAGTTTTGGCATTTTGGTCAATATGTGGAAGATAACCCCGAGTTAGCAAAAGAATATCCTGATAATGTTGAAGTTACTGAATTACCTGCTTTTAATGAAGTTGGAAAAGAAACTTACAAAATGTTAGAAAAAACTGCTAAATATGTATTACGTGCTTTAGCTTTATACCTAAACTTAGAAGAAACCTACTTTGATAACTATATACACAACGGAAACTCTATATTAAGACCAATACACTACCCGCCTATTTTAGAAGAACCAAAAGCAGCAGAACGTGCAGCAGCGCATGGAGATATTAACTTAATTACTCTTTTAATGGGTGCGCAAGGTCGTGGTTTACAAGTACAAAATCATGATGGCGAATGGATTGATGCTATTGCTGAGCCAGATGAATTAATGATAAATGTTGGAGACATGTTATCTAGACATACTAATAACAAATTAAAATCTACAATACACCGTGTAATTAATCCGCCAAGAGAGCTTTGGGGAACATCTCGTTATTCCATTCCATTCTTTATGCATCCTGTAAGCGAAATGAAATTAGATGTATTAGAAAGCTGTATAGATGACAACAACCCTAAACAATTTGACGATATTACAGCAGGTGATTTTTTAAATCAGCGTTTAGTAGAACTAGGTTTAATTAAGAAATAAAAATATAATTAAATAGTATTCTATTATTTATTAATTGTAATAGAATACTATTTTAGTAGTACTAGACATTAAAAAATGGATTTACAAGATCAATTAAAAAACTTATTCCCAGAACATATTCCAGAAGAAACACCTGTAGATAATAGTGATTCTGGTATATGGATGCAAGACGATCCTATTTTATGTAAATACGAGAAACGCAAAGGTAAACCCATCACTATTTTAGAGGGTTATACTGGAGCTACCGAAGATTTTAAAGCCTTAGCAAAAGAGTTAAAACAACAATTAAGTGTTGGTGGTAGCTTTAAAGATGATAAAATAATTATTCAAGGCGATTATAGAGATAAAATAATGACCATCTTAAAAGCGAAAGGCTTTAATGTTAAACGTGTTGGAGGATAATTAAAATGAAAGCCAATTCGCCTTTACATATTACCAATGGCTCTAGCCTTACAGATTACCTTAAAGATTTAAAAATTGAAGGAGACATCATCACATGGAACGAAATGCTTTGTGAAGGCCCAACAATTAACGCTATAGACTCTGAAGCGTTTATAAAAATTAGAACAGACTTTTTTAAAACCACTTACAATGCAGAATACAGCGATGGCGGATTTGTATCGGAATTAGCTAAGTTTAATCATTTAGCCAATTACACCGAAATTGTTTTATGGTTTGAGTACGATTTATTTTGCCACATAAACCTTATAGCAGCTATTAGTTTATTAAAACAAAAAGACGTAACCGCACAACTTTATTTGGTTTGTAGTGGTCGTGTTGAAAATGAGCCTGAGTTAAAGGGGCTCTCAGAATTAACTCCTAAACAATTAAAAGCGCATTATAACAACAAAACAGCTTTAACTGTAGATGATATTGCTTTAGCGCAAAAAGCATGGAATACCTATTGTGGTAACGACCATAATTTACTAAAACCTTTAATAGTTAAGCCCTCTAACTTTACATATTTAAGTAATAGTCTAAAAGCGCATATTAGACGCTTTCCAGACACTCGAAGCGGTTTAAATACTTTAGAATATAACACTTTAAAACTAGTAAAAAAGCACAACATAAAATCTCGTCATCATTTATTAGGTTACACATTACACTATCAAGGATATTATGGTTTTGGAGATACTCAGCTAGAAAAAATGATAGATCGATTGGCTATATTCTTTAATGAAACAGAAACTGCTCTAACATTAAATAGAGATGGCCATTTAGCATTAGAGTTACAACAAAACTTTTTAAACGAATTACAAACAGATTTTTATTTTGGAGGCGTTAATAAAGCCGACTTTTTATACAATAAAAAAGAAAATAAATTGATTAAACATGTATAATTAAATGCCTATAAAAGATTCAGAATTAATACTCAACCCAGATGGTAGTGTTTATCATTTAAATTTACGTCCAGAACACATTGCCAATACAATTATTACGGTTGGCGATCCAGATCGTGTAGAGGCGGTAACTAAGCATTTTGATACTATAAATTTTAAAACACATAAACGAGAATTTCATACGCAAACAGGCACATATAAAGGCAAAGCTATTACAGTTATATCAACAGGAATAGGTACAGATAATATAGATATTGTTTTTAACGAGCTAGACGCCCTAGTGAATATTAATTTAGAAACTAGAGAATTAAAACCAAACTTAACAAGCCTTGATATTATTAGAATAGGAACATCTGGATCCATCCAAAAAGAAATTCCTATTGATTCTTTTTTAATTAGTGAATATGCCACTGGTTTTGATAGTTTATTGCATTTTTATAATAGCGAACATGTACAACATAAAGCTATTTCTAATGCTTTAATGGAGCATACCAATTGGTTCTCGGATAAATCCAGCCCCTATGTTGTAAAATGTAATGATACTTTATTAAACAAGCTAGACTCTAATAAAACACGCAAAGGGTTTACAGCTACCAATGTAGGGTTTTATGGCCCTCAAGGTCGTATTTTAAGGCTTCCAATACAAGATAACAGTTTAAATGATAAATTAGCAAGTTTTAGCTATGAAGGTCGACCAATAACAAATCTAGAAATGGAAACTGCAGGTATTTACGGCTTATCTGCACTTTTAGGACATAAAGCACTATCTATGAATGCTATTATTGCTAACAGAGCCACTGGTGAGTTTAGCGATAATCCTAAAGCTGTAGTTGAAGATTTAATTCTTTATACTTTAAATAAATTAGTTGAGTAAGTATTTTTCCATTTATTAAGGAAATAGTAAAAAAGGCACTCGCTTTCTCGAGTTATAGATATGAAACAAATTAATATTGGAGGCGTTCCAGAACATTTTAATTTAGCTTGGTATTTAGGTTTAAAAAACGGTGAATACAAAGAAAAAGACATCAATTTACGTTGGAAAGATTATTTTGGCGGAACTGGTGCTATGTGTAAAGGACTTCGTAATGGAGACATAGATATGGCAGTTATACTTACCGAAGGTATTATTAAAGATATAATTGCTGGTAATAAAAGTAAAATTGTACAAACCTTTGTACAAACTCCACTAATTTGGGGCATTCACGTTGCTGCAAACTCTAATTACAATACTATTAAGGAACTAAAAGGAACAAAAGCAGCAATAAGCCGTTACGGTTCAGGCTCACATTTAATGGCCTATATAAATGCACAAAATAACAAATGGAATCTAGACAAAGATTTAAATTTTGAAGTTATAAGAAATCTAGATGGCGCCATTGAAGGCTTAACAGCTGGTAAAGCCGATTATTTTATGTGGGAGAAGTTTACCACAAAACCTTTGGTAGATGATGGCACCTTTAGGCGTGTGGGCAACTGCCCTTCTCCTTGGCCTTGTTTTGTTATAGCAGTAAGAGAAGACTTTTTAAAAACAAATGAAGATGATGCAAAAACCATTTTAAACATTGTAAACACCACTACTGCAGAGTTTAAAGACATCCCAAGCATCGATAAAATGATTGCCAACAGATACGAGCAAGAATTAGAGGACGTACAAGAGTGGTTAAGTTTAACCGAATGGTCTCAAGAGCTCATAGACAAAGACACTATTAATAATGTACAAGATCAATTATTAGCATTAAATATTATTCCTGAAAAATGGGATTATAAAGATTTAACTTATAAGCTATAATACTATTAAAAACCAAATTAAACCCTTTACCATTCAATCGTTTTTAAACTGTTCTCTTTTAAAATAGCATTTGTTTTACTAAAATGAGTATTCCCAAACCAATAGCCTCTATTAGCGCTTAACGGAGATGGATGCCCAGAGGTTAAAATATGATGTTTACTGGCGTCTATTAATTTAGATTTCTTTTTAGCAAAGCCACCCCAAAGCAAAAACACAACATCGGTTTTATGTTCGCTTATGGTTTTAATCACAGCATCTGTAAAAGTTTCCCAACCTTTACCTTGATGACTCCCCGCATTGTGCGCACGTACGGTTAATGTTGCATTTAATAAAAAGACACCTTGCTCCGCCCAACGTTCTAAATTTCCACTTTTAGGATACGGTATTCCTAAATCGGTTTCAATCTCTTTAAAAATATTAATTAACGATGGCGGATGCGCTATACCATCATTTACAGAAAAACAAAGCCCATTTGCTTGATTATAGTTATGGTAAGGATCCTGACCAATAATAACGACTTTTAAATCCTCGAAATGGCATTTTTCGAAAGCATTAAATATGAGCTTTCCAGGAGGAAAACAAGTTGTACTAGTATATTCTTGTTTTACAAACGCTATTAACTCTTTAAAGTATGGTTTATTAAATTCGTCTTGTAAATGTGTTTTCCAACTATCATGAATAGCTACATTCATATTTTATAAGTGTCTAAAATTATTATAAGTGTAAAATAATACTATCTTTAATTTTATTAAAATTTAAAACCAATTTTATTACAAAAAGAGACTGTTATTTAAAATGAAGAACATAAAATTCCCAACAGCACAAACCATATTAATTATTATTGCAGGATTAGTAACACTATTAACGTGGCTTGTACCCGCTGGTAAATATGATACATTATTATACAACAAGGCAGACCATACTTTTATACAAACAGGTATAGAAGGCACTAAAACATTAAAAGCAACTGAAGAAACTCTAGAGACGTTAGCTATAAAAATTCCCTTAGAAAAATTTACTAGTGGAGAACTATATAAACCTATAAATATTCCAAATACCTATAAAACACTAGAAGCGCAACCATAAGGCGTAACAGACTTTATAAAGTCGCCAATACAAGGAATTATTGAAGCTGCAGATATTATATTTCTGGTGCTTATTATAGGAGGACTTATTGGTATTATTAATAAAACAGGCGCTTTCGATGCTGCTATATCTTGGTTAGCTAATGCTTTAAAAGGCTACGAATTTATACTAATTGTAATGGTAACCCTATTAGTTGCCATTGGAGGTACTACTTTTGGTCTAGCTGAAGAAACAATAGCCTTCTACCCTATTTTAATCCCTATATTTCTAGCGGCTAAATACGATGCTATGGTGCCTTTAGCTTCTATTTATTTGGGGTCTTGTATTGGTACTATGTGTTCTACTGTAAATCCGTTTAGTACTATAATAGCAAGCAATGCCTCTGGCATAAACTGGACAACAGGATTAATAGGGTGTATTATAATGTTAACACTGTGCCTTATTATTGCGATAATTTATATTATGCGTTATGCTAAACGTGTTAAGAATAATCCAGAAACCTCTATTCTTTATAACCAGAAATCTCAAATTGAAGCCTTATTTGGCAACTCTACAGAAACTACGGTGCAGTTTACTACACGTTTACGTTTAGCTTTATTAGTTTTTGGATTATGCTTTGTGGTTATGATTATTGGAGTCTCTATGCTAGATTGGTGGTTTTTAGAAATGACAGCCGTATTTTTAGTCGGCGCCGTTGTTATTGGAGTTATCACCAAAATAAAAGAAACAGACTTTGTAGAAACCTTTGTAAAAGGTGCTAGCGATTTATTAGGTGTTGCCTTAATTATAGGAATAGCAAGAGGTGTTTCGGTTATTATGGAAAACGGTTTAATAAGTGATACCATGTTATATTATGCAAGCGATTTAACAACAGGAATGTCTAAAGGTATTTTTGCTAATGTTATGGTATTAGTATATGGTGCTTTATCGTTTTTTATACCAAGTTCTTCGGGAATGGCCGTTTTAACTACGCCAGTTATGTCTCCTATAGCAGATACTGTTGGTGTGGGCAGAGACATTGTGGTTAATGCTTACCAATATGGTATGGGACTATTTGCTATTATAAACCCTACAGGCTTAATTTTAGCATCTTTAGCCGTTGTAAAAGTGGGCTACGATAAATGGTTAAAGTTTGTTTTACCTTTATTATTCATTTTAATAGGCTTTACATTGTTAGTTATGACTATTTCTGTGTATTTATAATTAAAATTACTAAGACTAAAAGTAAAAACGACAGCTTTCCCCTATTCTTTAGACTTAAAAAATATACGTAGATATACGTATTGTATAGGTCTAATAAAAGTTATATCTTTAAATAATTATTAAAAGGTACGCATAACCACCCATTTACTGGTTATGTTAAAAAAACACAATAAGTACTGATAACCTCCTATTTTAAGGCGGTTATCAGTACTTTTTTGAGTAGGTACTTATATACTAACGTTGTGGGCAATATAGACTAACATTCTCACTAGAAATGAACAGATTTTCATTAAGAATAAAATAAAAAAGTATATACACTTACATTACCGAACTAAATCAAGTATTATGAAAAAAATTCACTATTTCATTGCAATAATAGTTTTATTACTTTTAGTAAACAGTTGCTCTAAAGACGAAGAAACAGCACCTGAACCAGTTACAACAGACATATCAGTTATAACATCTGAAAGTGTAATCTATTGGACAGATAATATTGAACTTGCTAATAAAATAGAGAATGCATTAACTTACAATAATGGAAACGCATTATAGAAAATGAACTAAATAAATTTTTAGTTTTTAATTCTGATTCAACGATTGTTACGGCTACAATTAATTTTAAACAAGAATTTCAAAATAAATATTTTGACTCTAATTTGGCTAATAATACAGTATCAATTTCACTAGTTCGAGGAATAACAACAGAAAATGATTTTGAAATATCCGACCCTATTACTGAAACCCAGTATGACCAACTAATAGACTTATTTCATAATTCACAGTTTGATATAAACAACACTCAAGAAATGGAAATTCCTATTACTTTTCATCTAGTTACCAAAAGTGATTTCACTGGAAATACCATTCCTGGTGGTAGGATTAGTGAATTAATCGACAGATTCAATACACTTTTTTCAGAAGCTAATTTGAATTTTATAGTTTGTGATATAAAAACAATTAACGACACTAATATTTATGATATTAATTCTAATAATGTTGGAACGAGAAATGAAATACTAAATACACATAATGTTACCAACACACTTAACATTTATTTTGTTAACGAAATTAATGGTAATAGTGGTATTAATGGATATCATACAAATTTCAGCAACAACATTACTGATGATTTCGTTGTTATAAAAAACGATAGAACATCTGATGAATGGGCTACTTCTGAACACGAAGTAGGTCATTATTTTGGATTAATACATACACACGGTCCATCCAATACGATACTTACATATGAACTAGTCAACGGAAATGTTGAAAATAGAGAAACCACTGGAGATTTAGTTGCGGATACAGCACCAGATCCGAAGCTTACCAGAGGCTTTATTGTAAACAATAATTGCGAATATACTGGAGACTTATTAGATAGAGCAAACGACCCTTTTATTCTCAACGAACAAGATGTATCTAACATTATGTCTTATGGTTATGCTCGTCCTTCTGGAAACGATTGCAGGGCTATTTTCACAAATGGACAAATGATAAATGTTGCTAATTATGCCAGAAACACAAGGTCATATTTAGATAATAGTAATTGTCAATCTTCAGGAAATTCTACTATTTCATTATCTGGAAATATTAACTTTAGTAATACACAAATAAACACAACTTCTTCACAAATGTCATTTACAATTACAAATTCAGGTGATGAAAATTTTAATGTTTCTGGTATTACATCTTCAAATAATAATATTTTCACTATTGTAAACCCACAAACTGGAGTTATTACACCTACTGGCGAAATGACTATCTATGTTACATTCAATCCAACGCAAGTACAATCATATGATGGCACAATAACAATTGAAAATAATGCAGATAGTACAATTTCTCTGACAGGTACTGGAATTGATAATAATTCGGGAAATAGCACCATTCAAATTACACCTAACAACATAAACTTTAATGACACACAAATAAATACAACTTCTTCACAAATGTCATTCACTATAACTAATACAGGTAATTCAGATTTTAATGTAACAAACATTACTTCTTCAAATAATAATATTTTTAATGTTGTAAATCCACAAACTGGTATTATTACACCAAGTAATGATATGACAATCTATATTACTTTTAATCCTACACAAGTTCAAAATTATAATGAGACAATAACAATAGGAAATAATGCCGATAATGGTAGCGGAACAGTATCTTTATCTGGAAATGGGGTTGACAATAACAATACTGGAAATTCAGATTTAAAAATAGAAGATATTTGGTTCGATGAGGAATCAAATGGAAACTGGGAAATAAATACTAGAGTAAAAAATGTTGGAAATGAATCTACACCAAATAATGAAGTTATCAATATAAGATATTATGTTAATGGTAATCAAGTAGGTTCAGATGAAGCATCATATCCTTTAGATGTAAACGAAGATGATACAGAATATCTAAACGACTATGAATTTCCTTATAATGGCAATCATACTGTAGAAGTAGTTGTTGAACAAGTATCAAATGAAGTTATTACTTCTAACAATTCGATGACAATTAGTTTTGACAATTCAGGTTCTGGTGGTAATAATTCAATCACACCAGCTGATTCTTGTAATAGTGCACCAACTTTACAATTAAACACTGAATATGATGTAAATATTGATGTCGCAGATTATGGAGCTTCAAGTCCTATAGATGGGCAGAGTTCAAATGGTGAAAATGTAAGAGGTTTTTGGGTTAAATTTAATGAACCTTCGGGATTTGTAGGTGATATTGATATAAAAATCACAGATGTTAGTAATAATTTTGACCCAGTAATTGGACATAAATTTAGTTGTGGTGGTATTTATTACACACAATGGAATCAAAGTTCTTATGTTGCCAATTCTAACTCTTATGGTGGCTCTGAAACTTTTGCTGACCATTCTGAAAATAATGGCTACACACATTACGTCAGAATTTATCATTATTATGGTAATGAAACACCAAATATTAGTTTTAAAATAAAAATTGAACAACAATAAATACTGCACACAACAATGGTGACCGTTGCACAAGCCTATAATTTCACATAAAATAATTTTCTACAAGCTTCTTTTAAGAGGCTTTTGTGTTTTTTAAGACAAACTAAGTTAAATTTTTAGACCCTATAAAAAGATGCTTATATGTTGTAAAAACATGTTGTTTTGTTTAATAATAGAAACTTGAGTGCTTGCACCACTTTTTACAGTTTTATTTATAAATTTCAAATATTTTTTCAAGTTATATGCTATAGCAGACAAGTGCATAACCTTATTTGCTTGCGCTATACCTATGGTGTTTATTTTCCTGAGTCCCATAAATTGTGTGAGTGTTCCAAAAACTGGTTCTACTGTACTTTGCCGTTTACGTTTCATATAACGTCCTTGTTTAGAGTTTACTCTTGCTATGTTTCGCTCATATTCTGCTCGGTAATACGTAATAGTAAATTTCTTTTCTTGTGCAGATTTCCCTAAGCATTGACTTCTAATAGGGCAGTCTATACACACCTTTTTAGAGGCTCTGTATTCTTTTTTCTTTGTATGGTTTTTCTTTTCTATAAAGGTTTTTGTAAAGGGGACTATTTTACCTTGTGGGCACACATAATGATCTTCTTGTTCTTTATATGTAAAACCTTTTGGTCCGCCTTTGTAAGTACCATGTGGAGGAATAAAACTCTTAAGCTCCTTACGTTCTAAAAAGGCATAGTTTTCTCCGCTACTATAACCTGTATCGGCTACACAGTTTTCCCATAACAAACCAGATCTCCAAAGCCGCTTTTGTACACGAGTAGTGATATCTTGTAATTGTTGGTTGTCTTTGCCATCGGCATGATAGGCTTTAATATCGGTTATTACATGATGTCCTGTATCTACAGTAAGCTGACTGAGGTAATTTAGCTTTCTCGCCTTACCTGGTTTTACACTTATTCTGGCATCAGGGTCACTTGGACTGTAATGGGTTTTGTTACTAGTATAACGGCTGCCTTTATTGCCTGCTCCAGGTCTTTGGTCTTGCTCTCTTGCCCATTTTTTAGTTCTACTTACAATAGCTTGTAACTCTTTATTGGTTGCACTAATGGTTTGCGTTTCTTTACTGGCCTTATTTGTCTGTACTTTTCGAATAGGACTTTGTTTATCTCGCTGGCTTATATGCCTTAGTTTTTGTAGGTGCTTTTCTAAGTCTTCTTCTGGGACTTTTAACTCTAAACTATCCATAGAGGCATTTGCTTTTATAGGTGCTGAGTCTATTGCTTGGGTATGCCCACTGACCATACCGTTGTCTATACATAAACTCAATACTTTTGTAAATACCGTTTCGAAGATTGCTTCTGGAAATAATTGACGCGTTCTACTTAATGTCGAATGCCAAGGTAAGCACTCATCGATATCGTAGTCTAAAAAATAAAGA